>NZ_JBAKAS010000001.1:0-530085 GCF_038155025.1 Marinomonas sp. TI.3.20 | reverse complement strand
AAGTTCTAGGTCAAGATCCAGTGCAACCCCCTCCAGCTCCCCCTTGAAGTTAAGGGGGAGAGCTAGGGCAAGACCATCTAGATCGTCACAGGTGTCTCGTCTGTTTGGTTTTATTGGCACAGTGGTCTCGGCCGCTCTTTTTTCAAGGTAAGCAGACCTACAAATGACAGGTCAAGTTCTAGGTCAAGATCCAGTGCAACCCCCTCCAGCTCCCCCTTGAAGTTAAGGGGGAGAGCTAGGGCAAGACCATCTAGATCGTCACAGGTGTCTCGTCTGTTTGGTTTTATTGGCACAGTGGTCATCAGCCGCTCTTTTTTCAAGGTAAGCAGACCTACAAATGTTTGCATCCAATCATCGGTTAAAGTCGAAAAGATGGGTGATGGTTTGTAAGAGCTCTTTTCTCCTCTGCCGCTGTTAATTTTCTTTGATATCTGATTATCGGAAAAACGATTGTAAGTAGCACCCATAAAACTCTCCTCATATGGTTAGAACCAACCATACAAGGAGAATATATAACTATGGACCAGGATACATAACTATGAACCTGTATAGTTAATTATTGAACAACCACAAAGGAAGATTATGATGAGGGGCTTTTTATTCGACCGTTACGGATTTGGCTAAATTCCTCGGTTGGTCGACATCGGTGCCTTTTACAACGGCGACGTGGTAAGACAAGAGTTGCAGTGGGATCGTGTGTACGATGGGCTCTAGTATCTCTTCTACTTTTGGCACTTCGGTGAAGATGATGTTGTCTTCATTATGAAGATTGGTGCTTCGGTCGGCAAAAACGTATAACTCACCGCCACGGGCTGCGACTTCTTGCATGTTGGATTTTAATTTATCCAGCATGCCGTTATGCGGCACCATGGTGATGATTGGCATGTCTTCATCGACGAGCGCTAATGGTCCATGTTTCAGCTCTCCGGCAGGGTAAGCTTCGGCATGTATATAAGAAATCTCTTTCAGCTTTAAGGCGCCTTCCAACGCAATCGGGTACATGGCACCACGGCCTAGGAACAAGGCGTTGTGCTTGTTGGCAAAGCGATCTGACACTTTTTGAATGTGCTCATCTTGTAACAAGGCGGCGTTTACATACGCTGGCAACGAGCGCATAGCTTGAACCAGTTCTTTTTCTCGCTCGGCAGACAGGCCATTTTCTACGGCAATCGCGATACTGGTAATCAATAAAGCCGTTAGCTGGGTAGTAAAGGCTTTCGTTGATGCAACACCAATTTCAGCGCCAGCTCGGGTCATCAGAGTTAATGCCGATTCACGAACCAGTGTACTAGACGGTACGTTACAAATAGCCAGCGTGGTTAAGTAACCTTGCTCTTTTGCTTTACGAAGGGCGGCTAACGTATCCGCCGTTTCACCAGATTGAGACAAGGTTAGGAACAGCGTGTTTTTTGGCACGGCAACTTTACGGTAACGATATTCACTGGCGACTTCGACACTACAAGGTAAGCCAGCTAAATCTTCTATCCAATATTTGGCGACAAGTCCGGCGTGATAACTAGTACCACAAGCAACGATATGAATATTCTCTACATCTTTTAGAAAAGCAGAGTCAGCACCAAAGCAGTTAATTAACACTTTGTTTTCACTGATGCGACCTTCTAAGCAAGCTGCGATAACACTTGGCTGCTCGTAGATTTCTTTCATCATGTAATGGCGATATTCGCCTTTGTCGGTAGCGTCTACGTTGTGGTTAAAGACATTGACCGGGCGCTCTTGTCGCTCGCCTTTTTGATCATAAATAACCACATTGTCTCGTGTCACTTCGACGACATCGCCCTCTTCCAAGAAGATGAATTTGTCTGTTACGTGCAAAAGTGCCAACTGATCAGACGCGACAAAGTTTTCTTCGATACCCACGCCAACCACTAAAGGGCTGCCTTTACGAGCCGCAATAAAACGCTCTTTGTCGGTTTTATTTACCACTGCAATGGCAAACGCACCTTCTAGCTGAGTCAATGTCGCTTGAACGGCTTTTAGTAAATTTGGCTGTGTTTTAAGTTCATTATGAATTAAATGAACAATCACTTCGGTATCCGTTTCTGATTTAAACTCGTAGCCTTTGGCTTTTAATTGGCTGCGCAATATTTCATGATTTTCAATAATGCCGTTATGCACTAGGGCTAGCTCGTCACCTGAAAAATGCGGATGCGCATTGGCTTCTGTTGGCTTGCCATGAGTGGCCCAACGTGTATGAGCAATCCCTATCATGCCATCTAGAGGTTCTGCGGTGAATTTGTCTTTTAGCGCCTGCACTTTGCCTACTGCACGGTGAGAGAAAACCCCTTGTTCGTTATTAATAGCAATACCTGAAGAGTCATAGCCTCGGTATTCTAGGCGACTTAATCCTTCAATAAGGATTTTAGATACATTACGGCGAGCAATTGCTCCTACTATTCCACACATGTGTACTGTCCTTCGATTCTATTGGTTAAAAAGAACGCGATTCTTTTTAATGGCTGGCTTATTTAGACGTGTTTTTAGTCGGTTTAGGCCAATTGTCTTTTGCGGTCTGACGAGCTCGGCCTAAGGCCAGCTGATTAGACGCTACATTTTTGGTGATGGTTGACCCGGCGGCAATGGTCGCACCGGCAGCAATGCTGACAGGGGCGACTAACGCAGAGTTAGAACCGATAAACACATTGTCTGCCACTTGGGTCAGATATTTATTCACGCCATCGTAGTTACAGGTGATCGTACCAGCACCGATATTGACGCCCGCGCCCATTTGCGTGTCGCCAATGTAACTAAGGTGATTGACCTTGCTGCCTTCGCCAATCATGGCTTTTTTGGTTTCGACGAAGTTGCCAATTTTGGCTTTATTCGCTAATTGCGTACCAGGACGAAGTCTAGCAAACGGACCAATATCGCAGTTCTCGCCGACTTGGCTATCGTCAATTAGCGTGTTGCTTTTAATAATAGTGCCTTTGCCTATGGTGCAGTCTTTTAGGTGGCAATTTTGCCCTATTTCAACGTCATCACCGATCACCACTTTGCCTTCAAAGATACAGTTAATATCGATCACAACATCTTGCCCTGTGGTTAACTCTCCACGCACATCAATACGTGAAGGGTCGAGTAAGGTCGCGCCATTTCTCATCAGCTCGTCGGCTTGTTGGCGTTGTAGAACGCGCTCTAATGCGGCCAATTGTACTCGGTCATTCACTCCGGACACTTCGGTTTCAGAAGACGGCTGCACCGTGACTATGTCGACACCGTCGCGTGCAGCCATGGCGATAATATCGGTCAGATAATATTCCTGCTGGGCGTTGTTATTGGTAAGCGCCGCCAGCCATGTTTGTAAATGCGCATTAGGAGCCAGCAAAATACCCGTGTTTACTTCTTGAATTTTTAACTCTTCGTCATTAGCGTCTTTTTGCTCAACAATCGCCGTGACCTTGTTGCCTGCATTACGCACAATACGGCCGTAGCCTGTGGGATTCTCCAAAGTAACGGTCAACAGCACCAAAGAATTAGGCGTCGATAAAGATGTCATCTTTTCTAAGGTGCTGGTTTGGATCAAAGGCACATCGCCGTACAAAGTTAGCGTTGAGCCCTCTTCTTGCAAATGAGGTGCAACTCGCTTCAAAGCATCGCCAGTACCTTGTGGGTCATTTTGCCAAACAATATTGGCCGAAAAATCCTGACATTTTACAGCGACATCTTCACCTTGATGCCCAACAATAAGATGCAAAACAGCATTTGGTAAAGAACTCGCAACCGTCAGTACTCGTCTCACCATAGGCACTCCAGCAATGGAATGCAGTACTTTAGGAAGCTTAGATTTCATACGGCTGCCCTTACCGGCAGCGAGGATAACAATATCCTGTGTCATAGATCGTCCTTGTTTTAGACGTTTGTTTAATAAAATAGGAATAATTGTGTCTATTAAACCCCGAGCACCACATCAGCTCAACCACAATTGTCATAAATAAAATGACAATTAAAAACAAAAGTCGATATTAGAATCGACACAACAGCTTCTTATAGATTGGTTTTGGATAATAACTGGAGATTGTTTGCATCCAATCATCGGTTAAAGCCCAAATGGCAGGTGATGGCTTGGTCTCGGGTCTTGTAGGTTAGCCTTTAGGCTAATAAATGGAGATTGTTTGAATCCAATCATCGGCTAAAGTCAAAATGGCAGGTGATGGTTTGGTCTTGGTTTTTGTAGGTTAGCCTTTAGGCTAATAAATGGAGATTGTTTGCATCCAATCGTAGGTTAAAGTCGAAATGGCAGGTGATGGCTTGGTCTCAGGTCTTGTAGGTTAGCCTTTAGGCTAATAAATGGAGATTGTTTGAATCCAATCATCGGTTAAAGTCAAAATGGCAGGTGATGGTTTGGTCTCGGGTCTTGTAGGTTAGCCTTTAGGCTAATAAATGGAGATTGTTTGCATCCAACCATCGGCTAAAGCCCAAATGGCAGGTGATGGCTTGGTCTTGGTTTTTGTAGGTTAGCCTTTAGGCTAATAAATGGAGATTGTTTGAATCCAATCATCGGTTAAAGCCCAAATGGCAGGTGATGGTTTGTTAGTTGAAAAAAGAGTCATGTTAATCACAGGTGTCTCGTCTGTTTGGTTTTATTGGCACAGTGGTCATCAGCCTAAAGGCTGACCTACAAATGCTTGTCACCCAATCATCGATTAAAGTCAAAATGGCAGGTGATGGTTTGTTAGTTGAAAAAAGAGTCATGTTAATCTCAGGTGTCTCGTCTGGTTGGTTTTATTGGCACAGTGGTCATCAGCCTAAAGGTAAACGGAGTCCCAAAAGGGGTAGCTTCTAACACTATTAACCAATTTTTTACGAAGTGGGTTAGCGACTATATATCTGGCTATATTCTTCCTGTCATCTTCAGTTCGAAGCGCTCTATCGTAGAATCTCGTTTGCCAAATACTGCCTTTGGAGTTTCTAGAATGATTAAGAATTTTAGCGCTTCTTCCTTTTAATGATCCTATCACGACCGAAAGATCGGTTTGCGAATCTAAGCGAAGTAATCCATGAAAATGATCAGGCATGAGCACCCAAGCTAACCAGGTACATTGATGGTTGATTTCGTTCACTTCTATTTGCTGACAAAACAAACATGCTAGTTTGAAATCCTGAAAATAAGTGCGATTACCTTCTGTTTTAAAGGTTATAAGATATTCACCCTGTGATTTTGAATATCTACCTTTTCTTAAATCGCTCCATGACATAAAGCATCCTTTTTTATAGTTCCCTTTATTTTATTGTAGACGAAAATTAAAGTCGAAATGATGGGCGATGGTTTATTAGTTGAAAAAAGAGTCTCGTGAATCACAGGTGTCAGGCACCTTGTCTCGGGTCTTGTAGGTTAGCCTTTAGGCTAATAACTGGAGATTGTTTGAACCCAATCGTCGGTTAAAGTCGAAATGGCAGGCGATGGTTTTGTTAGTTGAAAAAAGAGTCATGTTAATCACAGGTGTCTCGTCTGTTTGGTTTTATTGGCACAGTGGTCATCAGCCTAAAGGCTGACCTACAAGTGACAGATCAAGTGCAAGGGCAAGTTGGTTGAATCAGGTTAATCCTGAATGTCAGGTCTTGTAGGTTAGCCTTTAGGCTAATAACTGGAGATTGTTTGAATCCAATCGTCGGTTAAAGTCAAAATGTTGGTGATGGTTTTGTTAGTTAGAAAAAATAGTCATGTTAATCACCGGTGTCTCGTCTGTTTGATTTTATTGGCACAGTGGTCATCAGCCTAAAGGCTGACCTACAAATGACAGGTCAAGTGCAAGGGCAAGTTGGTTGAATCAGGTTAATCCTGAATGTCAGGTCTTGTAGGTTAGCCTTTAGGCTAATAACTGGAGATTGTTTGCATCCAATCATCAGCTAAAGTCGAAATGGCAGGTGATGGTTTGTTAGTTGAAAAAAGAGTCATGTTAATCACAGGTGTCTCGTCTGGTTGGTTTTATTGGCACAGTGGTCATCAGCCGCTCTTTTTTCAAGGTAAGCTGACCTACAAGTGAAAGATCAAGGGCAAGTGACAATGCAAGACCATGTCGATTTTCACAGGTGTCTCGTCTGTTTGGTTTTATTGGCACAGTGGGCATCAGCCTAAAGGCTGACCTACAAGTGAAAGATCAAGTGACAGGTCAAGTGACAGTGCAAGACCATGTCGATTTCCACAGGTGTTTCGTCTGGTTGGTTTTATTGGCACAGTGGTCATCAGCCGCTCTTTTTCAAGGTAAGCAGACCTACAAGTGACAGTGCAAGACCATGTCGATTTTCACAGGTGTCTCGTCTGTTTGATTTTATTGGCACAGTGGTCATCAGCCTAAAGGCTGACCTACAAGTGACAGTGCAAGACCTGTCGATTTTCACTGGTGTCTCGTGTGGTTGGTTCGTGTGTTCCGTGGCTTTTGGCTAGAGGTTTTTGTTTGGACAGAGGTTGCATTCTTTTTGTAGGAGTTCGACGAGTAGTCTGGCGGCGGGGCCGGTGCGTTCGCCTTTGCCGAAGATGGCGTACATGTAGAATGCTCGTTCGCCGCCTGAGACTAGGTTAAGTACTTTTAATTTTCCGTTTTCTAAGGCTTCTTTTAGGTCTGCTTTTGGTAGCCAGGCGAAGCCAATTCCGTTGCTTACAATTTCTAAGGATGATTGTACGCTGGATACGGTCCAGCGACGATTGGTACCTAACCAACCTGCGTCGATGGGGGCTTCTACAGCGGAGTCACGAATAACTAGTTGAAGCTCGTGGCTCAGTCTTTCGTTGTTTATTGGTAAAGTTTCTTGATTCAAAGGATGTTCTGCCGCTGCGACGGCTATCATTTCAACTTCAACAATGGGGTCGGCAAGATACCCTTTTGGCACAATGCTGCTTAATACTAAATCTGGATGACCTTTTTTAAGTGCTTCAAGACCACCACTTAAGACAACTTCTTTCAGCTGTACTTGTGTGCCTTGGCTTTGTGGCTCAAACGCTTTTAATGCATTTAATAATGCTGGGGTTGGGAAGGCTTGATCAACAATAACTTCTAGCTCTGGCTCCCAGCCTTGACCTAAGGTATTAGCGAGTTCTTCAAGGTCGACGGCTTCTTTAATAAGATGCCTTGAGCGACGTAGTAGCACCTCACCGCGCTCAGTTAATTTTGCTTTACGCCCAGCGATAACCAATAAAGGGTAGCCTAGTTGCTCCTGTAACTTGGCGACGGTGTAACTGACAGACGACTGACTTTTGTGTAACGCTTCTGCGGCTTGCGCAAAGCCACCTTTGTCGACAACCGTCTGTAATACTCGCCATTGCTCCAATGTTACTCGAGGTGCTCTCACTGCTCATCTCTCTTTGTTGATTCAAACATTATATATATCGTATTTTTCGATTGATATCTGCTAAATAATGCGCTTTTTTATCGAATTAACTGCCCTTAATATAGCCACATCGAAACAAATCGCTGAATCATTCAGCTTAACGACTTTATTGGAGAACCCACTATGGCTACTTTATTACGCATTGATTCCAGTGCTTCTGGCGATAACTCTAAATCTCGCCAGCTCACAAATGAGTTTGTGGAGGCATGGTTAGTAAAAAACCCAAATGGTGAAGTCATTGTTCGCGATGTAAATGCAGAACCTCTTCCTCACCTCACGAGCGAAACATTGGGTGCATTGTTTACTCCTGCAGAAGAGCGTTCACCAGAGCAGCAAGCCATCGTTGCCATTGGTGATGGATTAATCGAAGAGTTGGAAGCCGCTGATGTGATTGCGATTTCTGCGCCTATGTATAACTTCGGTATTCCGTCTACCTTAAAGTCTTACTTTGATTACATTGCTCGCGCGGGCCGTACTTTCAAATACACTGAAAATGGCCCTGTTGGCTTAGTAAACAAAGACGCTTATCTTTTTGTTGCAAGTGGTAGCTTTTTGGCAGAGACCGCCATGGATCATCAAGTGCCTTACTTGAAAACCTTCTTGGCTTTTATTGGTGTAAATGTAAAAGAAACTTTTATCGCAGGCGGACAAGCTTTGGGCGAAGCGGGTGCTGACGCTTTTATAAAAGCAAAAAGCGATATTGCGGCTACGTTGTAAACAGGGTTCACGATATTGGCTTTGCTGGCTGTTATTGGTCATTACTAACCGATTGGGTGTTTCGCACCCAATCAGTTTTTTCTGCAATAGTTTTTTTAAAGCCTGTAATTTATAGACCTCTAATTTATAAACCAGCGGCTTTTAAGCTGATTCTTTTTCGCTTCTCATCGACTTCCAGTACAGTGACTTTTATTACCTGCCCTACTCGTACTAGGTCTCTTGGGTCTTTCACAAAGCGATCCGCAAGCTGCGAAATATGGATCAACCCATCTTGATGCACACCTATGTCTACAAACGCGCCAAAAGCCGCGACATTAGTTACAACGCCTTCTAATGACATTCCCTCAACCAAGTCAGACATTGACTGAACACCTTGATCGAACTCGGCATAACGGAACTCTGGACGAGGATCACGGCCAGGCTTGGCCAGCTCTTTTAATGTATCGTCAAAGGTATAACGGTCAATACCCGAAAAGTCAGCAAACTTAAGTTGCAACTGGTTAATCGCCGACACATTGCCTAATAAGCTCTGGATCTGCATGTTCATCGCTTTCGCCATGGTCCGTACCAGTGGATAAGACTCCGGATGCACGCCTGAGCTATCTAATACCTCGCGACCTTCTAATACTCTTAAAAAACCCGCACATTGTTCAAAGCCTTTGGCGCCTATGCCTTTCACTTTTAACAACTCTTCACGAGATTCGATACGGCCTTTTTGGCGGCGGTAATCAATAATATTTTGCGCCATACGGTTGGATAGACCCGCGACGTAAGACAATAATGACGCCGAGGCGAGATTCACATCCACGCCGACTTTATTTACGCAGTCTTCTACGACATTAGCTAATGAGCTGGCCAACTGCGCGGGCTTTACATCGTGTTGATACTGGCCCACTCCGATGGCTTGAGGATCGATTTTGACCAGTTCAGCGAGCGGATCTTGAAAACGTCGAGCGATGGATACAGCGCCACGAATGGTCACATCCAAATCGGGAAATTCGCTGATCGCAACATCAGATGCAGAATACACCGATGCGCCTGCTTCGCTCACTACCACTGCGCGACAAGACAGCCCTTCTGCTTGAATCAGCTGATTGGCTAGCTGTTCTGTTTCTCTAGATGCGGTGCCATTACCAATAGCCAACCACTCAACATTATGTTGCGTAATGTAATTTAGAAGTGATGATATGGCTTTTTGTTTTTGAGTTTCAGAAGTGAATGGATAAATAACACCATGATCAACAAGCTCCCCGAATTCACTAATAACGGCGAGTTTAACGCCATTACGAAAACCTGGGTCCACGCCTATCACTCGATGAGGACCTGCTGGAGCGGACATTAATAAGTCATTAAGGTTGTTTGCAAAAACATTAATAGCCCCCTCTTCCGCTTGTTCTTTTAAAACAGAGAAAATATCACTTTCAAGTTTAGCACTTAGCTTTTTCTCCCACGCTAAGAACAAATATCGTTTCTGATTGACATTCAACTTACATAAAGCAGCATTTCTTTCTACTTGTGGGCTGAAAATAAATGCTAAATGATCCAGATTTAACCGAGACAGATCTCCCGTTTCATTTGGTAGATTAATACTCAGCTTTAAAATAGCTTCTTTTTTACCCCGAAATAACGCTAATAATCGATGAGAGGGTATCTTTTTAACCGCTTCACTATAATCAAAATAATCTCTGTACTTCTCACCTACGTCTTTTTTGCCTCGCACTAATTTACTTTGCACTTGGCCTATGGATAACAATAAAGAACGCCCTTGCTTCAGAAGTTCCGTATCCTGAGATAAGGTTTCTATAATAATATCTAATGCGCCCTCTAAGGCTTTTTGAACCTCTATCTCTAGTGACCTGCTCTTCAACCATTGAACTAGGTCCTGAGGCTGCTCAGATAGCGTGCCTGCCCACAAGTCTTCTGCTAGGGGTTTTAATCCAATTTCTATCGCTTCAGACGCTTTGCTTTTACGCGTTGTTTTGAATGGTGCGAAAATATCTTCTAATTCAGATTTTGTAATTGCTTGGTTAATTTTTGTTATCACGCCTTTAGGGCAATCAGGTTTATTTTCAAGTGCTGTTAAAATAGATATTCTGCGTTTTTCTAATTCAACAAGATATTGCCAGCGTTCATGAAAGCGCCTTAAATCCACGTCTAACATTCCACCTGTACTTTCTTTTCGATAGCGAGCAATAAAAGGAACCGTCGCCCCGTCCTCAAACATGGCTAATATATTTCGGGAATATTTTTCTTGTATAGAAAACTCTCGGCTTAATGTATTTTCAAGACGTCTCATTATTTACCCTATTTTTTACACTTTATGTAAGTTTTAATAGATTATTAAATTCGCATATTTGGTTTTTTTTCATTAGAATTCACAGGTGAAACTTGAATTGTCATGAATATTGTCCAAAATGTATTTGATAGTATGTCTCTCACATGGATGGACAGTTATCTTTTTTACGATTTAGATAACAATACAACAATTACTTTCATCCTAATACGCAAAGAAAAGAAGAAAGTTAAACAATTTCTTAACAAAAAGTCGTTCAAACAAGTAGTACCGTTTCGACACTTATTGAGTGTAAGGATGAATCTCTTTATTCGGTGTAGTACAAACAACAACCCGTTCTTAACAGATACATTAGAGGATACTTATGAGTTTATTACTTGAATTAGCAGGCAATAAAGCAAAAGCACGTGCAGCAGCAAAAGAATTAACGGTTGCTCAGCTTGAAAACCTAATCGCTGGTTTTACTAACGCATTAGAAAAAGTGAAAGAAGAAGAAGAAGCTCGCCTTGCTGAAGAAGCTGAAAAATCAGCACGCGCCGAAGAAATTGCTCAACTAATCGCGAAAAGCGGCCTGACGATGGAAGAAGTGGCTTTATTAAGCACGCCAAAAAACAGCGCTAACAAAGGCAAAACTGTTGAGCCTAAATACCGCTTAGAAGCCAATGGCCAAACTCACGAATGGACTGGCCGTGGCCGTACTCCTAAAGTATTCCAAGAATACTTTGACGCTGGCAACAGCCGTGAGAGCGTTGAAATTAAATAGTTTCAACTTCTTATGTTTAATAAAAAAGCGGCCTTGGCCGCTTTTTTATTGCTTGTTGTAAATCAAATCCCAGACACCGTGACCAAGTCGTTCTCCACGTTGTTCAAATTTTGTTAACGGACGCCATTCAGGTCGAGGATGATATAAGCCTTTGCCTGCTGCATTCGTATAATTTTCCTGTAATTCCATGACTTCTAGCATGTGCTCTGCATAAGGTTGCCAATCGGTCGCCATATGAAAGTAGCCGCTTTCTTTAAGTACATTGGCTACTTGCTGAGCAAACAAAGGCTGCACAATGCGACGTTTGTTGTGCTTTTTCTTGTGCCAAGGATCAGGGAAGAATAATTGGAATGCGCTCGCGGCTTGCTCTGGTAAGCAGGATGCCATGACTTCAATGGCGTCGTCACAATAAACTCGAAGATTTTTAAGTCCTTCTTCTTGTGCCAGCATCATCAGCTTTGCAACCCCTGGCGGGTGAACTTCGATACCAATAAAGTCTTTTTCAGGGGCGTTTTTGGCCATTTCAACCAAAGACGCCCCCATACCAAAACCCACTTCGATGACAACGTCAGACTCACGACCGAAGATCGTTTGATAGTCAATTCTGCCATCGGCTAGCTCTAGGCCATAAAATGCCCAGTTAGCGTCATAGTTTTTTTGCTGACCTTCGGTCATACGGCCACCACGCACAACAAAACTACGAATAGTACGTTTTTTAATTGGCGCTTGGCTATTTAGCTCTTGATTGTCATTCATTGGATCTTGCATGATTTTGATTCGTATCACTTTGGCGGAAACAGTCTATCGAACGTTTTTTGATCGACGGTGAATTTTGGCGGCTATCCTACCGGAATTTAGCCTTTATGTCCTGCTTTACGTACTATTTTGCACCCGGTTTGGCATTAGGCTCATTATTACGATGCCACTGCCATAGGGATTTAGTCAGCAAAAACCAGCCGACGAGATAACACAGTCCACCAATCGGGGTAATGGCACCCAGCCATAGCACTCCTGTTAGCGCCATCACATATAAGCTACCGGCAAAAAACGTATTGCCAATAACAAAAAGCACAACAATTCTTTTCGCTGAAGGTAAGTAGACCGCTAGAGCCGCGACTAACAACCCTGCTAATGCATGATACATAAGATACTGACTGCCGGTGTGCCACCAGCTTAAGGCTTTTTCATCTAATACTTTGGTTAAGGCATGAGCACCAAATGCTCCTGCCGCTACGGACACAAAACCTTGACTAGCGGCCAATGCAGCCCATTTAGCAGGAAAGGAAACCATAAACTATTAATTCCGGTAGATTCATTGTTCTAATGTTTGTTGCTCTAATTGCTTGGTTGTTTCAACACTTTCGTTATTTCAGCACATTCACTATTCCAACACATTGAGATAGCCATTACTGCCAATGGCGTAATAACGCCCATCTTTACCAAAGGCTAACGCCAACACACTTGCCCCCGTAGGACGGAGCGTGTCTTTCAGATACAAATCCCACTCTTTTACTGTTTCTCCCGAACTAATATTACGCAGTGAAACACGTCGATTCACACCGCCGACTAGGAGGTTTCCATCATTCGTGGAGAAGACGGCTTGGCTAATGGTATTTTGACGCCTTTCGAGATCGCCCGTATTAACGGTGGCGACTTCTTTACCGGTGCGTGTTGACCAGACTTTAGCGTTGCCAAGTTGTGCCGCGCCAAAAGCGTATTTCCCGTCAGCCGATAACGCCACGGTTGAGATGCGGTTACTCAAGCGCCATAAGAATTTCTGTTTGCCGGTTTGAGTATCCCAAAGAATAACCTGATGTTTGTCGTCGCCAGTTAATCCTAGCGCACCATCGGGAGTCACAGCCACTGAGCGAACGATGGCTCCAGTGCGAAAAGTTTGTTTGATGCCGCCATTTTTAACATCAAAATAGCGCGCTGTCTGATCATCCAATCCGACTAACGCGAAATCACCATTATTGGTGAGTTTTAACGATTTTATATCGCCCGGCGTGTTCCAAAAACCGGCAGAATGACCATTACTGGTATTCCATAAGACCAAGGTGCGCGCTGAGCCTGTTGCGGCAAAAGCATTAGTCGGGTCAATATCGACACTGGTTAATGAGGTGTATTCGCCTTTGGCGTGATTCCAATTATAACGACGGTCGTTTAATGCTGTCGTCCAATAGCTACCACCATGTTGTATCGAACCAATCACCGCGGCACTACCATCTTGGCTTAAGGCAGCAGAATACAGACCTTGAACCGCATATTCTGCGGTTCTTTCAGGTGATTTAGCAGAACACGACAGCAGTAATGCCGACGTGGAGATAACAAAACACAGTTTAAGCGCCTTGTTCACTATGGGCTTCATGGAGTTCCTTGATTAATCTATCTTCGTACTCAAAACGTTCTGCCATAACGACACTCAAGGCTTGCAGCGAAAATGGCAAAGCTTCTAGCTGAGTATTACAGTGGTCTTTCGTGTCGTATTTATCGTGAAATTCAATGGCGAGCTGCGTGGTATGGTCGATCTCAGGCAAAAGCGTTTTCAATAGTTTTACCGCGCTGGCATCATGAAAATCTTTTGCTTCTAAAGCTAACTGTTCGTAAACAGTAAAATGTCCTACAGAAACGTAGTCTACTAGTTGTTCGCAAAACGCTTGGATTTTAGGCGTGTCTGTTGGTGTACATTCACCTCGTTCGCGCAAGTACATCCCCGCTTCAATTAGTTGACGGCGTTGTTCTAACCACCGATCAATGATCACATGCACTCCACCCCAACGCTCTTGTGCTGTTTTACATCGCTCTAACATAGCGTGACTCCATTCTTGCGCTAACGAGCGACGGTAACGTCTCTCGCTAATGGTAAGTAAAAGATGTACTTGGCTTTTTATCTAGCATATTCCGAACGATTATCCCCTGCAAGCGGCTCAAATCAGGGAATTGTAACGTTTCGATTCTTTATGATTAACCCTTGTTAACCCTACGAAACGCAATAAAACCATTAATAATAGCCATGCCTACAAAAGCAATGAGAGTCCAACCCGGAATACTTAGACCTAAGAAAGTCCACACTACTTCACCACAATCTCCCGTGCCCATAATCATGGCTTTAGCAACATCTTGCCAAGGAAATGCATCTATCATATAACTCAAGCCCGGCAAGCAAGCAGGCAAATCATCAATAGGTAAGTTCTGTAAATACAAATGGCGAATAGCCAGTGCCGCTCCTAATAATGACAAAATAACGACAACAATAGACAACCACTTTCTTAAACGTTGGCTAGACATGATCGCTGAAAACAACGAAACCACACCGATTATTAACAAGACTATACGCTGCAGCATACATAATGGACAAGGTTCTAAACCCATTTGATATTCCATGTAAAATGCTACACCCAGCAAAATAAAAGCAGCAAAACCAATCACACCATGAAAACGACGCGCCGAAAAAATAGTAAACATATAGGGCCTTCACATTCTGTCTTTTAAAGTTGAAATAGTTAGTAACGACGATGACAATATAGGAAAGTTTAAATTCCTACTGACATACGACTTTAATGACAGTTAGTATACTGACTATTAAAATGAGTACGAGACCAAATGATGTCACCGATAACAACTTTAAAACAATTTTTTGCACTGAGCTTGATACTTGCCTCTTTATTTAGCAATTTCACACTGGCTGCAGACGAAGAAAACCCGAATCAACCCGCTTACGTAGAACTCACTCCAGAC
Source organism: Marinomonas sp. TI.3.20 (assembly GCF_038155025.1). Lineage (NCBI taxonomy): Bacteria > Pseudomonadati > Pseudomonadota > Gammaproteobacteria > Oceanospirillales > Oceanospirillaceae > Marinomonas > Marinomonas sp. TI.3.20. The sequence continues at coordinate 515,230 of NZ_JBAKAS010000001.1, read as the reverse complement.
TTTATTGTAAATTACACAACCGCTAGCAGCCGTCTTAAGTACATTAAAACTAGTATAACCATACAAACAGATAGCTCTCATGAAGCCATCATTCAAGCCAATATGCCACTCATCAGAGATGCCTTAGTGATGTTTTTAAGCTCGCGCACCGATGCTCAAGTCTCTGGCGCTCAAGAAAGAGAAAAGACCCGTGAAGAAGCCGCGGTGGCAGTAAACATCGCACTCAAGAAAGAAACCAATCAAGAGCCAGTCAAAAGTGTGCTCTTTGGTAGTTTCTTGACGCAATAAATGTTTCTATAAAGGTCAGTTATAACCAAAAAAAGCCCGACTAAGCCATATTAATCGGGCTTTTTAATGACTTTTTAACGCGATTAAAAAGTCATTATTTAAAAGTAGCTAGCTAACAAAAGTCGTTGTTAGCAAATAGTCGCTAGAAACTTTATAACTCGACGATATCGTCTGGACTAACGTAGCCTGTTACTTTATCTGTCGGCTCATTATTGAAAAATTTCTCCATCTGCTCCATCACGTACTTACGAGATTCCGGCAGCATTAGATTAAGTTGTTTTTCATTAATGATCATCGTTTGCAACATTTGCCATTCTTGCCATGCCTGCTTAGACACAGTTTGTAGAATCTCTTGCCCTCTGGCGCCAGGTAAGGGTGCGCGATCTAACGCTTCCATGTCTTTTTGGTACTTTTTGCAAAAAACAGTGTTCGACATAAGAATAACTCGCGATTTAAAAAGGATGCTTTTCATAATGGCGTTAAAACATCAAAAATCAAGGTCTGTCACTGCACGCAGCCTCTCCAACCAAAACGCTAATACAAACTTACAGATAGCTACGCAGCACGCCGACCAAAATAAACACGATAATCAACGAAAAAATCGAAGGGCGCTTAAACTTAAGCCATAAGAAACCCACCAGCACACAAGCTAGATCCCAACCATTGAGCACGCTAGAAGAGGCAATTGGGTGATACAAAGCGGCTATCAAGATCCCTACTACCGCGGCATTCACATTGCCTACCGCAGAGCGAAAGCGCACATTCGTGGACAAGGTTTGCCACATATTCTGCCCACTTAGCATCAACAACAAGCCAGATGAGAAAACAGCCAAGGTCGCTACCGCAGCCCAAAGCCAATCATTCGTCCCACTCGGAGCTACCGCTGCACCAAGAAAGCTCGCCATGGTAAACATAGGTCCAGGCACCACTTGCGCAGCGGCATAGCCTAATAATAGATTTGAGTCTGATACGGTATCGGAGACAAACGCTGACAGCATAGGCAGCACCACGTGACCGCCACCAAAGACCAAGGCGCCCGCTTGATAAAAACTCGCAAACAACCCGAATAAACCACCATCGACAAGAAAACTCGCCCCAAATATCCCCAGCGAGATGACCAAAAGCCAATAACCAAAACGTACCTTGGGTAAAGCTTCAGTATGTTCTGCTGTAGCTACTGGGCTCAACATACCCACTACAGCGACCAACAACAAGACCACAAGACTGGCCAGCTCAAACGGTGAAAAAGTAATAAACAAAGCACTTAATAACGCCACCAGCATCATGCTTTTACGCTGACAAAATGAGCGCCACATAGTAAGACACGCATCCGCTACCACCACCACAGCCAGTAGTTTCAATGCATGCACGACACCTTCAAATAACACACTGCCTTGCCATGCCTGACCAAATTTAGCCAACAACACCATGACCACAAAAGAAGGCAAGGTAAAAGCCAAAAAGGCGGCCAGACCACCCCCATAGCCACCACGATGATAGCCGATTGCAAAACCCACTTGACTCGACCCTGGGCCTGGGACGATTTGACTTAATGCCACCCACTGAGCAAATTGAGACTCTGTTGCCCACTTTTTACGCTGCACAAACTCCCGATTAAAGTTACCTAAATGCGCCGCCGGACCGCCAAAACTGGTTAATCCTAACATCAGAAAAGAAACAAAAATGTCCCTAAGGCGCTTAAAATATGACGTATTTTCCATTACTTTCGACTCCAATTAACGGCGCTCTAAAAGAAATACGCCTGAAATCACGGTTACTGAAATAAATATCGCTTAAATATATACTGCATAAATAAGAGCTAACCATTGTCTAATAAAACATTAGCCCTTATTCATATTATCTAAAATACTGCGGACTGGCGCTGGTAAACCCAGGGAAAACGCTTCATTCAATGAAAACCATTGGTATTTTCCGGGCTCAAATACAGCGCCAATAGGGCCAATTTCAACTCGACTTGGCTCAATATCCAAATGGTAGTGACTAAACGTATGACGAAAAGCGTTTAGCGGAGCTATCGTGTGGGTGCTTGTTTGAAAACGTTGTTCAACGTGCAAGACAACACTTTCTTCGCTCGCCAATTCAGGCAAACTCCAGAGTCCACCCCAAATACCTACTTGCGGGCGTTTTTCCATCAATACTTGATTATCGTCATTCACTAGCACCAACAATTGCAGACTTTTCTCTGGCTTAGCGGCTTTCTTAGGTTTACGGATAGGAAATTGAACTGGGTCTTCGCTACGTCGCCCTAAGCAATCGGCTTGCAAAGGGCAAATCAAACATTGCGGTTTAGAGCGTGTGCATAAGGTTGCCCCTAAATCCATCATCGCTTGAGTGTAGTCGCCACAGCGTTCGCTCGGCATATAATGCTCGGCCAATTCCCACATAGCATTTTCGGTTTTCTTTTCACCGGGCCAAGTTGGTACTGCATGAAAACGCGCCAACACTCGTTTTACATTGCCATCTAAAATAGCCGCTTGAACACCACGAGAAATCGATAGAATAGCGGCAGCCGTTGAGCGCCCTATTCCTGGTAATTCACAAACGCCTTCGACGCTTTGCGGAAACTCACTGTCCAGTTCATCCACCAACATCTTGGCGGCTTTGTGCATATTACGGGCGCGGGCGTAGTAACCCAAGCCACTCCAATGAGCCAGCACTTCATCCTGTTCCGCAGCGGCTAGCGCCTCTACAGTTGGGAACGAGGTCATAAATTTATGGTAATACGGAATAACTGTGGTGACTTGGGTCTGCTGTAACATGATCTCTGAGATCCAAACACGGTACGGTGTTTTGTTTTGCTGCCACGGCAGACTTTTACGCCCAAATTCGTCGAACCACGCTAATACACGGGGCGCAAAGTTTTCTACTGCTTGCATTCATTTCTCACACTGTTGTTTGGGCTTCAATAAAGCCTTATGGCCTAGAACAAGCTTTTCAGCTTATCTTTTAATTTCTCTTTCAATTTGTCTTGTTCTTCGTCAACCTTAGCCTTTGCTTTCTCTTTCAATTCCGCTTTAGCAAGGTCGGCCAATATATGACCAAACCCTTTTACATCTGGGCGACACAAGCCCGCTGGATCATCACTGAATTTTCCTTTACAAACAACAGGAAAAGCCAAATCCGTTAATGTTTTATCGACTCGGCAAGCGTGGTCTAACTCACTCCCTGCTATGGCAACATTGACTTGATAATCTAACGATTTATTCACCAAAGAAACATCACCATCTCCGGTTACCGATACACCGGCTGAGGTCATCACTAGACCAGGAGTAGAGACATTTCCGTTAACAATATGAATAGGAAAATTCATACTTTCAAATGGCGTATTGGCAGAGAAATTATTGCCCGACAAGGACTCTTTGCGAATGGCTGCAATGCCTTGGCAGACCGTCTTGGTTAAGTTCACACCGTTCAGAGTGCCATTGGTGATTTCGGCTAAAAAGTCTCCATTTAAACTCGACATCAGAGCATCTACTTGATTGCCCTTTGCGCTTAACTCACCTGTTAATGAGGTAGTGCCTGAGAGTTTATCAAGGTCCATAAAGTCCTTAAGCAATGGCTGAATTTGAATACCTTGTACACGAGAGGAGACATCCAATGTTGGTGTATTTGTCCGAGCGTCGTACGTCGCATCAACGGTGGATTTGCCTTTGTATAAACTTACCGCAGCAGGCGATATGTGCACAACGCCATTGCCCATGGTGGCATCTAGGTTCACGCTATTCAGTTGCAGCTTTTTCACGGTTAGATTTTTAAATTCAAAGCCGAGATGACCGTTTAAAGAACGCACTAGATCCAACGGAACAAGGTCTGCGGTAGCAGCATCATTGGATCCTGATGACGTAACATCGCTATCAGACGGTGTTGCAGCGACTGTTTTCGCACTACTTTTGCTGTCTTTAGGGTCTGCTGGAGGTGGTAAATAACGATCGATATCAAGGTTTTCACCGGTAATGTTAGCATCCCAACGAAGCGGTGATAGTTCTGCAACCACATTGGCTTGCAGGTTGGTGTCATCCAACATGAGCGACATCGGCTGTATAACAACCTTGTCTGTACTGCCCTCTATTTTCACGTCTCCACTGGCTTTGCTCAATACTGAGCTATCTGCCATGTCTGGAATAGTAATATGCAGCTGCTTTAATACATCGCGTGGATTAAATTCCCCAACGGAAACAGACGCGGTGTATTGTGGATCGCTAAGTACTTGATACATTTTAACTTTTGCATTGAGATTGACACCCAATGTACTGAGTGACATGCCATCCATAAACAAGTTTTCTTGTGGTATGTCCATATCCACTTGTTTTATATCTACATTGGCTTTCAATGGGCTAGCAGGCAGAGCGTCGCCTTGTAATTCTGTCGACAACGACATATTTGCTAACGAAAACACTTCACGCTCAGGAAACACGGTTAACTTAGCGGTTAGCTTGCTAGAGATGGTTAATGCATTTTTTCCATTCAGATCACTTTGTTTGATGACTGCATCCATCACCATTGGCCATGCTTTATTCCATTGAACATCACTTAGGTTAACATTGAACGTAGCGTCTATTTTCTGATTGGTTTTTGCATCTCGATAAACGACCTGTGCGTTATCAATCTGTAATTTATCTAACTTAATATCTGGGATGACTGATTTTTTAGCCCCTGATGACGTTGCTTGATAAGCGTTTGACGTTTGGCTATTCGCGATACTAGGCGTGGTCTTATTGGTGTTTTTTGACGCTGGCTCGGCAAAAGATCGCTGCCAGTTTCCTCGTCCTGATTTATCTACACTCAAATTGGCTTTAAGGTTAACCAAGCGAACTTGATCCACTTGGATGGACTGCTTTAATAAGGGCAAAATCGCGAGGCCGAATTCAGCACGATCAAATTGAAGTATCTCTGGGTCGTCACCCATCGCAACACCTATATCATCTAATTCTATGCCGAGCCAAGGAAAGAAGGACCACTGGATATCGCCATCGATACGAAGATGTATGTCTGCTTTTTCTAACGCGACTTTCTGCAATTCTGTTTTAAATGAAGCAGAATTTACAAAATACAGAGCATAAGCCAATATTGCAGCCAGCAACACAAACAGCACACCGATTACTATTCCGATTCTTTTTAGCCATGTCATAGACGTAAATCCTTAAATCCAGTTCGCTTATTTAGTAACATAATAGCACTCGAACCCTAGGTTTATCGATCCAATAGCAACAACTCATCAAAAACGGCGTGTAAAGGATAGAAGCCTGAGACCCCTCGTTCTATAATGGCGACTACTATGCTTTTCAATGGCAATTTTAAACGGCACTCAAAACCGACTGCCTAACCCGTGATGACTACGCGTCACGATTCAACGTGGAGAACACAATCAATGTCCGACCGCATTGCTAGCGTCGAGCGTAATACGCTTGAAACTCAGATCAAGGTATCCATTAATTTAGATGGCACTGGCCAATTTAAGTGCTTCACGGGTGTGCCTTTTCTTGACCATATGCTCGAACAAGTCGCTCGCCATGGCTTGATCGACTTAGATATTCACGCGGTTGGTGACCTTCACATTGACGCTCACCATACGGTAGAAGATTTGGGCATCACCTTGGGCCAAGCATTTGATATTGCCGTGGGCGACAAAAAAGGCATCAAACGTTACGGCCACGCCTACGTTCCATTAGACGAAGCGCTTTCTCGTGTGGTGATCGATTTTTCTGGTCGTCCAGGCTTAGAAATGCACGTACCTTTTACGCGCGGCTCTGTGGGCGGTTTTGATGTGGACTTGTTCTCCGAGTTTTTCCACGGTTTTATCAACCACGCCAAAGTCACTCTGCACCTAGACAACCTTCGTGGTAAGAACACTCACCACCAAGCGGAAACCATTTTTAAAGCATTTGGTCGTGCCTTACGCATGGCGCTAGAAGTGGACGAGCGCATGGCAGGTCAAATGCCATCGACAAAAGGCTGTTTGTAGGATTCTTGCATGAATGACGTTAAAAAATCGGTAGTGGCCGTTATTGATTACGGTATGGGCAACCTGCATTCGGTCGCCAAAGCATTAGAATTTGTTGCTGATGAAAACACCCAAGTGGTCGTCACCAGTGACCCTGCGGTGATTGATGCCGCAGACCGTGTGTTATTACCCGGTGTCGGCGCGATCCGCGATTGTATCGGTGAAATGTATGATGCCGGTTTAGTCCCCTGTATTCGCAAAGCGATGGCCGAAAAGCCATTTTTGGCGATTTGTGTCGGTATTCAATCTTTAATGTCGCACAGTGAAGAAAACGGCGGCGTCGATTGTTTAGACCATTTCAAAGGCAATGCGCTTTTCTTTGGTGAGCAACACAAAGACCATAACGGCAGTAAGTTAAAAGTGCCACACATGGGTTGGAACCAAGTAAAACACACCATTGATCATCCTTTGTGGAAAGGTATTCCAGACAACGCACGTTTTTATTTCGTACACAGCTTTTACGTTGTGCCAGAAAATAAAAGTGAAGTGGCAGGGACCTGTGATTATGGTTTGGAGTTTTGCGTGGCCTTGTCTCGTAACAATGTTTTTGCGGTGCAATTCCACCCAGAAAAAAGCCATAAAGACGGTCTCCAACTATACAAGAATTTCATTCACTGGGATGGCAAGCCATCTTCGGCCAACAACGATTAGGAGCCTGTTATGGGATTAGCAAAACGTATTATTCCTTGTCTTGATGTGGACAATGGCCGAGTCGTAAAAGGCGTTCAATTTCTCGACATTCGAGACGCTGGCGACCCAGTTGAAGTGGCCAAACGCTACAACGAGCAAGGCGCTGACGAAATCACGTTTCTCGACATTACCGCCAGTTCGGATGACCGCGCGACCACGGTTCATATGGTGGAAGCCATTGCCAGCCAAGTATTTATCCCTCTCACCGTGGGTGGTGGTATTCGCACCTGTGAAGACATTCGCCGAATGCTAAATGCAGGCGCGGACAAAGTCGGCATTAACACGGCGGCGGTGTTTAATCCTGAATTCGTTCGTGAAGCGGCACAGCGTTTTGGTTCACAATGTATTGTGGTGGCGATTGATGCGAAAAAAGTCAGCGCGGAAGGCGAAACCGACAAGTGGGAGATCTTCACCCACGGTGGTCGTAAACCAACCGGGCTAGACGCTGTTGAATGGGCGAAGAAAATGGTCGAGTACGGAGCAGGAGAAATCTTGTTAACCAGTATGGATCGCGATGGCACCAAAAATGGCTTTGATCTAGGCGTGACGCGCGCTATTAGCGAAGCGGTTCATGTGCCTGTTATCGCCTCTGGCGGTGTCGGCAATCTAGATCATCTTGTTGATGGCGTTCTTGAAGGCAAAGCCGATGCGGTGTTGGCGGCGAGTATTTTTCACTTTGGCGAATACAGCATTCAGCAGGCTAAAGATCGCATGAGCGACGCCGGTATCGAAATGCGCCTATAAGGTGTCACCTTTAAGCGCTGGTTATTGTTGAACGCTAATGGATAAACGCTAGCGATTTGCGTTAGTGACTAAGTATTAGCTATATACGCCCATTAAAAAGGCGACTTTCTGATGAAGGTCGCCTTTTTTATTAAACTTGTCCCGTCTGTTTCCTGTTTCCTGTTTCCTGTTTCCTGTTTCCTGTTTCCTGTTTCCTGCTTTCTAATTATTCACCGACGGTGTGAGTTCGTTTGGCGACATCACATTAAATTCAAACCAAATATCTTGTTCATTTCCATTCGCTTCAATCAAGGTTGCTTTCACTTGCCAGGTTACTTTCTGCTTCTCTGACTTTGGTAAACGAATATTACCGCGCCATTCAGTCGGCGCAGGCTTTTGCGTTAACATTATTGAGCTCACACCCATGTAGGTGTCTTTACAGCTTAGCGTTAATCGAACGGAGTTGGTTTTATTCGCTAAGTCTGGCGGTAAAGAAATAGACACTGGAATAGAGGTATTAACATGAATACCATTATCAAAAGCTAAAATAGCGGGCACGTCTTCGCCAGGCATAGCCACAGTGCATTCATGCTCTGTTTTATCACACTGGCCGATACTAGAAGTATCTCTTTGAGGCAGAATCCGATCTACTCCCCACGTTAGTGCCACTATAATAAGCAGCGTGAACACCAGCCAAAAAGCTATTTGTTTTAATCTAACGGTCATCATGTTTTCTCAAAATCGCCAGTCTTTAACAATGAATGAACCACCTATTTTACCGACTGGACAATACAATAACTACCAAGGACTAAGGAGTGATTCAGCAATCTTTCGTCAGATAGGAAATGTCAGCTTGCTGCCGATAAGCTCAGCCGAGTACAATCACGGTATTTATTTTTGCCTTATTTTATAGAAGGACGACTTCTTGACTACCTTAAACGATGCTTTAAATGCGCTGGCGACTCATTGCCAACAATCAGATTCTTCAGCAGCACTAACGTTTCATCGCGGAGTAGAGCGGGAAGCGCTACGTGTCGACCGCTTGCAAGGTCGCATTTCCCATAAACCACATCCAGCGGTGCTCGGTGCGGCATTAACTCACCCTTCAATCACCACAGATTATTCTGAATCTTTGATGGAATTCATCACTAAGGTTCACCCTAGTGTAGAAGGTGTGATTAATGAGCTGAATGAGATTCATAATGTGGTCAACCATGAGCTAGCCAAGCAAGACGAATGCTTATGGCCAGCCAGCATGCCCTGCTATCTAGAAAGCAATGAAGAAGTGCCCATTGCCTACTTTGGTGAATCCAATACAGGTAAATTAAAGTATGTATACCGTGAAGGCTTGTCCAATCGCTATGGTCGCATTATGCAATGCATCGCAGGTATGCATTATAATTTCTCTTTTGACGCGGCGTTTTGGCAGTTTTTAGCCGCACATAAAGGACAAACAGTACTGACTGACATGCAAAAGCAGACGTTTCAGTCAGATAACTATTTTGCCCTCATTCGTAACTTCCGTCGCAATTCATGGGTGTTGTCATTATTGTTCGGCGCTTCTCCGGCTATTGATGAGAGTTTTCTCAAGATAAAACCGAATAGTTTGTCTAGTTTGGAAAAAAACACCTGGGTTGGTGATAAAGCGACATCGTTACGCATGAGTGATTTGGGCTATCAAAATAAAGCTCAAGCCGATTTGTTTGTTTGTTATAACGAAGTCGATACTTATATTCAGACGGTTAAAAACGCACTGAAAACACCCTATCCGCGTTATCAAGAAATAGGCGTTAAAGTAGATGGTAAATATCGCCAACTGAACAGCAATTTACTGCAAATTGAAAATGAGTATTACAGCGACATTCGTCCAAAGCGCGTGACACAATCAGGCGAACACCCAAGCGCAGCACTTCAAGATCGTGGTGTGGAATACATCGAAGTGCGGATTATGGATTTAGACCCAGAGTCATCCATTGGTATGAAAGCTTCGACGCTTTATTTCATCGACGTATTCTTACTGTATTGCATGCTCAGCGATGACACTTTATTAGACAGCGACGAATGTCATCAACTGCGGATTGCCCAACAAGAAGTGGCGTCTCATGGTCGAGAACTGGACTCTTCCTTTGATTTCGGACAAGGACCAATCCGTCTGCGCGATAAAGCAGAACATCTACTTAGTGAACTGAAAATCGTTGCTCAGTTCCTAGTGAATCAAACAGGTAATAGCGCGTATTTAGACGCTATTAATGAGCAAGAAAATAAGCTTTCTGATGAATCCCTGTTACCTTCGGCACAGCTACTCGCTAAGTGCCAGCAAGCACAGGGGTTCCAGCCCGCCATGTTATCTATCGCTAATAAGCAACAAGCTGCTTGGCTAGCGTCTCCGTTGTCCGAGAAAACACTAACAACGTTTGCGGCTCTGGCTGAGAAGTCGATCGCGGAACAGAAACACATTGAAGACAGCGATGAGGTGGATTTCGATACTTTCTTAGCGGCTTATCAAGCCTCGTAAGTGACTGCCCCCTAAGATAAGCACAAAAAAAGCCTCAAATTGAGGCTTTTTTATTATTAAATATAGAGTTTAATGACTAAATATAAGTTTTCGTAACTAAATATCGGCGATTAAGCGTTTGGTGAAATTGGGATTTCGTCCAATTTATCAAATACCAACCACTCGGCAAGCTGTGTACGTAACTCATCAATGCCATCGTTATTTAGCGCAGAGAAGGTTTGTACTGTGCCATCCACCCCTTGACTGTTAATCGCTTTTTGCACCATTAACATGGTCGATTTAGCTGGGCCGCGTTTTAGCTTATCGGACTTGGTAAGTAATACGTGTACTTTCATGCCATTAGATTTTGCCCAATCTAACATCATTTCATCGAATTCTTTCAGTGGATGACGAATATCCATTACCAATACCACGCCTGCCAAAGAACGACGATTCATTAGGTAATCTTGCATGTGTGCTTGCCAAACTTTTTTCATGGCGATTGGCACTTTTGCAAAACCGTAGCCTGGCAAATCAATCAATCGTCTGTCGTCCACACTTAGGCCAAAGCAGTTGATCAACTGAGTGCGCCCCGGTGTTTTAGAGGTACGTGCCAATTTTTTCTGGTCAGTTAGCGTATTTAATGCCGTCGATTTACCAGCATTAGATCGACCAGCAAAAGCAACCTCAATACCTTGATCAAGTGGACATTGTGAAAGCTTTTCGGCACTTTTAATAAAGTGGGCGGAGCGGAAGATTGCGTCAAAAGGAGTCATAAGTTGGTATTCGTCAGTGGAATCGGAATTAGCGTTCACGTTTATTCATCGGTTGTATATAATGCCTGTAATTCGCTTTTTTTGCCATGTTTTCACCTGTAAATATGTGTTTAATTCAATCTTTCTCGCAGTTACTTGCACTAGGGTCAATTATGGTACGTTTGTGTCTTTGTCTTTTTATCTCATTAAGCGCCGCGTCTTATGCGCTAGCTAACGACACCATAAATCAAGGTAAAACACTTTCAACAACTTGCGTGGCGTGTCATGGCGAAGATGGCAACAGCAAAATAAGCCTGTTTCCTAAACTTGCTGGCCAACAACAAGGTTACTTATTAAAACAGCTTCTCGATATTCAATCCGGTAAACGCAACGTCCCGCAAATGACCGGTTTATTAACGACATACTCGCCACAAAACCTGTCCGCTATCGCCGCGTATTTTTCCACTCAAAAAACCACGTTGGGTAAAGCCTCTGCCAATAAAGTAGAACAAGGTGAAACACTGTTTCGTTTCGGCAACCCAGACTCAGGCGTACCAGCTTGTGCATCTTGTCATGGCCCTGCCGGTAACGGTCTAAATTCCGCAACATTCCCTGCTTTAGCGGGACAGTTTGAACAATACACAAAATCACAGTTAATTCAGTTTAAAACGGGGGGTCGCCACAATGATCCGTCTGAAATGATGCAAACAATTACCAAGAAAATGACAGATAATGAAATGGATGTCGTGGCTAATTATATTCAAGGACTCCATGAGTCGTCACAAAATCATGACAGAACGCATAAGAAATAAAAGAAATACGTCAAGCACTGAGACTAAAGCAGTAAGTTTTATGTAAACTTACTGGAATATTAGAACTTTATAGCAGACAAGCCATCGAATTAAATCGAAAATCTGGGCAACATGTTGCCAACCACTACAAACATCGATTATCAGGAGCTATCAATGAAAAAGCTGTTTTCAGCCCTAATTCTTACTTTACTCATTCCATTAACGTCCTACGCGCAGGATTACAGTGATGGACACGGCTATACAACCATCCCAACACCCGTTCGAACAGAAGATCCTAGCAAGGTTGAAGTGGTCGAAGTATTTTGGTTTGGTTGTCCGCACTGCTACCACCTTGAGCCTTATACACAAGCGTGGAAAAAGACTATTTCCAATGACGTAGACTTCAAATATTTACCAGCCGTATTTGGCCGTAATTGGCTCGCTCATGCGAAAGCGTTTTATGTTGCTGAATTATTGGGAATTGAAGGTAAAGTACACGAAGACCTTTACAATGCCATTAACGTGAAACGTGAACGCCTAAATACAGAAGACTCATTAGCGTCATTCTTTGCAAACTATGGCGTTAGTAAAGCTGAGTTCAAGAAACAGTACAATTCATTTGCTGTTGACAGTCGCCTTAGCCAAGCGGATGCGAAAATTCGATCTTATGGCGTTCGTGGCACGCCAACACTCGTGGTTAATGGCAAATACTTAGTGGATGCTGAAACCGCAGATGGCAGTGAAAACATCTACAAAGTCGTTAATTATCTGATTAAGAAAGAAGAACAAAACAAATAACCATTTAAGGTGAGGCTCCATGACGGATACTTCTCAAGACAAGCTAGTTAAGGCTTTACGTAAAGCCGTATCAAGGACGAGTTTACTAGCCGAAGGAAACAATCCTGAGCTGGACTCCGCTATCCGTCAAATTCGTTTGATAACCAAAGGCGCCGATGCGGCGGCGATTCAAACAATTTTGAATAATGTGGAGCCTCTTCTTCTACAAGCAGACGACGCTAAGTTAGCAAAAGCTAAGGCGTTTCGAGATACGCTACACGACTTAATCGATGTCCTTGAGCAACAAAATAAGACCATTCCACAAAGCGAGAAAAAAGCGTTTATTGCCTCTATTCGCTCTAATTGGGAATATTTGCCGTCCTGGCCTCAGTTGTTAAAAGAGTATTTGGCCCTTGTTGAAAATACCCTGTCTCAAGACGCCTCTACAGAAAAAAACAAAGACTCTCTTTTTAAACGTCTTTTAAAGCACTCCTCAGCTAAAAAAAAGACAAACAACCAAGATATTCTAAAACAGATAAGCCATACCCTTGCTGGTTTGCTCAATAACTTAGCCTTATCGAACGAATATGACAGTAAAATCAACGAAATTCAAAATACTCTAAGTCAAGACCAAGATTTTCAGAATCTCCCCAGACTGTTTGATGACGTAATCACTTTAGTGATGGTTGCTATTGGTAATACTCAGGAAGGATTAAGCTCTTACCTTAATGAATTAAATCAACAGCTTGCAGGAATAAATAACTCTATTATTAAGAACTATAGAAGCCAGAAGAGCTTATCTGAAAGCCGAGAAGGCTTCGACGCAACGCTGCAAAAACAAGTAAAAGATACCTCAGAAGCTGTCCAGAAAGCTGACAATTTAAGCAGCCTTAAACAACTCATCAGTGAGCGTATGGTCAATATTTCTACCACCATGACGCAATATCGCGACCAAATGCACAGCCAAGAAAAAATGGCGACCCAATCGATTACCCTATTAAAAAGTAAGGTAAACCGAATGGAAAAAGACACCCTTGCTTTACGCTCTAGCTTACAAGAAAAAATGGCTCAAGCGATGACAGACTCGCTAACCAATCTACCTAATAGAGCCGCGTATTCAGATAATATATTACCCTTGTGCCAAGCAAGCCATGAACAAAAACAAGCCCTTTGTTTGGCCGTGTGTGATATCGACTTTTTTAAACAGGTCAACGACACTTGGGGGCATTTAGCAGGGGATAAAGTATTGCGCTTAGTCCCCAGGCAAATTCGTCATGCCTTAGCAGACACAGATTTAGCATTTCGCTATGGTGGTGAAGAATTCGCTATTATTTTCCCTAATACGACATTAGCACAAGCGACTCATCGAGCTGAAGAGATCCGTAAAGAAGTAGAAAAAACACCTTTTAATGTGAATGGAGAGCCCGTATCTATTACTATCTCTATCGGCTTGGCCGAGTTAGCTGAAAACGAAGACCATGAAGCACTCTTTTCTCGAGCAGATAAACAACTCTACTCAGCAAAAGAAGCAGGCAGAAACACCGTGATGGCTGATAAAACTATCCAATAAAGCAGTACCCTAGCTAAGTTATGGCAGTTACAATGCTTTACTATTATGTACGCACCACAGTTAAAGAATTTGGCGCGTCTTGGCGCCCTTAGGATGAATGAGTTTATGCAAGACGATCAGAAAAAAACCACCGACTTTGGCTTTAAAGAAATCCCTACTGATGAGAAAGTACAAGCTGTTGCTAATGTCTTTCATTCTGTTGCCACCAAATACGACATTATGAACGACCTTATGTCAGGTGGCATACATCGCTTGTGGAAACGCCACACTATTAGCCAATCTGGCGTCCGCGCGGGTAACAAGGTACTTGATATTGCCGGTGGTACTGGTGATCTAACGCTCAAGTTTTCTCGCTTAGTTGGCAGTAAAGGGCAAGTCATCCTAGCGGATATCAATGATTCTATGCTGAAAGTAGGCCGTGATAAATTGGCTAACCATGGTGTGGTGGGTAATGTGCAGTTTGTTCAAGCCAACGCCGAAGAGCTGCCATTTCCAGACAACACTTTTGACTGCATCACGATTGCCTTTGGCCTACGCAATGTTACGGACAAATCTAAAGCACTGGCGTCTATGTATCGCGTTCTTAAACCCGGCGGCCGCTTATTAGTGCTTGAATTCTCAAAACCTGAATCCGAGGCATTGTCGCAAATATACGATCAATATTCTTTTCGTTTATTGCCTTTCATCGGTAAAGTGATTGCTAATGATTCGGAAAGTTACCGCTACTTAGCAGAATCTATTCGTATGCATCCTGACCAAGAAACACTAAAGGGAATGATGGATGACGTTGGCTTTGAGCGTACTAGCTATCAAAATATGACTGGCGGTATTGTCGCATTACATAAAGGGTTTAAATTCTAATATGCTAAGAAGTGCCTTGCGTTTAATTCGTATCATTTTTACGGTGATTCGTTTCCGCCTTGATGCGCTCGTTCCTTTTGATAAGCTACCTTGGTATTTGCGTTACACCATGGGGGTAGTCTGTCGATTTGGTAGACAAAGAGCGCTCAAAAATCGCGGAGAACGATTGCGTTTAGCGCTAGAATCGCTTGGCCCTATCTTCGTGAAATTTGGGCAAATATTGTCTACACGCAGAGACCTTCTTGATGATGATATTGCTGACGAGCTAGCTAAGCTGCAGGATAAAGTGCCTGCATTCTCTGGTAAAACCGCTCAAGCAATTATTGAACGAGACCTAAAAGCACCAGTAAGCGAACTCTTCGCTGAATTCTCAGCCACGCCGCTTGCTTCTGCATCCATAGCTCAAGTTCATACCGCTAAACTCCACTCTGGTGAAGATGTTGTGGTAAAAGTGATTCGACCAAATATCGAAACCACTATTCGTCAAGACATAGGCCTACTTTATACTCTGGCCCATTTTGTCGCGAAAACCAGCTCTGATGGCCGTCGCTTACGACCTGTCGAAGTAGTGACTGATTACGAATACACTATTTTGGATGAATTAGACCTTGCTAAAGAAGCCGCTAATACAGGCCTATTGCAACGAAATTTCACGGACTCCGAATTACTTTATGTGCCGCAAGTTTACTGGGACTTTTGCCATAAAAATGTCATGGTTATGGAGCGTATATCCGGTATTCCAGTTGCAGACATCAAAGCATTAAACGCCGCTAAGGTAGACATGAAATGTTTAGCTGAGCGTGGCGTCGAAATATTCTTCACTCAGGTGTTCTCTCATAGCTTTTTCCATGCAGACATGCATCCTGGCAATATTTTTGTCGACGTATCTAATCCGCTTAAACCCAAATATATTGCCATCGATTGCGCAATTATGGGCAGCTTAGACGATGCCGATAAGAATTATTTAGCACGCAATCTTTTGGCGTTTTTCAAACGCGATTATCGTCTCGTTGCTGAATTACATGTGGAAAGTGGCTGGGTACCAAAAGAAACGCCAGTTCATGCTTTTGAATCCGCTATTCGAAGTGTATGCGAACCTATGTTTGCCAAACCACTTAAAGACATTTCTTTTGGGCAAGTGCTAATTGGTCTGTTCCAAACCGCTCGACGCTTTAATATGGAAGTCCAACCTCAACTTGTTTTACTTGAAAAAACACTGCTGAACATCGAAGGGCTTGGCCGCCAGCTTTATCCCGATTTGGACTTGTGGGTGACTGCGAAACCTTTCTTGGAACGCTGGATGCACGAACAGATGGGGCCAAAGCGCATGATAGAAGAAATGCGCAAACAAGCGCCAGAATGGGCGGGCCAATTGCCTAAAATTCCAAATTTGATCTTTTCTGCTCTGACTCAAATTTCTCACCAAGAAGAGCGCATGCAAGCACAAACAGCTGCGATACTTGAACTAGGTAAAGAAGTAAAACAAAGCAGACGCGGCATACCATTTAGACTACTGGGCATTGTCAGTCTAGGCGCGGCATGGTTAACCATAGACCCAGAGTCACTTCAATACCTTCAAAGTGCCGACATTTTGAGCGTTTCGCTCTTTTTTGTAGGCTTATACTTATTGATACTAAAACCGTAACATTCGTGAGATTATAATGAAAACCGACGTATTAGCCGAACTTTCTATCACCCTAGAACAACGCAAAACAGCGGCAGCTGATTCATCTTATGTTGCCAGCTTACACGCGAAAGGGTTGAATAAAATACTCGAAAAAGTAGGTGAAGAAAGCATAGAGACTATTATTGCAGCGAAAGATGCATTGGTTTCGAAAGATAATTCAGAAGTAATTGGTGAAACAGCTGATTTATGGTTTCACACATTAGTGATGCTTTCCCATCTTGATTTAGGCCCTGATGATGTTTTAAATGAGCTAGCGCGACGATTCAACTTATCAGGCTTGGAAGAAAAAGCTAACCGCACTAAATAGGAGTACATACATATGTTAGGTGGTATCAGTATTTGGCAATTGCTCATTGTTTTAGCAATTTTAGTTCTTATTTTTGGCACTAAAAAACTGAAAAACCTAGGTGGCGATTTAGGTGGTGCAGTTAAAGGCTTTAAAGAAGCCGTTAACAAAGAAGATGACGCAGAAGAGGAATCGAAGACAGCGCAAAGCAAAGTCATCGAATCAGAAACTAAAAAAGACGACAAGAGCGCTTAATCTGTGTTCGATATTGGCTTCTCAGAACTATTAGTTGTATTCGTAGTGGCCTTGATTATTCTTGGCCCTGAACGGCTTCCTATTGCCGCTAAAACAGCAGGCCTATGGATTCGTAAGATTCGCCGTACTATTAGTACGGTGCAGCGGGAAATAAACGCCCAATTGGATCAAGAAGAACTACAGCAAAAAATCGAGCAGACAAACAAGCGCATTTTAAAAGAAGGCAACGACATTCAAAACATGATCACGCCTTTACCTGAATCAATGCTCGCTGAAAAAGCAGACATTGATGCTGAAAAATCCAACACTGTTGCGCAAGCAGAAGAAAATATAATCCTGCAAGGCGCATTAGAAACAGAAAACTTGGCGCCGTTATCAACTGAACCAACAAACCAGCTAGAAGAAGAGAACATTACGTTAGACAATACGATTACTAGCAATGAGCTCAATCCATCTAAGACTCGTGACTCAGAAACTAATGCAGATAAAGTAAGTACAGATAAAATAAGCACAGACAAAGCAAGTACAGACGATAAAACCAGCACAACTGACACCTCTCGCCCTTAATTCACTGGCAGATTATTAATACTATGAGTACTGATTCTTCTTCCCAAGCGCCGCTTGTTGCCCATTTAATTGAGCTAAGAAATCGATTATTAAAATCAGTGATTGCTGTTTTAGTCATTTTTATTGGCTTATATTATTTTGCCAATGATCTTTATATGATCGTCTCTGAGCCATTACGCCTATTATTACCAAAAGGCAGTTCACTAATCGCCACTGAGGTTGCATCGCCATTTTTAGCTCCGCTAAAGCTGACATTTGCGATTTCAGTGTTAATTTCTATCCCCTATACCCTCTATCAAGCCTGGTCTTTTATCGCACCAGCTTTGTACAAAAACGAAAAAAGAATCGCCATCCCACTACTCGTATCCAGCATTATCCTTTTCTACGGCGGTGTACTTTTTGCGTATTTTGTTGTGTTGCCGCTTATCTTTGGTTTTTTTACAACAGTAGGCCCTAGTGATGTGACTGTGATGACAGACATCAACAACTACCTTAACTTTGTCCTTAAGCTGTTTTTCGCTTTTGGCGTCACGTTTGAAATTCCTATTGCCACTTATCTTTTGATAAAAGCAGGCGTGACAACTGTCGCAACTTTATCTAAGAAACGCCCATATGTTTTTCTTGGCTGCTTTGTCATAGGTATGCTTATTACACCACCTGATATTTTCTCTCAGACGCTGTTAGCTATCCCTATGTGGCTACTTTTTGAATTAGGCTTGCTGGCAGGAAGAACAGTGAAAGTTGAAATAGAAGAACCAGAAGACGACTCAGAGCAAGTTTAACAATCCATTGCTCTGTCAAAATTTTGTTAATAAAGCGGCTTGTTATCCACAGCCGCTTTTTTATGATCTCGCGATGATTGAATCCAGACGTTAATCCAACATAAAGGTCACTGGACCGTCATTAGTAAAGGATACCTTCATGTCAGCACCGAAGCGGCCTGTCGCGACACGATCGTACTGTGAACGAACTTTATCCACAAAACAATTAAATAAACGTTCGCCTTCAACGGGCACTGCCGCTGTGGAAAACCCAGGACGCAGACCCTTTCTCGTGTCTGCCACTAAGGTAAACTGAGACACCAACAAAACACCACCGCCGACTTGCTGAACATCTAAATTCATCTTGCCATTTTGATCGGAAAACATACGATATTTGAGCAATTTATCGGCGAGGCGCTGCACATCCTGCTCTGTATCACCCTTTTCGATCCCCACCAAAACAAGCTGCCCATGATCGATCGCTCCAATGATCTCACCCTCCACCATGACACTAGCATTCAATGCTCGCTGTACTAATACCTTCATTTTCAGCTCCTTTTTCTATCAGGCACTTATCGTTAAGATTCTATCTAATACATACGCATCCAACACATTGCTCGTAACACTTTTACAAACCCCAGATAAAACAAAAGCGCCCGAAGGCGCTTATGTCGCTCCTGAACTTATTTGCATAAGTTCATTTGCTGCTGCTCTTTTAAACCACTCTGACGAGTTGCTTGTTAAAGAATGGCGATGTCTTACTTACGACCGTTACGTTTACGCTCGTTTTCAGTTAAGTATTTCTTACGAACACGAATACTCACTGGTGTTACTTCTACCAATTCATCGTCTTCGATAAATTCAAGTGCTTGCTCAAGTGTTTGCTTGATTGGTGGCGTAAGCGTTAACGCTTCATCCGTACCAGAAGCACGTACGTTAGTCAGCTGCTTACCTTTAACAGGGTTAACGGCTAAATCGTTATCACGTGAGTGAATACCGATAATTTGACCTTCGTACACTTCAACAGCGTGACCTAGGAACATACGACCACGGCTTTGTAAATTAAACAAAGAGTAAGCGGCTGTTTTACCAGTAAGCATGCTTACTAATACACCATTTTTACGACTTTGAACTTCACCGTCTTTCACTGGACCGTAGTGATCAAAAACGCTTGTCAAAATACCAGAACCAGACGTCAATGTTAGGAACAAGCCACGGAAACCGATAAGACCACGTGAAGGCATCATGAATTCAAGACGTGTACGGCCTTTACCATCTGGCTCCATGTTTGTTAGCTCACCTTTACGTAAGCCAATTTCTTCCATGATAGAACCTTGATGCTGATCTTCAACATCGATTACTACCATTTCGAAAGGTTCAGATTTAACACCGTCGATTTCTTTCACAACAACTTCAGGACGAGATACGCCCATTTCGAAGCCTTCGCGACGCATTGTTTCGATCAATACAGACAAGTGAAGCTCACCACGACCAGAAACAACAAATTTATCTGGCGTATCACCTTCTTTTACACGAAGTGCTACGTTATGGATAAGCTCTTGGTCTAGACGGTCTTTGATGTTACGAGTCGTAACAAACTTACCTTCTTTACCAGCAAACGGAGAATCGTTTACGATGAATGTCATGCTTACTGTTGGCTCATCTACCGACAACGGTGGAAGCGCTTCAACACAAGTAGGATCACATAAAGTATCAGAAATACTTAGGCCATCAATACCATTAATACAAACGATGTCACCAGCAGACGCTTTATTAGTGTCTACACGGTCTAGACCGTGGTAACCCTTAACGTTTACTACTTTACCTTTACGCTCATCGCCATTAGCCGATTTTACAATCACCTGTTGGTTAGGAGAAAGGCTACCACGTGTGATACGGCCTACACCGATTACACCAACATAGCTGTCGTAATCCAATGCAGAAATCTGCATTTGGAAAGTACCTTCTGGATCAACATCAGGAACTGGAACGCTTTCTACGATCATTTCGTACAATGGCGTCATGTCATCCGCTAGGTTGTCTGGATCAGTACCAGCTTGACCATTGATTGCAGAAGCGTAAATAACAGGGAAGTCTAACTGTTCTTCTGTTGCGCCAAGGTTATCAAAAAGATCAAAAACTTGATCCATAACCCAATCAGGACGAGCGCCAGGACGGTCAACTTTGTTGATAACAACAATAGGACGCAAACCTTGCTCAAATGCTTTAGAAGTTACGAAACGCGTTTGCGGCATTGGGCCATCAACAGCATCAACCAATAGACATACACAATCGACCATAGATAGTACACGTTCCACTTCACCACCGAAATCGGCGTGTCCTGGTGTGTCTACGATGTTGATGCGGTAATCATTCCACATGATTGACGTGTTTTTCGCCAATATGGTGATACCACGTTCTTTTTCTTGATCGTTGGAATCCATGATGCGCTCTGAACCTTCATCTTTACGATCAAGAGTACCAGATTGACTCAATAGTTTATCAACCAAGGTAGTTTTACCATGGTCAACGTGCGCAATGATGGCTATATTGCGTAACTTGCTAATATCATTAGACATTTTAATTCTCTGCATTAAGCGTAAGCAAAAAGATATATCGCTGCTTGGCTCGAGCAGCTATGCTCTTCAAGCGCGGTGAATCTCAGTACGGGGTAAAATTCGCGCAATTGTACCCTTATATTGATGAAGATCCCATTAAAGTAACTAAAAAAGTCAACAAATAATCTTCACAGGGTATTTTGAGGGAATAAAAGCACGCCCGAGATCTATTTATGACAAATATATTTTCATCAATAAATAGATCACGTTCATGATCGTTTTTTACGGTAAGTAAATTCCGACGTTGGAATGCCCTTTACCTAATAAATAGGAAGCATGCATCCGACTCATTACACCCTTTCCGCAATACAATAAATGCATCACGTCTTGGTCTAATGAGGACCACGTCGAATCCAACGCAAAAAATGGTACGATTTTAACTGGACGACCACTGACTTTTAATGGACGCTTTATCGATTCATCTGGGTGACGAATGTCTATAATAACTTCATCCGCTACAGGCATGCGCACAACAGGCACTTCGCCTTGGTATTGTTTGTCGACATCGTCCATGACATTCTGAATCGACATAACACGAGTTTCATCAATGGCTTTTTCTAATACAGCGAAGTCGAATTTTTCCTCTTCCCGCTGAACTTTTTGCATTTTTGCTCGCGTCGTCGGCTTAACAGAAATTACACCACAAAACTCAGGCATACTGGCCGCAAACGTTGCCGTACCAATATCGATCGCTTTGTCTATAATTTCTTGTTTATTAGTAGTGATTAATGGACGAATGACCAACTCATCGGTCACCTGATCAATCACTTTTAAATTAATCAAGGTTTGACTAGAAACCTGCGCCACACTTTCGCCCGTCACCAGTGCTTTCGCGTTAACACCTTCCATCACTTGAGACGCCGCTCGTAACATCATGCGTTTCAAGACAACCCCCATTTGAGAGTTATCCACTTTCGTCAAGATCTCTCCAACAACATCTTCAAAAGGAACGGTGACAAATTTTACCGTCAAACCAGAGCCGTATTTTTCCCACAAAAAATGAGAGACTTGTTTCACACCAATTTCGTGCGCATCGCCACCCAAATTAAAGAAGCAAAAATGCGTTTTTAAACCACGACTCATGGTCATATAAGTACTTACTGTGGAATCATAGCCACCTGAAATCAACGACAGTACAGAGTCTTGAGAGCCAATCGGATAACCACCCAAGCCTTCAACCCGCTGTTCGATCATCCAAACTCGATTATCACGAATATCAATTGGCACCAGCACATCAGGGTTTTTCAGACGAACACTGTGCGCACCAGATTTGGCTTTCAAACAGCCACCAATATAGCGTTCTGCTTCAACAGAGGTGAAGTCGTGATGTTTGCCAACACGCTTAACTCGCACTGCAAACACGGCATCCTTTAAGACGTCGCCATAAGACACCAATGCTTCGTCCACAACACCGTCAAGATCCACTAATGGAAACTCACGAACAAATTGAAAGTGTGCGATACCGGCGGTATTAGATAGAGCGTCAATAAAGTCGTTACGCAAATCGTCACGTTCAGACAACACCTCAATGAAATCCCAGTTCCCTGCTACCACAACATCGACGTCGTGCTTTTTAAGCACCAGTTTTATGTTTTGGCGAAGTTGCTTGATAAATGATTTTCTTACAGGACGGCTTTTGATGGTTATTTCAGCGAAAAACTTAACAATAAATTTCATAAAGAGTGCGTTGCATGCCAGATAATTAAAAACGGAACTTATTATAAAGAAAAGGCTAGAAGGACGAAAACAATATATTCGCACCATTTATGAGCGCAAAGATACTTATCGCACCAAAAAGTGACAATGGTTTTTGAAATGCTCTATCGTAAAGCAATAAAATTGTGCATTTTCAACCGCTAATTATGTTATCTTGTTGTTATTAAAGGTTTTAAATGAACGCCCAAAATTCTGGCACAACTTGTGCTTAGTTATTTACCATCAGCGCTTCACCTTGAAGCAATTTTAAATACTATGTCGGAAGAAATTTCGTTTTAATTACATTGGAGAACCAACTATGTCTAACAAGACCCTTGCCTTGATTGCTGAGCACGACGTGAAGTGGGTTGACCTTCGCTTTACTGATTTTAAAGGTAAAGAGCAACATGTAACGATTCCAGCAGTTACTGTAGACGAAGAGTTTTTTGAGAACGGCCAAATGTTCGACGGTTCTTCTATTGCAGGCTGGAAAGGCATTAATGAATCCGACATGATTATGATGCCGCAGGACGACACTGTTGTTGTTGATCCTTTCACTGAAGAGTCTACTTTGATCGTTCGTTGTAACATCATCGAGCCTTCAACTATGCAAGGCTACGATCGTGACCCACGTTCTGTTGCTCTTCGCGCTGAAGAATTCCTAAAATCAACCGGTCTTGGCGACACAGCATTTTTTGGTCCTGAGCCTGAATTCTTCATCTTTGATGATGTTCGCTGGAAAACAGACATGTCTGGTTCAACAGTAGAAATCAACGCTGAAGAAGCTGCTTGGTCTTCTAACAAGAAGATTGAAGGCGGCAACATGGGTCACCGTCCTTTCGTAAAAGGCGGCTACTTCCCAGTTCCACCAGTTGATTCTCATCACGATCTACGTGGCGCAATGTGTGGTGCGATGGAATCTATGGGCTTGGTTATTGAAGTTCATCACCATGAAGTTGCCACTGCTGGTCAAAACGAAATCGGTGCTAAATTCAACACGCTAGTTAAGAAAGCTGATGAAGTTCAAATTCTTAAGTACTGTGTTCATAACGTGGCTCACGCTTACGGTAAAACAGCGACTTTCATGCCTAAACCAATCGTTGGCGATAACGGTTCTGGTATGCATGTTCACCAATCTTTCTGGAAAGACGGCGAAAACCAATTCGCTGGTGATCAGTACGCTGGTCTATCTGATATGGCGCTTTACTACATCGGCGGTATCATCAAGCACGCGAAAGCATTGAATGCGTTCACTAACGCGTCAACTAACTCTTACAAACGTCTTGTTCCTGGTTTCGAAGCACCTGTTATGTTGGCTTACTCAGCGCGTAACCGTTCTGCTTCTATCCGTATCCCATTCGTTGCAAGCCCTAAAGGCAAACGTATTGAAGCTCGTTTTCCTGATCCAACCGCTAACCCATACCTAGCGTTCTCTGCTATGTTGATGGCGGGTATTGACGGAATTAAAAACAAGATTCACCCTGGCGATGCAGCAGACAAAGATTTGTACGACCTTCCAGCTGAAGAAGCAGCCGCTATCCCTCAAGTTGCTAGCAGCTTAGAAGAAGCGCTTAAGTGTCTAGACGAAGATCGTGAGTTCTTAACTCAAGGCGGCGTATTCTCTAATGACATGATCGATGCTTACATCGACCTAAAAGCAGAAGAAGCTCAACGTGTAGCGATGACAACTCATCCGCTTGAGTTTGAACTTTACTACAGCCTATAAGTTTAGATATTAAATAATACCCAGAAAAGCCCCGATCCAATTTGGGGCTTTTTTTTGCCCTCAAAAAAAACAAAGATTCATGGCTGCACCAAAAAAAGGCACAATGACGTATCGCACCCAGGAAATAGTCTATTAAATCAACATTCCTGACCGCCCATTGTTGGTTCGTATTTTGCAGTTAATTAGAATCACTAAAGAGGCACAATTGTGTATAGCTTATTAATAGATCGTTTATCAACCGCTGTGGTACAAGTAAACCGCGAGCTGGTTATTGAATACTTAAACCCCGCGGCTGAGATGCTGCTTGCTGTCAGCCGAAAACGCATTTATGGCCAAGACTTAGGCGCTGCTTTTCGCGAAAATGAGCAAGGCATCGATTCCTTGTTATCAGCCATCAACTCAGGACATCCCTTTACTAAACGGGAAGCTGAGGTCGAGAGAGCAAATGGCGAAAAACTATTTTGCGACTACACGGTCACGCCAATTAGCAATACCAGCAACACAACTGACAGCCTTTTAATTGAACTCTACCCTAGAGATCGTATGAAGCGTATTTCTCTGGAAGACGAACTGATTGCTAACCATCAGACCAGTAAAGAATTGGTGCGAAATCTTGCCCACGAGATAAAAAACCCATTAGGTGGTATCCGCGGAGCCGCTCAACTCATCAGCAGAGCGTTTACTGATGAAGCGCTAAAAGATTACACGCAAGTAATTATTGAAGAGTCTGATCGTTTGAGAGATTTGGTTGACCGCTTACTTGGCCCTCGCCAATTACCAAAAAACAAACCACTCAACATTCATCGGGTGATTGAAAGAGTAAAACAGCTGATTCAAGTGGAATCTGATGGCCGCATAGAAATCATTCGCGATTACGACCCTAGTATCCCAGACATCATCGGTGACGAATCTCAATTAATACAAGCCATACTGAATGTCACGCGCAATGCGATGCAAGCACTACTAGAACAGGACGAGAATAATCAGAAACAAATTAGACTGGTGACGCGTGCACTTCGTCAATTCACCATTGGTGCTAAACGCCATAGACTGGTTTGTAAAATTAGCATTATTGATAATGGACCAGGAATTCCTGAGTCTATATTAAAAACATTATTCTACCCTATGGTAAGTGGCCGAGCAGAAGGAACAGGGCTCGGGCTTTCGATATCCCAATCTGTTATTCATCAACACCACGGAATTATCGAATGTCAGAGCACCCCTCAACAAACCGAATTTAATATATTGATGCCAATTGAGACAATCCTCTCAGGCAAGGAGAAGAACCTATGACACAACAAGAAACCGTATGGATTGTAGATGACGATAGGTCTATTCGCTGGGTATTGGAAAAGACACTAGAGCAAGAAGGCATTCAATGTCGTCTGTTTGATTCGGCAGAAAACTTGGTTGATATGATAGACCAAGAACAACCTAGCGCCATTATTAGTGATATTCGCATGCCAGGTATGGATGGCTTAACGCTGCTGAATAGGCTACAAACAGAGCATCCGCATCTGCCTGTCATCATAATGACAGCCCATTCAGATTTGGAAAGTGCGGTCGCTTCTTACCAAGGCGGTGCGTTTGAATACTTACCAAAACCGTTTGATGTAGAAGAAGCGGTAACCCTTGTAAAACGCGCCATTCTTCATTATCAAAAAGCCATGCCTAGTGCTGATATACCGGTCGCGGAAGTAGAAGAAGTCGACAAGGATATCATCGGTGAAGCACCCGCTATGCAAGAAGTGTTTCGTGCTATCGGACGTCTTGCGAATTCCAATATCACTGTTCTCATTAATGGTGAGTCTGGTACTGGTAAAGAGCTGGTTGCTAAAGCGCTACATACTCATAGCCCAAGAGCCGCGAACCCTTTTATCGCCCTTAACATGGCCGCTATTCCCCATGATTTAATCGAATCTGAATTATTCGGTCATGAAAAAGGCGCGTTTACTGGTGCGAATACTCAACGCCGCGGGCGCTTTGAACAAGCCAACGGTGGCACTCTGTTCCTAGATGAAATCGGTGATATGCCAGCAGAGACACAGACTCGCCTACTGCGCGTTCTCGCGGATGGAGAATTTTATCGAGTCGGTGGGCACACGCCAGTTAAGGTGGATGTGCGAATCATTGCCGCAACGCATCAGAATCTAGAAAACTTGGTTCAAAAAGGCTCGTTCCGAGAAGATCTATTCCATCGCTTAAATGTTATTCGAATTCACCTCCCTAAACTGGCTGAACGCCGTGAAGATATTCCTAAATTAGCTCGTCACTTTTTAAGCCGAGCTGCCGAAGAACTGGCTGTGGAACCTAAACTGCTAACCAAAGAAACAGAGGCTTATTTAACTCGATTAGAATGGCCCGGAAACGTTCGCCAATTAGAAAACACCTGCCGCTGGCTCATCGTAATGGCTTCAGGTCGTGAAGTTTTAATAGAAGACCTTCCACCTGAATTGCTTGCTGCTACACCAAGCGAACAACCGTTAGGCTCGTGGGAAGATGCTCTTAAAAATTGGGTTGATAGCGCTCTAGCAAGCGGTCAAAAAGGCATTTTAGAGCAAGCTGTGCCTAAATTTGAACGCATTATGATTGAGACAGCACTCGCTCACACAGCAGGTAGACGACGTGATGCTTCTCTTTTATTAGGGTGGGGACGCAATACCCTTACTCGAAAAATAAAAGAACTCGGGATAGATAATACCGAGCAAGAAGAAGATTAATTTGTTCTTAGGGAAATGGCGAAAACAAGATATATTCTTGTTTTCTGCGCCATCTCAAGTTTCTTATGTTTTCCTCTTGCTTTACCCTTGCTTTTAACATGACAATCCCAAACTAATTAAACAGAACATTAATTAGTTAAACTCACAAAACAGGACCCTGTTATGAATCCAACGCTTGAATCCATGGGCATCACCAGCACAGAAAATATCGAAAAATTTACCCTTCGCTATGAAAATGGACAAGATGTTTTAAAAGTCTATTACCGTCGCGAAAAAGGCTCTTTACTACCAAAAAGTAAAAAATTTAAATTTGGCCGCTCTACAAAAACAGTATTAGCCGATGGTGGTCAACAAACTTATCGCCAAGTGCAAGAGCCTTCTTTAATCGTTGTTCGCGCCTTAGAAGAGCTAGAAAAAATTGTTGGTAAACAGCATGAAATCAAAGTGTCTAAAGACGACCTTATCGTTGAGTTAGAGCACTTAGAAAAAGTAATGGAAAGTAAAATTGCTGACATTAAAGAAAAAATTAAAGCGTTAAAATAAACTTCTGGTTCTATTTCTAGCAGTAGCATTGGGTTCTAAGACTGATTAACTCTCTTTAATCAGTCTTCCCTTCTAGCCCAGCCACTTAAATACCATTAAAATCCTTCCTAATCTTTTTATTTTGCCTGTTTGGGTGTCCACTTCATGACATTAATATATTCTCCAGAAAAGCTTGCTGAGATAATGCGCCAAGGTGGTGTTATTGCTTATCCAACCGAAGCCGTTTGGGGATTAGGCTGTGATCCATTTAATCAATCGGCCGTGCAAAAAATCCTTAAATTAAAAGCGCGCCCCGTTGAAAAAGGGCTTATTTTAGTCGCGGGAAAACCTTCTCACCTTCTCGATTGGACAAAAAAATTAAGCTTGGAATCAGCGAACCGACTAACGAGTAAGACAAGCATTCCGACTTCATGGGTTGTTCCAGATACGACAGTGGCGCCGCCATGGATTCGAGGAAAGCACGAGAGTGTCGCTATTCGGCTGTCACAGCACACTGCTGTGAGGAATCTATGTAACGCCTTTAATGGCGCCATTGTTTCAACCTCAGCAAATCCGGCCGGGCTAACTCCAGCGCTTTCAAAAGAGGAAGTGTTCGCTTACTTTGGTGACGAAATAGACGCTATTTATGATGCTTCGTTAGGGGAAAGCGCACAGCCATCCCAAGTCAAAGATCTAATCAGTGATACATTATTTAGACTATAAAAAAATGGCGAGCCTCAACCAAGAGATTCGCCATTTATACATAACTAGAGATAGTTGACGTTAATTAATGCCCGCCTAAATACGCTTCACGTACTTCAGGATTAACCAAGAGCTCAGCACCCGTTCCTGTCAAACGAATTTCTCCGTTTACCATAACGTATCCTCGGTCGGCCAGCTTCAATGCATGGTTTGCGTTCTGCTCCACTAAGAAGATGGTCATTCCTGTGCTCGCTACATCTTTCAATATTTGAAATATTTGTTTCACAATAATGGGCGCCAATCCCAAGCTCGGCTCATCCAACAACAATAGTTTGGGGCGACTCATCAATGCTCGAGCAATGGCCAGCATCTGCTGCTCACCACCAGACATGGTGGAAGCGCGTTGATTACGACGCTCTTCTAAACGAGGAAATAACTCAAACATATGCTTCATATCTTCATCAGCATGCTTCATACCGATAGGAATGGTCCCCATCAGTAAGTTTTCTTCTACTGACATACTTGGGAAAATACGACGCCCTTCTGGAGACTGAGCCAAACCATGCGAGGCAACATAATGCGCAGATTTTTGCGAAATATCTTCACCACGATAAATAATTTCTCCACTAGAAATGCGTGGCTGCCCAAAGATCGACATTAACAACGTCGACTTCCCGGCGCCATTCGCTCCGATCATGGTGACAATTTCACCTTCATCTATTGATAACGACACTTTTTTAAGCGCTTGGATTGGACCATAATGGACATCAACCTCTTTAAACTCCATCAAGGTGCTCATAGGGTCATCTCCTCACCTTCTTCTGCCCCAAGATAGGCAGCAATTACTTTAGGATTCGTTTTAATATCATCAGGGCCACCTTCAGCAATCACTTCGCCATGGTCGAGCACCACAATATAGTCTGAAATATCCATCACCATGCCCATATCATGCTCAATCAACAACACGGTAGTATTGTGCTCATCGCGCAAGACACGGATCATTTTCGTCAACGCTTCTGTTTCTGAAGGGTTCAAACCCGCTGCGGGCTCATCGAGGCAGACAATTTCAGGATTGGTACACATCGCTCTAGCGATTTCCAGGCGGCGCTGTTGACCATACGAAAGCTCACCAGCCAAACGGTTAGCAAAGTCCACTAAATCAACAACTCCAAGCCAATAAAAAGCACGCTCTAATGCGTCACTCTCTGCTTGTTTATAAGCCTTTGTATTTAAAATACCACCCAATAAATTACGATTAACCCGCATGTGTTGAGCAACCAACAGGTTTTCAACCACTGACATTTCTTTAAATAAGCGAATGTTTTGAAATGTTCTGGACAAGCCTGCACGATTTACCAAATGCGAGCCTCCAAACATCTTGTATTTTAAACGCTGAAAGAAAGCGATGGGGGAAAAGAAATCGGTTAGCCTAAACGCTTCACCCAATACTTTAATCACACTGGTTTCTTTTCCATTGGCAGACAACATAATATTGCCACCCGTGGCTTTATAAAATCCCGTGATACAGTTAAAAACCGTGGTTTTACCCGCACCATTTGGTCCAATTAAAGCCGACACAGAGCCGCGTTTTATGTCAAAAGTCACATCATTAAGGGCTTTAATACCACCAAAGTGCATGACCAAGTTTTCTATTTTTAAAATATTTTCTTGGCTCATTTAATCACCCCTTCTCTCGCGGCAAAACCATTTCGCGTCACACGAACGAGACCTCGAGGTTTCCAAATCATCATCACCACCATCAAAATACCAAACAACAAAACACGATACTCAGCCACTTCCCTCAGCATCTCGGGCAATACCGTCAAACAGAAGGCGGCAATCACCACACCCAACGTTGACCCCATACCACCCAATACCACGATCGCTAAGATCAGTGCAGACTCGAAGAAGGTAAACGAAGATGGACTCACAAAGCCTTGATACGTCGCAAAGAAAACACCGGCCAAACCTGCTGTTGAAGCCCCCAACATAAAGGCTGATAATTTAACTAGAACATGATTTAAACCCAAAGAACGACAGGCAATTTCGTCTTCACGCAATGCTTCCCAAGCACGACCAATCGGCATTTTTACAAGACGATGCTTAATAAAAAGAACAGCCCAGACAACGGCAAACAAGACCAAATACACAAACATGTATTTGTAGCCTGAATCGTATGGGAGGTTGAAAAATTCATGGAACGTTTCACCGTGTGCAGATCGCCGCTTAAACTCTAAGCCAAAGAATGTAGGAAGAGGGGCAGATATGCCGTTTGGACCATGAGTTAGTGATACCCAATTGGTTAATATTAGGCGGATGATCTCACCAAAACCTAAGGTAACTATCGCTAGATAATCACCATGCATTCTCAGCACCGGAAAACCAAGGATTGCTCCCGCAAAAGCAGCGGCAATCGCGGCAATGGGCAACATAGACCAAAAACCCAAACCTAAGTTTTCATAACCTAATGCTAATGAGTATGCTCC
This sequence comes from Marinomonas sp. TI.3.20, assembly GCF_038155025.1. NCBI lineage: Bacteria > Pseudomonadati > Pseudomonadota > Gammaproteobacteria > Oceanospirillales > Oceanospirillaceae > Marinomonas > Marinomonas sp. TI.3.20. The sequence continues at coordinate 484,234 of NZ_JBAKAS010000001.1, read as the reverse complement.
TATTGCATAAAAACCAACAAAACCAAGATCCAATAAGCCAGCCAAACCGACCACGATATTCAGACCCAGTCCCAACAACACGTAAATAAGACCTAATATCAGCACCGTCAGAATGTATTTAGAAGCGATAAAAGGAATCAGAAAACCAATCACCATTACTAAAGGGATAACCCAAATCATTTTAGATTTATGGTTTGGTGGGTTTACGGTTACGCCATCATGATTGTTGGCGTATTTGAAGAGCATTGCTTGGCCCTTTGCCGTCTGAAAATAGTAAGACATAAAGAGACGGCCAACAAAGACAATCGATACAATCCAACCCACGCGTTGGAAATCAATATCAAACTTATACCCATCAAGAACGATCCCCATAATAGGACCGAAGACCACTAACGCCATTAAGGCAGCAACCACTGCATCAATGAAACATTGTTTATAGTTCATACCTGCTGTTTGGCTCATTTATACTTTCTCCACTGCTGGTTTGCCTAAAAGACCACTCGGACGAATAATCAAAATGAGGACTAACAAAGAGAAAGAAAAAACATCTTTATAATCAGAGCTAACTAAGCCAGCAAACAATGATTCAGAAAGACCAAGAATAAGCCCACCTAACATGGCACCGGGTAATGAACCAATCCCACCCAATACTGCGGCAGTAAAGGCTTTTATCCCCATGATAAAGCCGATATAAAAGTCAAATGCGCCATAATCTAGCGTCACTAAAACCCCAGCCAATGCGGCCATAGCAGAACCAATAACGAAAACGGACGAAATAACTTTATCTGTATCAATACCTAAGATGGACGCCATCTTACGGTCTTGCTGAGTCGCTCGACACATGCGCCCCAACTTTGTTTTTTGGATGATATAAGTAAGAATCCCCATGCCGGCTAATGCGATAAGCAAAATCAACACTTTCATATAAGTAATCTGCACGTAGCCATCACCAATATGAAAACGAAAAGCCCCCGTGATGAGTGTTGGAACACCTTGTTGATTTGGACCCTGACTCAGCTGCACGTAGTTCTGCAAAATAAGAGACATACCAATGGCTGAAATTAAAACAGAAAGGCGGCTAGAGTTACGCAAAGGTCGATAAGCAACACGCTCTATCACCCAGCCATAAGCGCCTGTAATAACAATAGTAAAAACCAATGCGCCAAAAATAATAAAAGGAAAAGATTCAACACCAAAAAAAGTGAGTAGTGCGATCGAAATGGCGGTGAGATAAGCAGAAACCATGTAAACGTCGCCATGGGCGAAGTTAATCATGCCAATAATGCCGTACACCATGGTGTAGCCTATCGCTATAAGCCCATAAACTGAGCCAAGCGTTAAACCGTTTACCAACTGCTGGAGAACGATATCCATCGTATAACCTCGTGGGAATGTAAATCGAAGATCAAGCTCGCCGAAGTATTCACCTCGGCGAGTTGTGAAATAAGCTAATTAGGAAAATTAGTCTATTTGATGATATTTACCTTTATCATCCCACTGGTACATTACGTAATCGGATACGGTCAGATCGCCTTTCGCATCAAACGCTTTTTTACCCATTACTGTATCGATAGAATTAGCATGCAACCACTCAGCACCCTTGATTGGATCTAAGTTCGCATGACTAAGCGCTGCTGCAGCCACTTGCATCGCAGTATATGAGTAAAGCGTATAGCCTTCTGGCTCATAACCCTCAGCACGGAACTCTTTAACCACTTCTTTACCTGATGGGTAAGACATTGGGTTAGCACCAAATGTCATCATTACGCCTTTAACGTATTGTGGCCCACCGGCAACGGTAACAAATTCATCAGACACAATGCCGTCACCCGACATGAAGATCGCTTTTGAACCTTGTTCACGAAGCTGACGAACTAATGGGCCTGCTTCAGAATGCAAACCACCGAAGTAAACAACATCGGCATTGACAGAACGAATCTTAGTCACGAGTGCGTTAAAGTCTTTTTCACCTCGAGTCAAACCTTCGTACATGACTTCTTTAGTACCATATGCATTAAGAGATGCTTTCATTGCATCCGCTAGGCCTTTGCCATAGGTGTCTTTATCATGAATGATAGCAACGCGCTTTGCGTGAAGCTTATCAACGATATAGGTTGCTGCAACATCACCTTGTTGGTCATCACGGCCGCACACACGAAATACGTTAGGAAGACCACGATCTGTGATTGTCGGGTTGGTAGAAGCAGGGGTAATCATTAGTACACCCGCTTCCGCGTAGATATTTGAAGCAGGTTGTGTAGAAGAAGAACAGAAATGTCCAATAACCGCCACAGCGTCATCAGAGTCAACTAATCGGTTAGCAATAGAAACCGCTTGTTTTGGCTCACAAGCATCATCCGCTTTGACAAGCTTAATCATTTCACCATTAATGCCGCCCGCTTTATTGATATCTTTGGCTGCTTGTTCCGCCCCTTTCCATAGCTGCTCACCAAAGGCGGCATAAGCCCCTGTATGAGGTCCTGCTACACCGATAACAACATCAGCTTGTGCCAGTGTTGCAGCACCCGCTATCGCCATAGAAATTAACGTTTTCTTTATAACCGCATGTGACATAAGAAGAGCTCCAACTTGTTTTGTTTATCGTTATTATATTAAAGCAAGATGCGTTCCAACAATTTTCAACCTATAAAACAGTAGAAATAGTGGAGTTTTTTATGCGATATCACAAATAATGTGCACCGCATTAAGGCACAACATTAATGTTTGATCAGTCTTTGGTCAATAGAGAGGCACTAAAATAGAACAAATAATCATCAGATGTAGCAATACAAACAAACTAAATACTAAAAAATTATTGAAGATAAGTTTTTTATACTTTAAAGACAGGTAAATGCACCAAAAACAGCTTGGCTCACTATTTTTTGAAAGGGCCTTATAGTTGCCAGAAAGCTGACAAAGAAGATTAATATTGAAACTAGTTTACAAACATGACCCTGCAAATCAAAAAAAACAACAATTTGATCTTTATATTCATAAAACCTAGTAATTAAAAACCCACAAAGAACGCAAAGTGTTTGCTTCAAATTCTTTGTAGGTAGGAGGGGTTTTCGACTTATTGCGGAATGGGGCTATTATGTAAAACCGTCGTAAGAGGCACTAATCTAACGCCTTCTTTTTCTAACTTAACCAAACGTTTTTTCAAATACGCCATGGTTTCTGGGTATGGATGACCAATCGCCAACGCAACACCACTGTGTTTTGCCTCTTTAACCAGTCGTGAGAACTGCTTATCAATTGCTTTCTCAGTACGAATATTATCTAGGAAAATATCTCGACTTGTTGTTTTTAATCCATGCTTTTGGGCTGTTTCTTTCGCAACACTATGAGATGACGTTAAGCTATCAATGAAAAACAAAGAGCGCTTTTTCAACACCTCCATCACCCAGTCCATCGAGTCTTGCTTTGCAGTTAACAAGCTCCCCATGTGATTATTCACCCCTTTGATGCCAGGCAAACTGTCTATGTCTTTTATGAGAGCTTTCTTAAGCTGCTCTTCTGTCATTTTTGCATACAATCCACCTGGCCCAAGCTTAAGCTCTCGCACATTTTCCATGGGCGCATGCAGTAAAGTGACGCGGTGTTGTTTTTTCGCCTGAGTAGCTGTTTTATGAGCGAAAGGCGTTAATGGAAGAATGGCCAATGCGACGTTTTTAGGTAACGCCAAGGCTGACTCCATTCCTTGTCGGTTATAACCAAGGTCGTCGATCAAAATCGCAATCCTGGGTAAAGGATGCTTATTATGTCGCGGCTCTACTATCGAGGGTGCATCTGTATTCAACCCTTCAAGCGTTGACTGGGTCGCTTTCGAATAAGGCGGAGTAATAACCAACTTTGATCCGAGAGAGTCAAGCTTATCCGAGTGTGTTATCTCGTTTACTATTGGCCCTAACCAATCTTCGGAAGCAGGATTTGACGCTTCATTTTCAACATTAACGTTAGGACCTAATAAAAAAATACCATGAGCCAAAGGTGTCACCTGATCTGGCTCAACTGGATTTTCTGCGGATTGAGCTTGATTACACATCAAGCCAACCAAAAGAAAGGCACACAAGCGCATGCCCTTCTTGATACTAATTACATTCACTGTCTTTTCTCTCAAGGATGATAGTCAAACTTTGGTAACGTTTTCAAAATAGTCACCGCTTGAAATAATTGAAAGTCCGTTTTAGCTAAATCAGCCAGTTCAAATTTAACATCGGTATTTGTTCTATCTGCACCACCTGTGCCATTACCAAGATGTCCTTTTAACTCTGACTCTTTAACAACGAAGTGGTCTTTATCTAACGTTAATTTCGCCTGAGGAACAACAAGATCAGGCGTAATACCTTGCGCTTGGATAGATCGACCATTGGGCGTGTAATAAAGAGCCGTAGTGAGTTTCACTGCCGCCCCATCAGACAAAGGCACCACTGTTTGTACCGACCCTTTACCAAAAGACTCTGTGCCCATAATCACACCCCGTTTATGATCTTGTAAGGCACCTGCAACAATCTCAGAAGCCGATGCTGAGCCATCATTGACCAAGACAACCAAAGGAACCGTAGGTAATCGTGTATTTTTTGTTGTTGCTCTAAATTGGCTGCTTGATGATTTATGACGGCCTTCGGTATAAACAATCATGCCTTTATCAATAAAAGCATCCACCACACCAACCGCTGCCTGTAGTACACCGCCTGGATTATTTCGAAGATCTAACACAACACCTTTGATTGCTTGTTCTTTTTTCAATTTATCAATGGCTTTATAAAACTCGGTATCAGTATCACCTTGAAACTGACTAATGCGCAAATAAGCAATGCCTTTGCTTAACCATTTAGTGCTAACACTATTATCTTCCACTAATCGACGCTCAAGATTGTAATGTTTGATTTTGCCATCGCGCTCAATATCCAATGATATTTTGGTTCCCACCTCGCCTCGCATTAGGTTCATTACATCTTGAAAACCAAGGCTGGTGATAAAAGTGTTGCCCACTTTTACGATAACATCACCGGATAAAATACCTGCCTGCTTCGCTGGTGAGCCATCTATCGGTGATACTACAACCAACTTATCACCTTTCATTTCCACTTCCACACCGACGCCTGCGTAGTTACCTGACGTCAACTCGTCAAAATCGGCGACTTCATCTTTCGTCATGTATTCAGAATGTGGATCAAGCGCAGATACCATGCCCTTTAACGCTTTGTTCAATATCTGCTGATCCGTTAACTTATCCACATAACCTTCACGAATGGTTTCAAACGTTTCTACAAATGCTTGTATTTCAGTAAGAGGTAACGTCGATTTATCGTTAGCAACGGTCTTCTGTGCAGCGATGCTCTGCTGTACAGAAAAGGTCATCAGTATTAAAACCAAACCTCGACTTAAGGAATTCATCATGTTTTTTCCTGCTGTTGTGTCATATATATAAAAGACACTCTATTGGCGCATAGATCAACTAGATCTCACCCAAGAAAGTGGAGATAAAGGCGTACCATTGTGTCGAATGGCAAAAAACAAAGCCGATTCTGAACGACCCCCAGAACTGCCTACCGTGGCGATTACATCATTGGCATTTACCCATTCACCAACTTCTTTCAACAAACTCTGGTTATAACCATAAAGAGACATATAACCATTTCCATGATCAACAATCATTAGAAAACCAAAACCTCTGAGCCAATCAGCAAACACAACTCGACCGTTAAAAATCGCATGTACCTTAGTGCCTTCTTTCGCTTCGAGCGTGACACCACCAAGATTAACCTTTCCGTCAGTCGGCAAACGAACCAGTTTTCTAAGCGGACTAACTAGCTTGCCTTTCTGTGATGAAAAAGGCACATCTTGATCAGGCAGTTTGACATCTGCAAGCGCTTCTTCTAGACGCTTCAGCATTTCTTTCAGATCTTTTTGGTTTTGCGCAAGCTGCTGAGAACGCTGATTTCCCTTAGCTAAATCTTTGTCTAGCTTAGCTAACAAAACGCGACGTGCCGCTTTTTCTTTCACTAAGCCTGCACGTTGTTCATTCAAAGACGCTTCTTCTTGGGCTTGCTGAGCACGCTTTTGGCGAATGCTTTTCTCGACCAAATTAAGGTCATTTACTTCGTTGGCATAACCATTAATAAGAGATTGTCGAGCGGTAGAAAAATAGCGGTTATATTGTAATAAGCGCATCGACTCTTCGGGTTCAGACCCATTTAAAAGTAATTTAATGCCTTCTTGCTTGCCAGAACGATAAACCGCCCTTAATTGGGCGGCTATTTGGTCATTTTGTTTCTGAATACTGAGCTGAAAAGACTGCTGCTGCTGTTTTAATTTCCCGAGCTGCTGCTCTCCTTTTTTAAGGCTCTCTTGCAGATCGTTGATTTTTTTAAGCAAACCTTCTATCGCTTTTTCTTTGCTCTCTAGGCCTTTCTCAACATCCGAGCGTTGAGACTTGGTCTCTTTCAACCAGCCATTCAGTTTTTTTAAATCTTTCTGCAATGTTTGAATTTGTTGCTTAGCCTCCGCTGGCGTTTGAGGCTCTCCGGCTGCCCAGCTAATGCTGGACAACAAGAGCAACGCAATGCAGAACAGGTGACGACATACTAAAGCCATCAATACCTCACTGACGAGTGAGCAGACTAACACCACTCATTTCTTCAGGTTGTTTCATGCCCATCATATCCAATAAAGTCGGGGCAATATCACATAATGCTCCTTCTTTAATGCCAAGACCTGGTGTTGGGGAAACTAATACTAAAGGAACCGGTCCAGTCGTGTGAGAAGTCAAAGGCTGTGAACCATCGTTACTTAGCATTTGCTCGGCATTACCATGATCCGCGGTAATCAAACACTGTCCACCATTCACTTTCAATGCTTCGATAATGCGTCCTAAACAAGCATCGACTGCTTCAACGGCTTTTACCGCTGCGGCAAATACACCGCTATGGCCAACCATGTCGCCGTTAGCAAAGTTACAAATAATAGTGTCGTATTTGCCTGCTTCAATCACTTCCACCAGCTTATCCGTCATTTCTGGCGCACTCATTTCTGGTTTTAGATCATAAGTTGCTACATTAGGAGAAGGGATCAATTCGCGCTCTTCACCATCAAAAACAGACTCCCTACCGCCATTAAAGAAAAAAGTAACGTGGGCGTACTTTTCTGTTTCCGCGATACGCAGTTGTTTTTTACCTGATTTTGATAGCACTTCACCAAGCGTATTGCTCAGTGTAATAGGTGGAAACGCAACGTCTGCAGCAATATCAGCAGCAAACTCAGTAAAGGTTACAAATGCGGCATAGGCAGGTCGTATTTTACGTTTAAAACCGGTGAAATCATCTTCGGTAAAGGCACGAGTCAATTCACGCGCACGATCTGGGCGGAAGTTAGCAAACACAATGGCATCGCCATCTTCAATGCTCACTGGCGCGCCAATCGTCGTCGCTTTTACAAATTCATCATTTTCACCGCGATCATAGGCAGCTTGAACCGCTTGTTCTGCAGATTCTGCTTGGAACTGCCCTTCGCCTGATGCGATAGCGTTATAAGCATTTTCAATTCGATCCCAATGATTATCGCGATCCATAGCAAAATAACGACCAACTAACGTGGCTATTTTACCAACGCCCAACTCGGCTAATTTGGCTTCTAATTCAGCAATAGGAGTTTGCGCTGAACGTGGTGGCGTATCTCGGCCATCGGTAAAACCATGTACATACACTGCTTTTGCGCCGCGTTTTACCGCTAGTTCGCACATTGCCATGATTTGCTCATGATGGCTGTGTACGCCACCGTTCGAAAGCAAGCCTAGAATATGCACGGCTTTATCCGCTACGACGGCTTTGTCTACCGCAGAAACAAGCGCTTCGTTTGTAAAAAAAGAACCTTCTTCTATGGCTTTGCCAATGCGAGTGAAATTCTGATAGACAATTCGTCCTGCGCCCAGATTCATATGGCCTACTTCAGAATTGCCCATCTGACCATCTGGCAAACCCACGGCCAATCCTGAAGTTTTAATTAAAGAGTGCGCACGATTGTTCCACAAGCGATCCCAATTGGGTGTGTTGGCTGCTTCAATAGCATTTGATTTAGATGTTTCGCTGTATCCCCATCCATCAAGGATGAAGAGTGCTGTCGTCTTTTTATTCATGGTAATTCGTCCCGTAAATTGAACATGTCTATGGATTGATACTATCACAGGCATGTAATTTAGTTACAGACTGCAAGTACTATTCCGTCTATTAATTCTCTTTATTGCGCCGTCTGCTTCGCTAATAACCAATCACGAAAAATCACGACTTGTTCCAAATCTGCTTTGTCCGCAGGGTAAGAAAGTAAATATTCATGTGGCGTAGCAACAGCATCGCCAAATGGCGCCACAAGTTCACCCGCTCTTAAGCTGCCCTCTGCCAGTATGCTAGGAATAACAGCAACCCCCATGGCGTTTTTCGCCGCTTCAATCAACATATGAAAATGCTCAAAAGACGTCCCCGCAAAAGAGCCATTTTCTAGCCCTTGAGCGACCATCCAATCCGGCCAAGCATTAATACGAGCGGAGGAATGCAATAATGGGAACATCACCACGTCCCCACATTCCCATTCAGCCTGATGATCACTCTTCTGGTAGTGTTCTAATAAACGAGGAGAACAAACGGCGATGACTTTTTCTTGCATCAATTGATGAGATACCGCTCGTGGCCAGTGATCACCACCGTAATGCAGAATAATATCAATGCTTTCTGGGTCTACTTTTGCGGCGTCATCTAAAGATCGAACTTTGATTTGAAATTGTGGATGCTGTTGTTGAAATTCCGCTAAATGGGGTACTAACCAATGAGAAGCAAATGTAGGTAATGCAGAAATGGTTAAAGTGGTTTTTTCATCTTCTCGATGTAACATTCGTAAACAAGCGTTTTCCATTCCATCGAGCAAAGGTACGACTTCTTTATAATAAGCGGCACCGGTTCCGGTCAAGACCAAACGTTTATTTAGACGAATGAATAAATCTCGTGATAAAAATTCTTCGAGGTTACGAATCTGACGACTCACCGCGCTCTGAGTTAGGCATAACTCTTCTGCTGCACGCGTAAAGCTAAGATGCCTAACCGACGCTTCAAAACACTTTAGCGCGGTTGACGACGGGATATATCTCCGCATTCTGGGCCACTTTATTTTCAAGATGTAAGAGGAATGACAAGTACTTTACCTTAAGCTAATTAGGCAAACAAAGGAATGCTCGATAATTGCGCATTCCTTTGTTTTTATTGTCAAATCATCCGATTAACTAATCAAGGGCATGTGTTTTTTGGCCTAGGTGATAGGTCTGCGCGCCAACTTCATAAAATAATCGTTTTAGCTCTCTAAGTGGTATATTGCGTAATATCGTCGTTGGAACAGACAAGGACTCACGCTTCCCAGCAAACCATTCCGCCAATTCTTTACCCATCATAGTACCTGGTCCAATACCTCGACCACTGTATCCCGCTACACTAAATAATCCGCGCTGGAGTTGCTGGCAATGTGGTAGGTGGTCTTCACTGTAGGCAATTTGCCCGGTCCATGAATAATCCCATTCAACATTGCTTAAGAATGGAAACAATTCGCTGACCCGTTGTGACGCCCAATTTGCTAGCACGCCTCCTTCTCCTCCCATGCCACCAAAAACTAAACGCCCTTGCTGATCAAGGCGAAAAGAACTCATCACCGTACAGGTATCCCAAACTCCCTCACGGTTGGGTAGGATTTGTTCAAGCTGAGAGGACGTTAATGGTTTGCTGGCTAATTGACTGTAAAAAATAGGCACGAATTTTCTCGCCTGCTCTTTCACCCCATGCTCGCTGTAAGCATTCGTGGCTAAAACCACCGTCTCTGCTCGCACTTCACCATGAGATGTTTGGACAATCCAACCATCTTGTGTCGGCTGCACACTAGTGACTGGAGAATAGTCGAAAAGCTTAGCGCCTTCTTTGATCGCTGCGTGCGCCAAACCGTGAGCATAAGACAGAGGTTGGATCGTACCCGCTCTTGGGTCAAACAACGCTGAATTAAACTTACTAGAACCAATGCGTGATTGCGCTTCAGCGCTCTCCAACAATTGCACCGGGGCACCGCGTGTTTGCATTTGTTCACAACGACGCTGTAACTGAGCTAAACCTTGCTTACCTACACCGGCATGCAAGGTACCATTACGCACCGCTTCACACTGTATGTCGTACTCTTCAATTAATGCATAGACCAGATTTGGAGCACCGGCCAAAGTGTTGTATAACGTTCGGCCCGCTTCTGGGCCAATGGCACTATCTAGCTGATCTGGCTCAAGCCAGACTCCTGCGTTTGCCAAACCGACATTACGCCCAGAACCACCAAAGCCAATTTCATGAGCCTCAACCACGATCACAGAAATACCTAATTTGCCGAGATGCAGTGCCGTTGATAAACCCGTAAAGCCCCCACCAACAATGACTACCTGCGCGTTATGACTACCTTGCAAAGGTATCAGGTCTGGCCCTGCTATCGCACTTGCTCGCCACAATGAATCACATAAACGTTCCGCCATATCCACGACCTTAAAAGTCGACCAAGCCGACCTTAAAAATAGAGCAAATAATCGAAGTGTGTACATCCAAACTTATTAACACGAGTAAAGGTGAGCCTATGCTCACCTTTACTGCCATCTCTTCAAGCATTCATCACTCGAAAACAATACCTTGGGCTAATGGCAGATCACCACCATAGTTGATCGTGTTCGTCGTACGGCGCATGTAGTTTCTCCATGCGTCAGAACCTGATTCGCGACCACCTCCGGTTTCTTTTTCACCACCAAATGCGCCGCCAATTTCTGCCCCAGAAGTCCCAATATTGACATTGGCAATACCGCAATCAGAGCCTTCTGGTGACATAAACATTTCAGCCTCTTGCAAACTTTCTGTGAACACGGCAGAAGACAAACCTTGAGGTACTTCGTTTTGAATATCGATCGCCTCATCGAAATTGCGATAGGTAAGAACATAAAGAATAGGGGCAAACGTTTCTTCATGAACAATCGGTGCATCGTGAGCAATACGGACTATTGCAGGCCTAACGTAAAAGCCACCAGCAGGGACACCTTCTGTTACACGCTCACCACCACACACAACCTCTCCGCCTTGCTTTTTCGCCGTTACTAACGCCGCTTGCATGCGAGAAAAGCTGCCATCATCGACCAAAGGACCTACTAAGGTTCCGTCTTCCAGTGGGTTGCCAACGCGTAACGACCCGTAAGATTTCGCCAAACGTTCAACCAAACCATCAACAATCGACTCATGAGTAATCAATCGACGCAGAGTAGTACAGCGCTGACCAGCCGTTCCTGCTGCTGAGAATACAATGGCACGCAGCGCCAAATCCAAATCTGCGGTTGGCGACACTATCATCGCGTTGTTGCCACCAAGCTCAAGCAAAGAGCGACCAAGGCGACCCGCTACCGTCGTTGCTACCGCGCGCCCCATGGTGGTTGATCCAGTTGCAGAAACTAGCGGGAAAGTATCGTTTGCGGCAATCGCTTCACCCAGATCACGATCACCAATCATGACGGAGACCACGGCTTTAGGAATATCAGGCATATCCGCTAATACATTTTGAGCAATTTGATACATTGCCAATGCACAAAGAGGCGCTTTTTCGGATGGCTTTAATAGAACAGGGTCACCACACACCAAACCTAACATGGTGTTCCATGCCCAAACCGCCATAGGGAAGTTGAACGCGGTAATCACAGCAACAGGACCAAGCGGTTGCCATTGTTCCATCATGCGGTGACCTGGTCGTTCAGAGACAATCGACAAACCATGCAGCATACGAGATTGACCCACCGCAAAGTCACACACATCGATCCATTCTTGAACTTCACCCAAGGCTTCAGGGACAATTTTGCCCGCTTCTAAAGAGATAACCTGAGCAAGCTCTTCTTTGTATTTACGTGCTTCTTCACCGATGCGACGTACCAACTCACCGCGGCGTGGCGCAGGAATCGTACGCAATACTTTAAATGCCTCTTTTAACTCCGCACTGACTGTCTCAAGTTGCTCAGGTGTCGCATTGTTAAATTGAGACAGTTTAGCCCCATCAATCGGGCTATAAGCAGAAAACTCAGCGCCTTTACCCAATGCAAGTGTATTACCCGTGAGCACGCTGTAAAAAATATCGCCTTGTTTTAATGTATTAACACCTAGTGTTTCTAAGCAAGTGAGTGACATGATGAACCTCTGTAATACTTGTGTTGAAAAATGAATGAAACGTCTGTTAAAAAAATAAGTCGTTTGCGTCTTTCCAACACCTTACTCAGCTTCACCATCGGTGAGAAATATCGTTTTTCTGTGGGTGCTCTAGTTTTTACCTATAGCCTGTTCCATACTTAAATAAACAAAAGCGACACAGAGGAAATATTTATGGATGTTCGATCACTTCGATATTTTATTGCTGTTTTTGAAGAGCGCAGTTTAAGCGCTGCAGCGAAACGTTGTTTTATTGCACAACCGTCGATTTCCACCACACTGTCACAACTAGAAGAGGATTTAGACACTAAATTATTTGTTCGTCACTCTAAAGGCGTTGCACCAACAGACAGTGGCACTCAACTTTATCCCCATGCATGTCGAATGGTAAATGAACTCAACGACATAAAGGACATGTTCCGTAAGAATGCCAAGCCATTAACCTTGTCCATTTCTTTAGCTCCATTCCTTTCTGGAACCCTAATCAGCCAAGTAATAAAAACCATGCTTGATGAAATCCCTGGGCTCACGCTAAGTTTGGTAGATGCCTCCGAGAGTGCCGACTTACGATTCACTTGTGATAGCTACACAAAAAACGACGATGTCTTTTACCCACTATGGGAAGATGATTATGTCGTGGCTATGCCCGTCGGCTACTGGTTAGCGGATTACACATCCATTTCCATCAAGCAAATTGATAAACAACCTTTTGTTTCTCGGACGCCTTGCGACATTTTGGAGTCGTGGAACTTCATCATGCAAAAACAAGGGCTTACTACTGATGTGAGAGCGCAAGTCAAAACAGAAGAATACGCATTAGATCTAGTGGCAGCAGGGCTAGGAATCTCATTGATTCCGGAGCATTCAGCGCGAGGCCGAGGAGACATTGTCTTGCGGACATTGAATGATATTGCACTGAAACGTGTGGTTGGTTTGGCGCATAATAAAGACCGCAGCTTTCCCGCTTACGTGATAAACACCATTTTAATGTCGAAGAATAAATTCTTTGGCAAAAAAAGCGCCATTAAATCGAGAGTCGCATAATTTTTTCGCATGACAAAATGCATTTTTACCCTTTGCTGATAAAACACGCTATCCAGTAAAGTCACACAAACGGCCAATCATTTTTTAGAGGTAAGTTATGCAAGCACCACAATTTTTCGATTCTCTATGGCAACATTATATCACCATGACGCCTCAGGCTAATCGCATTCAGGCCTTGTTTAAAAGCCACGGTGAAACCGTATTAAATGACCACATTGCGTTCCGTACTTTTGCTAATTCGCCAATTTCTTTAGAAAAGTTAGAGCCTCAATTAGAAAGTATGGGGTATCAAGCCTATGGCGCTTTTCGTTTTGAAAACAAACACCTAGTTGCCCGCTGTTACAAGCACCCTGATCATAATGATTGGCCTAAGATTTTTCTCTCAGAACTGCTCGTTAATGAGTTACCAGAAAGCTGTCAGCGTATTATCAACACCATGATCGATCAAATTCCAGAAGACGCCGTTCAGTCTCCTGCCATTTTCTGGTCAGGTCTATTATGGAAAAAACCGACTTTAGATCAGTACGATACGCTAACTGAACACAGTGAATACGCCGCTTGGTTTGCCACTATGGGTTTGCAAGCTAACCATTTTACAGTCAGCGTTAACTTACTTGAGAGATTCACGACTCTTGAAGAAGTGAATCAGTTGCTATTAAGCGAAGGTTATTTGTTGAATCAAGTTGGCGGTGTCATTAAGGGCTCACCAAGTGTGTACTTAGAGCAATCTTCGACCATGGCCGATAAAATTCATTACACCTTCTCTGACGGCAAAGAAAAAACGATCCCTAGCTGCTTTTATGAATTCGCTCGTCGTCATAAAACAAGTGATGGAACATTATTCGATAGTTTTATTGAAGGTAATGCCGACAAGATATTTGACTCAACAAACACCAAGTAACGTCAAACTAAGCTCAATCCTTGCATTCATTAAAAGCCAGTTGGCTATTTAAAAAGGCTTGTATCAGCCTCGATAAATAGCCAATTGGCTTTTTTTATCATTGTTGTCAAAGTGTAATGTTTTTCTAAGAAACTACATCCTCCTATCAGGAGTATGTACCCGCTAAGCTGGCCGTGTATAATGCTGGCAGTTTTTTTACAGGTCTTACCGTTATGATGATGAATCAATTTATTGAATTTGCGACTGCTCACTGGGAAATGGTTGCTGTATTTTTGGCAATCCTAGTGACTCTTGTCTTTTCTGAAACTAAAAGTGGCCCAAAAGGATTATCTCCTTCTGCAGCAACAAACCTAATGAACACGGAAGAGGCGGTGATTTTAGATATCCGTCCAGAAAAGGAATTTAAAACAGGTCATATTACCGGCGCGATAAACATCCCTGCCGCTAAAATCAAAGATAGCTTAGCAAAGCTTGAGAAACACAAAGATGCCCCTATTATTGTAGTATGCAAATCTGGTGTCCACTCTGGCGCAAGCTCGAAAGAGCTGAAAAAAGCAGGCTTCAGCAAGATATACAAACTCCAAGGCGGCATCTCCGAGTGGCAAACATCTAACTTGCCTCTAGTGAAAAAATAAGAGAGACGATTATGGCGACTGTAACAATTTACTCTAGTGACTATTGTCCGTTTTGTACTCGTGCAAAACAGTTATTAGCCAAAAAGAACATTGCATTCGACGAAATTCGTGTGGATGGACAACCTAAAAAACGCCAAGAAATGATGGCGAAAAGTGGTCGTCATACCGTCCCTCAAATTTGGGTTGGTGATACCCATGTTGGTGGTTGTGATGATCTTTTTGATTTAGAAAGAAACAAAACACTTGATCGTTTACTCGCCAGCTAATACAGCACGGCGTTAAACCATTAAATAAAAACGGCGCTGCTACCTTTCGCAGTGGATCGGAATACTCAACATAAGAAAAAGGAATAATAATGGCTGATAATAACGAAGCGGCAGTAAACCAAGAAGAACAAGGTCCTCAGCTTTCTCTGCAACGTGTTTTTCTAAAAGATATTTCTTTTGAATCACCACGTTCACCGATGATTTTCCAAGAAGAATGGCAACCAGAAGTTGGCATGGAACTTAATACCCGTAGTCGCCAAGTAGGTGAAAACGTGTATGAAGTTGTTCTGGACATTACATTGAATGTGAAAAATGCTGATGAGCCTGCTTACCTTGTACAAGTTCAACAAGGTGGCCTATTCGTTATTGCAGGTCTTGATGATCAACAACTTCATCATGCACTAGGCGCTTTCTGCCCAGCAACATTATTCCCTTATGCTCGCGAAAATGTTGACGCAACTATCGTTAAAGGAAGCTTCCCAGCAGTTATGCTTGCACCGATTAACTTTGATGCGCTTTATTTAGATAACCTGCAATCACAGCAAGCAGAAGAAACGACAACAACGCAGTAGCCATTACTCGCATTATTGTTTATAAAAGGAGGCTCAGCGCCTCCTTTTTTGTGGCATAGTGTAATCATCTCGATCATTTTTATAGCGACCTAAAAATACGGCGTTGACCATCATGACAAAAAAGAAGAAAAAACCCTGCCCATATTGTTTAAAAGCTCGCTGGCTTCTACTTTACTTGGCTTGCATGGCATTGATCGGCTTACTGTTCATTAATCAGTTTTTAGGTAAAGGGCACTAATGTGAAGTGGGCTGTGATATGGATTAGTTTCACTTTACTAACCGGTTGTGCAACTTATAAACAAGAAATAGATCAAGGCCTTACTCTCGCCAAACAGGGACAATGGAAAAGTGCAGAAGGAAAATTTTCCGATGCGCTGCATGATAGCCCTCAAGATCAATTACTCTACTTCCTCGAAATGGGCGCTTTAGCACAAAACCAAGGCGACTATAAACGTAGCAACGAGTTACTTGCACAAGCCGATATCTTAAGTGATACCTTCTTTCAACAGAATTTCAAAAATCGTGCATGGGCTTTGTTAAGCAACCCTAGACAAGAAGACTATCGAGGTAGCCCACTAGAACGCGTCTATATCAGTTATTTTAAATCGCTTAACTATCTCGCCTTGTCCTCACAAGCCAAAGACCGCGATCAAAAAGAGAAATTACTCGATGCCGCCCTTGTAGAAGCTCGCCGTATCGATAACAAACTTAATGAAATTCAAGCTCAAAAACCGACTTATCAAGATCTAAACGCAAAGGCTAACCAAGCTTTTTATATGAAAGCGCTAAGTTGGTTAGGCAACTTTTATAACGGTGGCCGCAGCACTGAAAAATACGCGTATCGAGATGATGCTTGGGCCCGATATATGGAAGGCTTACAGTACGAAATAAGCCAACAATACGACGATGCTCGTATCAGCTATCAGGACGCTGCCAAACTCTACGAAGAAGGGTATGCCAAGCAATACAGTCTCTCTAATATGACGGCTGAACGCGCCTGGCTGGATAGTATTCGCATGATGCGTAAAGGCGGTGATTGGAGTAAGGATGATATCGATAAGCTGATTGCGGCCAAGCTGTCACCAAAGATGCAAACGGTACTTGCCTCCTACAAAAAAGACGATGGCGAGTTAGTTATTCTCGAAAATGAAGGCTTCGTTCCAGACAAAAGTGAAATGACCTTACAACTGTATGCAGACCCGAGCGCTTACTCTTTAGTGCTCCAGCCACTTGGGGGAAGCGACCAAGGACAGCAAAACGATGCCTTTCGTTGGTTTACTATGGTGTATTCAGACATCAGTCCTTTAAATCTCATCGCCAACTACAAAGCAGGCGGTGCTTGGGGAGCACTAGGAGGTGTTTTCACTAAGCGTGTTATCCTTGGCCCAGCAGTGTGGCGACAACTAGAAGCCGCTCATTTAGACACCTTACTGACTCAACAATTTATCCGTGTCACCGTTCCTTATTACCGCCGCTTTAAGCTTGATGACCAGACACCAATTTTAAGTCTAAATGGACAAGACAGTGAACTACCGCCTGTGAACACGATTCGCATGACATCGCTGGCTGATATTGCCTTACAAGAACAGTTATCCGAAGCACAACGAGATATATACGAAGGATTAGTACGCGAATTATTAAGAAGCTGGTTGGCTGATAGAATCGCCCGAAGCGTGAAAGACAATACGGCTAGCTTAATATTAAGTTTGATTGGGCAAGTCGCAGTTTTTTCTTCGTCTGCCGCCGACACTCGCAATTGGCTAACGCTCCCAGCACAGATCAGATTAACCCGAGAGCCGTTACCTCCGAATACCTATGAACCAAACTATTCAGTGGATAAACAACATTTTTCACATGAGAAATTTGCTTTAAAACCGAATGAAATAAAAGTGTGGAACTTACGTAACCCCTACTAAACTTAGTATAACCGCCTAATATCTTGGGCAGAAAACAAGGACTCAAATTATGCGAATAATAGCTCAATGGAAACACTTGCTGGTAATACTGCTTGCCGTCACCTTGGCCGCTTGCTCTGGCAGCGTAAAGCGTATCGATACCAACACAGAAGTCGCACTTTCTGATCGATGGAATAATATCGATTCAAAACTGGTTGCTGATGCCATGATCAATGACATGCTGAGTTTTCCTTGGTACCGAGATTACAGTTTTTCGAAAAAAGGCAATCCAACTATTATCATTCAAACCATTCGCAATAAAAGCTCAGAACATATTCCGGTGGATACCTTTGTAAACGACATTAAGCGCAGCTTACTACGTGCTGGCAAGGTCAATTTCGTCGTCTCTGGCGCCGAACGTGAAGACATTCGTACAGAGAGAAGCGACCAAGAAATGAACGCCGCGCCCGACACCGCTGCAAAATTCGGTCTTGAACAAGGTGCTGGCTTTGCGCTTTCAGGAACCATCAATTCCATTGTCGATTCTAATGGCGATCAACGCGTTACCTTTTATCAAGTGGATTTGAAATTGATTAATATGACCACCAATGAAGAAGTGTGGAATGGCCAGAAGCAAATCAAAAAACTGGCGACTAAGGGCGGCTTCTTTTAACCATGAAAAAAGCGTCACTCCCCCGCACCCTTAGTTGGTTGCTGGTTGCATCATTTAGCGTTGTCAGCCTTACTGGCTGCCTTAGCGCCCTACCAGAGGACGGTCTAGTCAAAACAGATCCATCCAGTGTTCCTGATTGGGTGCTATCTCCTCCAAGGGACAGCTCACACCTTTATGGTGTGGGCAGCGCACCGCGTATCGACAATCTTGCTTTAGCCTTTTCGCAAGCGGAACAAAATGGCAATGCTCAGATTGCCCAACAGCTGCGTACGCAAGTCAGCCAGATAAACACCCAAGACACTCAGGTTTCTTCTACATCAAGCCAAGGTGAGCAAGTTGTTCGTGTTCAAAGTGCTTACACCCAAGTGAAAACAGCGCCTATTGAGCTGGAGCAAACCGTTAATGAGCAGCGTTTTGCAGGGCATGATTACGTTTATGTACTGCAGTCTATTGATCGTCAACGTATTGTGGCTAAATTAAAAACAACCCTTCAAGATACCGATGACAAAATTCGCAGTGCAATGGCAAGATTGAGCACCACGAGTGATGAGCCCGCTGAGGTGAAAGATTGGCGAACCTACATGGGATTAATTCCATTATTTGCCCAACGCAAAACCTATCAAGACGAATTAAATCTGTACTCAACACAAGAGGCATTAATCGGTCACGCCGATCACACTATTCAAAACGCTGAACGCCAATTGAACCAAGCGCTAAGCCAGTATGGATTTGATGTATCGACAACAAATAAAGCAAATCAACTTGCTAGCGAACTGTCAAAATATGGTTTAACCGCAAAAAATAACGCTGTTTTCACGCTCTCTTCGCAGACCTCAAACCATACACAAACCCAAAATGGCCGCTACTATGTGTTTGAAGAAGGTACTCTGTCCCTCACCGGACCAAGTGGTAGCCGGCTCGCCACCTGGAATGTCAGTGCTAGAGGTATAGATAAAAACAAAGAAAGCGCTAAAAACAAAGCCTCAGCAGACTGGTCTAAGAAAGCGGTCTCTTTCTTGTTCACTTGGTTGACTGGCCAAAAGTAGCGTTCAGATGTCAGATGCACGGAAAACGAACAAAGTAAAAAAGATAAAGCGGCATACATTAATCTCATCATCTTTTGACAATAATAGCCTAAAGTCATGATGATTTTTGATGTTTAGTTTTTCTCATCTATAAGCTGAGTATTGATCGTTTGTACAAGAATTACTCTCCCTCTATCATTAGCATCGTAAAGAAAATACGATTCTAATGTAGGGGATATAACATGAATACTGATTTAAAATACGATAACACTGGTAACATCGACACTGATTATTATGTTGAAAAAGCATACGAAATGCGCCGCTACTATTTAGCGCTAGCATTCAAAAAAATGTTTTCTGCCATGAAAAAAGCCATTGTTAGTTTAATTCCAGCACGTTCTGCTCAAGGCCACACAGCTCACTAATCATTAGCGCTAATACCATTAGTCGACTTCCGTTGTCACAAAACAACCGTTGTGAAGACTAAGAACCCAATGTTCCCGATCGTAAGGTAAGAATAAAAATACCGATCAGGCTACGGGGTGCTGTTTTACTTCCTAGACGACGTAGTTGTCCACAATTCAAACCCAGCTATTTGAACTCAGTTATTCATACTTACATACCTTTCAATAAACATTTTTAACACCCTCTTTTTTAACCTTTCAGACATTCCTTTTGAGCTATTCTCTCTAATGTATTTTGAGTCGTAATCATTAACCAAGAATAAAACAATCCTTTCTTTTTTACCTATTTCGCTCGGTCATTAAACGGTCACAAATTTGACATAAACTTGCATTTTAATACCGTCATATAAGTATTTGAGAGAGCATGAGCCCGATTGAAAAAAATGTCTTACTGGATAACATTCTTAGCCATAGTTTAATCACGCCGGTTTTTCAGCCTATATTTGATTTAACCTCTGGTAAAGTCTACGGCCATGAAGCCCTTTCTCGTGGTCCAAAAAACACACCGCTTTATTCACCTGATGCGCTTTTTTCTTTAGCCACAGAAGAAAACCGCCTTCATGAGCTTGAGCTACTTTGCCGTGAACGAGCTTTAACTCGCTACGCAAAACTTTCCCTACCGGGTCGCCTTTTTTTAAACGTTAGCGCTTCTTTACTAAGCTCTCCTTACCACCAAAAAGGCATGACATTATCCATTCTTAATGATCTCGGTTTAGACCAGAAAGACATTATTATCGAGCTCTCTGAGCAACACCCCTACGATCACAATGGTTTATCTAGAACCAGTGTCGAGCATTATCGAAAAATGGGCTTCCAAGTTGCTATTGATGATTTGGGCGTCGGCTATTCGGGACTAAGACTCTGGTCAGAATTACAACCTGACATTGTTAAAATCGACAAACACTTTATTCATGATATTGATAAAGACGACATCAAGCGTGAGTTTGTTCGCTCCATCATCACAATTTCACAGCGTCTTGACTGTAAGTTGATCGCAGAAGGCATAGAAACACAACAAGAACTGGACCAACTTATTGAAATGGGAGTCACTCTTGGTCAGGGTTTTTTCCTAGGCAGACCAACAGAGAACCCGATTCCAAACACTCATCTTTATTTACAAAAACAGGCCCAACGACGTTCAACATTTAACATAGATCACGCCGAAACAGTACAAACATTATGTCGTACAACACCAGCCGCATTAGCCAATAGCCCTTTAAATTTGGTGTCGCAGCTTTTTACTGACTACCCGACTTTATTTGCGGTTCCCATACTCAAGAATGAAAAACCGATTGGTGTCATTCGTCGACACCAGCTCCATGAGCTTTTCTCGACCACCTATGGACGATCTTTATACGAGCATAAGCCCGCAACGCTATTACTCAGTGACGACATATTAATCGTTGAGAGCACGGCCAGCTTATCAAGCGTGTCGGCACTAGTAACCAATCAAGAAGCGGATGCATTGAACAATGAAATCATCATTGTTCAAGAAGGGAAATTTATAGGTACTGGGCATTTACGTGACTTACTAAAGCGCATTACCGAATTAAAAATACAGAATGCGACCTACTCAAATCCGTTAACCTTGTTGCCCGGGAATGTTCCAATTCATAAAGAAGTCAGTTTGCGATTGGCCGCTAAAGAAGATTTTCACGTGGCCTATTTCGATCTCAACGATTTCAAACCCTTCAATGACTATTTTGGCTACGCAAAAGGCGATGCGGTGATCCAACTCGTGGGGAATCTAATCAAAGAACTGGTCAGCCCCGAAGGTAATTTTATAGGCCATATTGGTGGAGACGATTTTGTCGCTATTTTCCGCTCGCAAAATTGGGAGCATCAATGCCGCGCCATCTTAGATAAGTTTGCCCTAGAGGTGCGTCATTTCTACACCCAAGAGACTTTACAAGAAGGCGGTGTTTGGACTCAGGATCGCCAAGGTAATACGCTATTTCATCCGATTTTGAGCTTAGCCATTGGCGTAGTAAACCCGAACCCAGAAGAGTGTGACAACCATCACCTTGTTGCAGAACTGGCCGCCCAAGCAAAAAAATCAGCCAAACAAAAAGGCGGAAATGCCCTTTATATTCAACCTTATCAAAACACCTATTGCGAACCAATGAGCGCGGTGTGACAAAACTGTCATATGGCGCTCATGAATTTGTCATAAAGCCTCCCTACTCTAAGACTAAATCGTTTAAAGGAAGCTGTTATGCAAAACACTTTTCGTTCGGTCTTTATTTCAGATGTCCACTTAGGCACTAAAGCGTGCCAAGCGGATCATTTGCTAGATTTTCTACAAAAAATCACGACGGAAACCCTGTATTTGGTTGGCGACATTATCGATTTACAAGAGATGAAAAACCGCGCGCATTTTGTCGATACCCATACACGGATTATTGAACAAGTACTCGACATGGCTCGCACTGGCACTAAGGTGATTTATATTCCTGGGAACCATGACGCCTTCTTTCGACAATTCGCGGGACAAACACTATCAGGCATAGATATCCGTCTGAATGCCAGACACACCACCTCAGATGGACGTACCTTTTATGTGAGCCACGGTGATGAATTCGACCAAATGATAAAGATAAGCCCTCTTATGTTAGCCATTGGCGACCGCGCCCATGGCCTTATGCTTTCTCTGAATCAATGGATTAATGGCGTACGCCGCTTATTCGGTTTGCCCTATTGGTCGCTGGCTGGTTATCTAAAAACACATATTAACAAGGCAAAAGAGTTCATCGAGCGTTTTGAAACCGCGGCGCTGAAATCGGCTAAAAATCATCAGGTCGATGGCTATATCTGTGGGCATATTCACTACGCATCATTTCGCATCAAAGACGATGTGTTGTATTGCAATGATGGCGATTGGGTTGAGCATTGCACCGCATTAACCGAAGCACCAAGCGGGCAACTCAATCTTATTCATTGGTCAGAGCAGCCCAGACATCTTGCCACAGAACCACTAAATGACAATTGGGGGTTTACACCTAATGGCTCGCCAACTCCATCAAAGGCGACATAACAAAATGCTCAAATTTGGAGTCAAAAGAACACTAAAATAGGATCAAGGCGTCAAAAAGCAAGGAAGCGGAATAGAAGGTATTGCTATTAAATAGCGCGCTATCTACTATAAACGAATCCAGAGTTTAGAGGTAAGTCCGCCATGACAGGCGCTCCAAAGTTAAATGAGCTTTTGTGTTTTTCCTTGTATTCAACGTCGTTGGCGATGAATAAGTTATACCGGAAATTACTCAAGCCTTTAGGCATCACTTACCCACAATACCTGGTTTTAATTGTACTTTGGCAACATAGATCCTGCTCCGTATCAACCATTGGAGAACAGCTCTATTTAGACTCAGCCACCCTCACCCCGTTACTGAAAAGAATGGAGGTGGCCGGCTTTGTCACAAGGCACCGCGCTCAAGAGGATGAACGTCATGTCATCATCGAGCTAACCGAGCAAGGTGAAGCCTTAGAAACCAAAGTAGAAGGCATCATTCAACAGGCAGTTTGTGCTGTGGATCTTTCGTTGGATGAGCTATCGAATACCAAAGTAGCAATAGAAGCACTTCGACAGAGCTTACTTACACACTCTTAAGACGATTATAGAAGAGTGCCTTGTAACTAAGTTCTTATTTTTTAGCTATCTAATAGCGCGCTATTTAATAGCTAGCTATTTTATTTTAAATTTCAACATTAGGAGACAGCAATGACAACATTAAATGAGGTTCTTTACACCGCACACGCAACATCAAAAGGTGGACGTACGGGAGAATCACGCTCCGATGATGGCGCTCTCAATGTTAAACTGAGCACCCCAAAAGCACTTGGTGGCGCCGGTGGTGAAGGCACCAACCCTGAACAACTGTTTGCCGCGGGTTACTCGGCTTGCTTTATTGGTGCGCTGCAATTGGTTGCATCACAACAAAAAGTCACGTTACCAACAGAAACCAGTATTGATGCGTCTGTTAGCATTGGGCCAATTGAACATGGTTTTGGTATTGCTGCAAAACTCGTGGTTAACATACCGGGATTGGACAAAACGCTTGCAGAAAAATTAGTGGATGATGCGCATCAAGTTTGCCCATATTCAAATGCGACTCGTAACAATATCGCCGTTACACTGAGCGTCAACGTTTAAACTTTTGTTTTGACGTAAAGGTCACATGACCTCCGCCTATCTCTAATAAGTCATGTAGGCGGCAACCTTTGCCTTGATAAGCCACTTGCGCCAGTAACAGCTCTGCTGTGGCTAAGGCATCGGTTAACGCGTCGTGCCCTTGGTAATCAGGCAACCCATAGCGTGCTCTACAAGGCGCTAGACGAAACCCTCCCTCTTGAATTGGCTGATCGTTACGAGTTGATTTTGTTCTTTCGATTGCCAATGTATCTAGCCAACTCACCGACAGTGGTGGTTGTTTTAGTTGCTGCCACCATGCTTTTAAAAAGCCGAGCTCTAAGGGGGAATGGTGCATTACTAATACTTTATCGCGAAGCAATTGCCTAAGATAACGAATGACACCTTCTTCACGACGCCCATGATCCGCTACATCACCATCTGTTATTAGATGAATACCAATACTGTCTTCTACTTGAGCACCATCTAGCAATAGGTGCCGCGCGGTATCCAGTTGAATCTGCCCATTTTGAATCAATACCCAGCCAACACTCACAATATGATCATGCTTAGGGTCCAACCCACTCGTTTCAATGTCTAGCACCAAATAGTCCCATTCTTGCCATGGCCGCTTTTCACTCGACTTATGAAGTCGCCATGCTTTGAACCTATTAAAAAGAGACGTTAACACTAAGCGTAACCGCCAGCAAAGTGCTGCAAAGCAACCTCTTGTGCGTCTTTAATAATGGCAAATGTTGCTTTCAAATGTGTCCGTTCTAACGGACTTAAAAGACTAGGGTCAAGGTAAGCGCTGGCCTTACCTGATGATTGCCAGTGCCGGCGTTGTGCTTCTAATCGCAGCGCATTCAACTCATGCCAGGCATCCATCAAATTACGTGCGGTATCCGAACTTATGCGTTTTTCATAAATCGCCTGTTCTAAACGCTCAATCGTTCCCACTCGATACCTATCACAAGCCAATCCATACAAACGAGCAATGTCGTTGATCAGCGCTAACCCCTGATGCTTTAAGTCTAATTGATGCTTATGTTCACCCGACGACTCTAGTAAAAAATGTCGGAAAAAGCCCAATGGCGGTTTCGATGCCAAGGCACTGCGCGTTAATGTTGCCAAAAACAAACTATGATTTGCTACTTCTGTCTGCATACTTTTGAGCAGTGTTACAACAGACTCTTCATCGCCATAAACACAGCGCACATCAAAAAAAATACTCGCTTTTAAAAGGGCTTCTGGTGTCGAACTCGAGATCCATTTCGAAAAGACTTGTTGCCATTGTGATCGCGTCATTCGCCACTTTGGGTTGCTCGCCATAATATCGCCAGGGCACAAACGAATACCACAGTCTCCTAACCCATCACAAACAAAGCGAGCTAAGGCGGAGAAGTATGCACCTTCTGCTTCAGTAGGTGCTCTTGATAGCATCAAACCATTATCTTGATCACTGCCTAGGGATTGGTCACTTCTTGCCTGTGAACCAAAGACCAAAAACTGAAATGCCATGGGTGGCTCACCCAACTCATTAATGGCAAGTTCAATAAGTCGTTGTGTTAAGTTATCACTGACGGCGGCCAGCACTTTGCCAATATCCGCTGGTTTCATATCCGTTAGAATCAAATTTACAATTAAAGTAGGCCACTGCTGGCAAACACGAGCCAAACTCTCTACGGTTAATTGTCGGTGAATTTGATTAATCAAAAGAATCGGACTGAGCTCTTGATGACGCAATAAATCAGCCGCCGTCATCATACCAACAGGAACACCCTCAGCAGACACGATAGGTAGGTGATGTATATTATGCTCGCTCATCAATGTTTGAGCCTCCATCACTAACGCCTTTGGTTCTAGAGTCGCGGGATCACCCGTCATAATATTAGCAAGCGTTACCTCTGCACTCATACCTAACGCCAATACTCGGGAACGAAGATCTCGATCCGTTACGATACCCACTAAATGCTTATCTTCAATAATGAGAATAGAGCTTACTCTCGCTTCCGTCATTCTAGCCGCGGCCACTTGCACCGTTTCATCCAAGGTTGCTTGAACGAGCTGACGAGTCATTATCTGTTCTATCGGTGTAGACAGCTGAAGTACTGGGGTATTCAAATCTGCGGATTGGCTGCGGGATAATTTACGGGATCGATGTTGGCGCGTATGTTTGAAAAATAACGCTAACGACTCGCTCTGTTCAAGCACCTTACAAAAGGCTTGTTTATCAAAGCGATATACCAAGCTGTCTTCCATCGCAACCACTTCCAGACCATCTGGATTTTGTGCCAACACAGTCAATACACCAAAGCATTCTCCATCCGCAATTTGATCGACTAAAGCGCCTTTAGGCGTGCGTATCTCACAAGCACCACGACGAATTAAATGAACCGTCGCGGATTCGTCTATAAGAACTAATTTTTGCCCTTGGCGCACATAAGACAAGCTCATGCCTGTCAGCAAGGTTGTTATTTGAGCGTGAGAAAGATTGGAAAAAGGAGGGGTGTTTGCGATGAACTTTTGTACTTCTGGAACGTCAATGGCCGCCATTATCGTTTTGCTCTTGGTATCGAGTTAACCACATAATGCGCTTTTTCCAGTAACAATTGAATGGCACTTAGACTAATGTCTAGACGTTTACAAAGAAACTAATATTAGCGTCTCTCAATCTATTGTGATTTGGTTGCGTCCTTTTGATTTAGCCGTATAAAGCGCGTTATCAGCACGCGTCAGCAAGGCGTCGATATTGTCTCCGTCTCGGTATTGACTGATGCCAATACTCACACTCACTGTTAATGCTTTATTTTCAAAAGAGAGTGCTAAATACGTCACTGCCACACGCATTTCTTCCATCAAGGTTTGTGCTTCTTGCTGGTTTTTCCCTGTAAATATAACTAAAAACTCTTCTCCTCCCCAGCGACCAATATAACCATTGTCTGCCAATACTTCGGTCATTAGTTTACCCAAAGCCATAAGCACATTATCACCAATTTGGTGGCCAAATTGATCATTAACTAGCTTAAAGTTATCCACATCGATCATGGCAACACTGCAACTTTTCTGATGGTCGTTACGCTCAAATTCATGAGTTAAACGCTTCATCATCATACGTCGATTCGGCAGTTCAGTTAAAGGATCAACCAGTGCCGCTTGTTCCAGCTCACTGTTCATCTGCTTTAGAATTTTTTGATAATGGTCTGAGATCCGTGTGATTTTCTCAAGCTGACGTAAATGCTTGTCATAGCGGGCACTAATGCTCTTTTCCCGCTGCATCATCATATCTTGATAGGAGTCTGATAAGCGTGTGATGCGCTCGACTCGATTCCATTGATTCAGATTCATTTCCCATAAGCGACTTAACGCTTCACGAGCAGGATGACTGTCGTATTCTGAATTTTCCAGGATAGCTTTTACGTCGTCTTCTAATGCCGAGAAATCTATTTTCATGACCGTCCTATAATATTAAAAGGGAAAGTACAGTCTTCTTTAAATTCTTCAGCGAGTTCTGCAACTCGCTCATTCTCTTCATCATAGAGCCAATTAATAGCGACTTGACGACCAGTCTGGAAGGCTTCTTCCATCTCATCAAAAATATCCATCATGACTTTGATACTACTGGTATTGAGGTAAAACAGCGTCAGTTCTAGCGTTAAAGGCGCTGACGTTTCTTTTAGAAAACGACTAACCCAAGCCACTACATCGGCATACAATTCGTAGGAGTTCTCTGGGTATGAATCTCCATCCATATAAAGAGTGCCTTTCTCCCAATCACCTCGGATCGCTGGAGAAGACTGAGTACTTTCAATCAATAATTCGTTCATATATTTCTCAGATTTGTACACTTAGGCTGAAGTAGGCTGTTTCATCGTCGATCGGCTTTAATGTGGCTTCCATCGGTTTCGTAGATTTACGCGCCATGTCAATTAAGCCGAGCCCTGCTCCAGTCACCGCCTGTAGGTCACGAGGTTGTCGTAGTTGAGTTTTATACGCCGCTTTTAATTCGACTTTGTCCATTTTGGCAAACGATTCAATTCGTTTTTGTAACGCTACACCATCCTCCAATCGAACCGTGTTCCCTGCAGCAACACTATAACAGTCATTATTGTGGCTAACGATGACGGTCGCCGTTTGAGCCCCTTCGAGTTGTGACTGCGCCGCATAATGTCGAATATTTTGAGTGAGCTCAATATAGGCCGCAAAAACATCCAAGGCGGATGCCGGTGGCAGCTTCTCAGACTGTAAATAATTTTTCAGCGCATTACCGATTTCTTCAATTAAACTTCTCGATATAGGGCCATTAAAACACAGTAATATTTTATCTTTTTCGAAGCGCTCTCTTAAACCATAAAGGTCCGGCGTTGGCATAGTTTATCCCTCACGATTGGCTAATTCTTTACCAAAACGAAATGACAATAAAGTAATATCATCGCGCTGTGGTTGATCACCCATGTATTCATTTAATGCTTCAACAAATGCTGAAGCCTGTGCGCTTAAGGTTAGCCCTGCTGCATCTTGTAATAAGGATTCAAAACGACGATTACCGAAACCAAATTTTTTCTCTCCACCAGCTTGGTCCAAGAAACCATCGGTTGTCATGTAATAAGTCCAACCAGATACGGGTAAATCAATATTTTCGTATTCACCTAAACGCCTATCACCAAGCGCTCGTCTTGAAGGTTTGTACTGAATAATCTCTTTGCCATTACTCGCATACAAGCCAATTTTCGCCCCAGCAAATCGCATCGTTTGATTGTCTTTACTAATATAGACTAGACCAACATCGGCATTTGTGGCGACTCGATCACCGCTCACATCTTCATTCAACATTGATCGTAAGGTGTTATCAATAGAGCGTAGCAGAGCGGCAGGGTCTTGAATACCAACCTCCATAGTCGCGTGATCAATAGCAGCACGCAAAAGCATGGTCATTAATGCCCCCGGAACGCCGTGTCCGGCACAATCTACAATGCCTAATAAACACCCTTCATCGGTGTTTTGAAAGACATAGAAGTCACCACCAACAACGTCTCTAGGACGCCACACTATACTGTGGTGATCACCTAAAAATTGTTTCATCTGGCGATCAGGTAAAATAGCTTTCTGAATCAAACTCGCATAATCAATCGAAGCACCTATCTTACGATGAGCATCGGCTACTTCTTGATGAGTTTCTTCTAGCTCAGCCGTTCGTTCTTTTACTTTACGCTCAAGATCTTCAGTATGATTTCTAACCTGAGCCGCCATATTATTGAACGTTTTACTTAAATCGCCAATTTCGTCATTTCCCACCACAGGTAAAGTGACATTATAGGAACCACTTTCTATCGCTTTTGCGGACAATTGCAAACGACGAACGGGAGCAATGACTAATCGCTCTACTGCAAAACCAAAAACAGTGATCAGCAAAACTAATACGAAAACAAAAATACCGACTGCTGGCAACAGCATATTCATATTAATCAGGTTTACATCATTTAGATTCACATTGGTTACCACGAACCAATTTAGCAATGGAAAATACATAAACGACATAAGCTGAGTTGAACCATTCTGCTCAACCATCACAGAGATAACTTTTTCCCCACCTTTTTTCGCTTTCAGCATTGCCTGTTTTACGCTTTGCTTTGATTCATCGTTGTCTAATAATGCAAAAATTGAGCGAGCACCATAATTACCATCCAAGGTATCAAAAGCGATCAAGTTCTTATCTTGATGAGCCTCAATCCCGCCATCAGCATTGATAATAAAAGGATGAACACCGGCGACAGGGGCTGTGGTAAATTTATCTAGAAAGTGATCTAGGCTAAAACCAGTACCTACTAACCCAACAAATACACCATGATTTTTGACAATATAGTTGATCCAAATTTTTGTGAGTTTTAAATGCTCGTCTTCATCGACATTAATATTAAATAGCGAAGGCTGTTGACGTGTCTGAAAATACCAATCATCTCGGGGGGCACTGTACGACAGTCGGTATTTTGGCGTCATACTAAAGGGATTATTTTCGTCTGAAAAATAGTAGTCTTTGGTCGCGTCCGTTACAAAGAACAATGAATGATCTTGAAACGAACTTAAAAAGCCCTCGGCATCTTCTGTAAAAGCCGCTTGTTTGGTAATGTTTGAAGGGTCTTCCATCCATTCTTTTATCGTAGAGGTACCAGCAAAACGCTCCGCCAATGCCAACTCACGAGAGATGGGGGTTAAAATCTTTTGATAATTCAACTCGGTAAAACTTTTTGCGTAGTTTTTAGCAGAATATATTTTACCTTCTTTTAGCAGTGCCCAACCCATGACAGCAGCAAATATCAGAGCCAAAATACACGTCATGATTAATGCAAATAATGATTTGCTACGTAATCCCCAGCGGGCCATAAATAAAACATCCTAAGAAACAATATGGATACTAATAAAGCCTATTTAGTATCCATATTTAAGCAAATAAAAAGGTTAGCTATTCGACTTCTTCTCTGTAGAAAAGTCCTCACTCGGCTGAGGCCGGCCAAGTAAAAAACCTTGATAAAGGTCGCAGTTATGGGCTTTTAACCAATCAAATTGCGCTTGCGTTTCGACACCTTCCGCGATCACTTCCATGCCAAAATTATGACCTAGCCCGATGATCGACGCCGCTAATGATGCTTGTTTGTCACTTTCTTCAATAGCACGGGTAAATGATTGATCTATTTTCAATTGGTCGATTGGTAACTGCTGAAGATAAGACAAAGAGGAATAACCTGTACCAAAATCATCCAAGGAAATAAGTACGCCCAGTTTTTTCAGTGATTGCATTTTTTGGATAATATCTAACTGATCTCGAACCAACATACTTTCTGTTAATTCCAACTGTATAAACGCAGGATTTGCACCCGTTTGAGACAAAGCATCTTCTACTTCAGAGACAAAGTCAGCGTGACTGAATTGCAGAACACTGACGTTAATCGACATAATAAAATGACGATACTTAGGCTCTTTTTGCCATGTGGTAAGCTGCGCCATTGCCGTACGCATAACCCAACGGCCTAACGGCAAAATGAGCTTGGACTCTTCAGCAAAAGGAATAAAGACGCCCGGAGCCACCATACCCTTTTCAGGATGAAGCCAACGAACCAGTGCTTCAACGCCAACCATTTCTTGTTTGCCGTTCCACTGCGGCTGATAATACAAGACAAACTCGTCTCGCTGTAAAGCCTCTCTAAAGCTATTATCTAAGGTGACTCGTTCAAGAATTTTCTTATGCATTTGAGGCGCATAAAAACACACTTCATTTCGACCATGACCTTTGGCTTCGTACATCGCCATTTCTGATTGCTTAATAATTTCACTACTGCTTATTGAGTCTTGCCCGAAGATTGAGATACCAATGCTCGCCGTGATGGAACAACACTGTCCTTCTAACTCGAAAGGCTGCGCCAGTGTTGTCATGATCTTATTCGCCACATGTTTTGCACGGTACGCAATACGGTCGGGGTTTAAAGAAACATCAACGTCTTCTAGTAGCACAACAAACTCATCACCACTAAAGCGAGCAACTAAATCACCAGATCGGGTGGAATCCATTAAGCGAGACGCGACCTGCTGAAGTAAGATATCGCCTAAATGATGGCCTTTTAAATCATTAATATCTTTAAAATGATCTAAATCAATAAATAATATGGCACTGCGACGATGTTTCAGGTCGGTATTTTCAAGCAGATTCTCTATATCTTCAGTGATCATCCGACGATTAGGTAAACGCGTTAGGCTATCGTAATAATTAAGCTGATTAATGCGGCGTTCATTCGCTTTAGTTTCAGAGATGTCTTTAAAAGTCGCCACATAATGGGTCAGTTCGCTGTTGTCATCTTTCACGACAGAAATGCTTAACCACTCAGGGAATATCTCACCATTTTTACGACGGTTCCAAACTTCACCTTCCCAGCTCCCACTTTTATTAAGGCGCTGATACATTTCTTGATAAAAAGATTTTGAGTGACGACCGGAATTAATAATACTGGGAGCCTGTCCTTTCACTTCAGACTCTTTGTATCCGGTGATGGTTTCAAATGCCGCATTCACTCGAATGATTTTATTATTGTGGTCCGTTATTAAAATACCGTCTTGCGTCTGAAATGCCGTAGCCGCGATGCGTAGCTCTGACTCAACCGTTTTACGGTGAGTTATTTCACGAGACAAAAGAATATAAAAACCATTTGTGCCATCAAGATCAGAAGAGTGCGTAGTAGAAATATCAAACCAACGACGTTCATTTCCAAAGTCATAAAAGTACTCATAACCATTAGAATACCCATGCTCTTTAGCTTCTGACATCGCTTTAGTAAAAATCGCCACAGACTCTTTAGGGAGCAATTCCGTATAATGCTTGCCAATCGGCCAGTCTGGCCTGCTATGCCACTCGTCCATTCTTGGTGAATGATAATCGGCTACAACGCCCTCATCATCGGCTTCATAAAATGAATCAGGAATGGCAGCCAAAATTGCTTTCATTCGTAAAATAGAGCTGCTTAATTGAGCGGTACGTCGTTCGACTAATATTTCAAGCTCAACTTTTCCCTCACGCATTTTTAGAGCTAAATACACCCACCGACCCAAAAGGATACTGGCTAGCAAAATAATGAAGAATTCACTAACAATACGCCATATAGGCAGCCACCCTTCTTTTGGGGAAAGCATCAAACGCCATTGAGCGTTAGCGACATCAATAGTGACACTAACGCTGTCCGTCATAGCGCTAGTATTTGAAGCAATAATGAGCGAAGGCTCTTGAGATACATTTAGCTTAACCAGTTGATAATCAAAATTATTCGTTTCTAGATCACTAAAACGAACAGACTCTAATAAAGAACTGAGACGAATAATGATGTTAGTGAATCCCCAAAAAGCAGGCTGACCTCCATCATTATCGGTTACATATACAGGTAAACGTCCAACGACCCCTCTCCCACCTTGAACTAAATCTAAAGGTCCTGACAGGGTGAGCTTATTAGTCATTTTCGCTTTTAGCGTATCAATACCTTGCTTAGTATCTGAAAATTGATCAAAACCTAATGCCTGTTCATTGCCTTCTAATGGGAATACTTGCTGGACAACGCCATTTGGAGAGAGCGCAAAACTGGAAATTCCTGGGTACACTTCTTGTAAAGCAGCGGCAAAAGAAGGGAACCAATGGGTTTTTCCTTTCTCTTCAACCAGCATTGCGGAAAGGGCGTAATTGGCCGACAGACTTTTATCAATGGCAGTTTGCAATAATGAAGCGTGACTTTGGGCAAGAGACAAAGCAATAGATTGATTGGCGTGTTTTTGCTTTAGTAGCATTTCTGCAGCAACAGAACTAAATATCAGCAGCGCCAAAATGAAAGCAATAATGCCAGCTTGTTTAGGTCGCGCTAATAATAGCTTAGAAAATGTTCGATACATTTGTTACAAGCCAACTTGTGGTGAATTCATAAACGTATTGGACCTCAAATAGAGCTTAAAATTGCATCCTACTACACACATAGTTATTAATCGATATAAAGTCAGCCGGTAAACCGATTAATACCACTAAAAAAATATAAAATCGCTAATGCACCAATAAAACGCGTTTTTAATTTAAAAAATATATCTTTAAAAATCAATAAATTATAAAAAACTTAATCATTAATATTTTATCTTGCTTGACCAAACCAAAAAGTTACCGGTAACATATCTCACTTAAGTTACCGGTAACACATGCCGTTAACAAACCTTTACTTTCCTACAACAATAACCATCAGGAAGAGATTTTATGAGCAAGCTACTGACCACCCTGACCACTGTTGCTTTAGCAGGGGTTATGTCGACTTCCGCATTCGCGGCGGATTACAAATTTAAATTCCAGTCTTCTGATCCATCAGGTGATAAGAATTACCAAATCCAACAAAAATGGGCAAAACGTGTTGAAACCATGTCAGGCGGTCGCGTACACATTGATTTGCTTCCTGTTGGCAGCGTGTTCAAACACACTGAAACGCTTGATGGCATTAAAATGGGCATCTTGGATGGCCAAATTACCGCAACAAGTTACTTTTCTGGTAAAGATCCAGCGTTTGGCTTGATTGGTAATACCGTAGGAGCTTGGTCAAACACTCAGCAACTTCTGCAATACATTAACTATGGTGGTGGTTACGAGTTGATGAATGAGCTTTATGCCCCTTACGGCGTGAAATTCATTGGTGGCTCTACTACCGGCGTTGAAGCACTAGTCTCTCGCGTTCCTTTAGACAGTGTAGCCGATTTAAAAGGGTTGAAAATTCGCGCCCCTGAAGGCCTAGTACAGCAAGTCTTCGCTGCGGCCGGTGCTGCCCCTGTTAACCTACCTGGCTCTGAAGTCTTTACGGGCTTGAGTAAAGGCGTTATCGACGCGGCAGATTACACTGTTTTCTCGACTAACCAGAAAGCGGGTATGAACGACATTGCGACTCATCCTGTGTACCCAGGCTTCCACTCTTTGCCATTGATCGATGTGTCTATGAGCAAGAAAAAGTGGGACAAATTACCTGCTGATATCCAAGCGATTTTAACGGTTTCTGTACGTGATTTCGCCGAAGACATCACTACACAACTGCGAATCGCCGATGAAGCGGCCGTAAAAGTAGCGCAAGCCAATCCGAAGATCACCATTCACAACTGGTCTCCAGAAGAACGTAAAAAGTTCCGTGCGATTGCTCGTGTACAGTGGAAAGAGTTTGCCAAACGCTCTCCAAATGCACAAAAAGTATATGACTCTATTACTCAATACTTAGAAGCAAACGGTCTACTTTAATTCGCCGTTTTTGTTAGACAGAATCACTCAGCCGAGTGATTCTGTCTTGCTTTAGTCAACCTTGTTTATTCGCCTCGCAAAGAAGAGATTTTCTGTCTCCGCTTTACATTGGACCACAGCCATGAAACCCGAAATGATTCATCCAGAAATAGACCCTTCTGAACAACCTCGTAACGCCCTCGATAAGGTTATTCATGGATTGGGCAATACATTAAGTTTGTTGTTTATTTTTACCGTTGGTATTTCTTTTTATGAGGTAGTGATGCGCTACCTATTCAATTCTCCAACCATATGGGTACATGAGTCGGCGTCTTTTATTGGCGGCTGCTTATTCGTCTATGGAGGAAGTTATGCCATGGCGACCAATAAGCACGTTCGCGTGGTGCTTATTTACGACATTGTTTCCGAGACTACGCGTCGTTATTTAAATGTCTTCCATCATATTATGGGGCTGCTCTTCACCAGCTTACTGATTTGGGCATCGTTTCAAATGGTTCGAGATTCTTGGCTATCACCATTAGGCGAGTGGCACTTAGAAACCTCTGGCTCCGCATGGAACCCTGCTTTTCCAGCCTTAGTAAAAGGCACAATTTTTCTCACTATCTGTCTGATGTTCGTACAATTCTTCTTCCATCTCATTCAAGAGATTAATGGCCTAAGGAAGCATAAAAATGTTTGATTTATCCTCCCTGGGAATAGGCTACGGTAGCCTATTGATGCTCGGTTCAATGATTTTCTTATTGTTAACCGGTATGCAACTCGCGTTTGTCACCTTGATCGTGGCTATGTTTTTTGCCATTGGTTGGTTTGGTTTTGGTGCCTTACCTCTGGTGACTAGTCGTTTATACAGTTTTGTGGGCAGCTATGTGTTCTTAGCCGTTCCCATGTTTGTGTTAATGGCCGCCTTACTCGATCGATCGGGTATCGCCCGCGATTTATTTGACGCCATGAAGGTATTCGGTAGAAAACTGCGTGGTGGCGTTGCCGTTCAAACTCTATTAGTGGCGATCGTATTGGCCTCCATGTCTGGTGTGATTGGTGGCGAAACCGTGCTCTTGGGCATTCTGGCTTTACCACAAATGCTACGCCTTGGTTATAACCGTAAACTTGCGATTGGTACTACCTGTGCCGGCGGTGCATTAGGCACCATGCTGCCGCCTAGTATTGTCTTGATCATCTACGGTTTAACCGCCAGCGTTTCGATCGGTGAACTGTTTAAAGCGGCTTTTTTACCCGCTCTCTTATTGGCTTTTGCCTACATGGCGTACGTATTGATTGTCTGTCGTCTGCACCCTGAGTACGCCCCTCTTCCTACAGAAGAAGAATTGGCTGAAGACGCTAACGTCAATTACTTCAAAGCCTTATTCTTCCCGCTACTGTCTGTCGCTGTGGTATTAGGCAGTATTTATACCGGTGTAGCTTCTGTCACCGAAGCATCTGCATTAGGTGTTGTCGGTATCATGATCAGTGCGGTGATTCGCGGTGAGATGAGTTTCTCAATGCTTAAAGAAAGTGCCAAAGCAACCATGAGCACTTGTGGCATGATCATTTGGATCGGCATTGGCGCGACCGCGTTAGTGGGCGTTTATAACCTAATGGGTGGTATCGACTTCGTTGAAACCACTATTTTGGCGCTGAGTGGCGGCAGTGTGATGGGCACAGTACTCATCATGATGTTGGTGCTATTTGTCCTCGGCATGTTCCTTGATTGGGTCGGCGTTGCACTTCTTACCATGCCAATTTTCGTTCCTATCATCATGAACTTAGGTCTCGATCCTGTTTGGTTTGGCGTGGTCTTCTGTTTGAACATGCAAGTGTCATTTTTATCACCACCGTTTGGTCCTGCGGCGTTTTACCTAAAATCCGTAGCGCCTAAAGACATTAGCCTAGGCGAAATTTTCAGCTCTTTGTTGCCCTTTATCGGCTTGCAAATTGTGGTCTTAGCCTTGGTTATCTTCTTCCCTCAGCTGGCTTTGTGGTGGAAATAATTAACCATTAAGTCATGCCGTTCAACACGGCTTTTTGAACGAGCGATCTGTGTCTAAATCAACACAGATCGCTAGGAGACATGAAGAAATGATTAAAAAAATTATTGTATTGGGCGTTTCTGGCTCAGGGAAGTCATCTATCGGGCAGCGACTTGCTGAGCAACTGGGTTACCCATTTTTTGATGGCGACGACTATCACAGCGATGCCAACGTCAAAAAAATGGCCACTGGCACCCCGCTAAACGATGCGGACCGCATGGGCTGGCTAGCTACGTTGAATCAGTTGCTGAAAGACAATCAAAGCGCGGTGATTGCCTGTTCAGGGCTCAAACCTGAATATCGAGACATCTTACGTAACGGCGTCGATCAGTTCGCTATGGTGTACTTAAAAGGCGATATTGAAACCATTTGGCAACGTCATCAAAAGCGCGATGGGCATTATTTTAAAGGCCGCGGCATGCTCGAAAGTCAGTTTGCTACCCTAGTTGAACCGACCTCTGATGAAGCCATCATTATCGACATCGACCAAGATGTGGATGCGATTGTGAGCGAAGCCTTACAACAGCTAAAACAGTAATCTAATAAAGACATCTTTCTATAGATGTCTTTTGTTTTAGATACAATTGAAGTTAACACTCACTTCTATAATATTCCTTATAAATAAAGAGATTAAGAAAGGCGTAATAGAAAATTTTTTATTTCTCGTAGCGTAAGCAATATGCTAATGTTACGTGTAACAATGATATGGATTTAATCAGCGAATGAAAAAGAAACGCCCTACGCTTCAAGACGTAGCCGACCTTGTCGGCGTCACGAAAATGACCGTCAGCCGCTACTTAAAAAGCGCTGACCTTGTTTCTTCTCCGTTGCAAATCCGTATCCGGGAAGCCTTAGACTCCTTAGGTTATATTCCTAATCGTGCGCCGGATATTTTATCCAACTCGAAAAGTCATGCGATTGGCGTATTACTGCCCTCTTTGACCAACCAGGTATTTTCCGAAGTTATTCGTGGCATTGAAGGCGTCTTTGAACCCGCTGGCTATCAAACCATGCTGGCACATTATGGCTACAGTCGAGAGTCTGAAGAGGCTCGGATTGCCACACTGCTGTCTTATAACGTCGATGGCTTGATTATCTCAGAGAGTTTCCACACCGATCGAGTCCGAAAAATGCTCGAAGTGGCTGGCGTGCCAGTGATTGAAATTATGGACTCTGTGTCACCACCGATTGAGCAAGCCATCGGCATTGATAACGAAGCCGCCGCCTTTGCGATGACTAATTTAATGATTGAAAAAGGTCGTCGGAAAATTGTCTATTTTGCAGCCAGGATGGACGAAAGAACCCTGCTAAAAATTAAAGGCTATGAAAAAGCCATGGAAAATCATGATCTTACCCCTTTAACCGTCAAAGCCACCAGCGCGTCTTCATTTACCCTTGGGGCTACTTTTTTAGCCGACGCTCTCAAGCAACAACCGGACACCGACGGCATTTTTTGTACCAATGATGACTTAGCTATCGGTGCACTATTTGCCTGTCAAAAAGCGGGTATCAAGGTGCCAGAAGACATAGGCATAGCAGGCTTTCATGGCCACGATATTTCCCGAGTCATGGTGCCATTATTAGCGACTGTGATTACCCCCCGAGAGAAAATCGGCCGTTTAGCCGCAGAGCACCTGTTATCAAGACTGCAGGGTAATCCTATCAGCCAAAAAGTAATCGATTTACCCTTTAAAATAGAGGCAGGGGAAAGTATTTAACGTTACTAAAGCCAACGGAGCCTAGCTCTGTTGGCTGGTTAGAGAAAGCGACTCTGGCAAAAGAGCAAACGCATCGTTTTGAGAGATGACCGTCGCATATTCACCATGCAGATTCGCCAACGACATTGCATGCACTTCTTCAGCACTGCGTTCACGACCATCGAAATCTTCTTTGGCAAACGCAAAACAAGCACTCTGAACAACATACGTAGTAAAGCCTAAATTACCTGCTGAACGCACTGTAGACTCGACTGAATTATTCGTACTAACACCCACAACTACTAAGGTATTTATTTCCTGCTCTCGCAACCAAGACTCTAATTCTGAATGGGTGAACGCGTCGGGTACCGCTTTGTCGATAACCTTTTCACCATTTAATGGATGTAACGCTTCTTGGAATAAAACACCTTCCTGCTCCGGCCAGAAAAATGATTCTAAATCTTGAGACAGGTGTCGAACATGAACAATCGGGGCATGGTTTATTCGCCAGTGAGCGAGTAGTTCGGCGATTTCATGTTCCGCATTCGGATTATTGCGCTCTCCTGCTTGCACCCAAGACATGCCTTGCTGCATATCTACAATCATCAAACATGGCGTATTTTTCATAATGAATTCTCGCTTTTTTGAGTCTTTAACAAGGCTGTCAATTGATGTGATTGGCGGCGTAGAAAAAAGAGACAAATTAATAAAATCACACAAAGTAGAAACACTACATTGCTTAAGAAGTTAATCCTATCCGTCGCCTTATTATTTACTTTCATCGTCATCTTTAACTTATCGATCTGCCCTTCAATAGCTTGATAATCGTCGGTTGATGCGCTTGAGAGCTGTAAAATGGCGACACTACGTTCGAGCTCAACGACTTTTTTTTCTAGTATTGTCGTTGCCTTATCAAGGTGCGATTGTTCAGCCATTGCAGGGAGCATAAAACCGCCTAGTAAACACAATAAAACGATGCGCTTTAACATGAATGATGCCTATATCCATTAGATTGATACCTGCATCATAACGGTATCAAAGCGAACATGGCTAGCCTCTCAACTTGCTCTTTTTTATATTTACTTTACTGGAAACGAGAAAAGGCTTGTTTTAGAAAATCGAGAACAAGCCTCAGTTTTTTTGAATGCGTCGCACCCGGCGGAAACACGGCAAACACATCAATATCCGAGCACCGATAATCAGACAAAATCCGCTCTAATGAACCTTGTTGAAGGCGAGGTTTTGCATCGTAACTTGGAATCCGCCCTATGCCATTACCGCCTTCTAAAAAGAGCGTACGAGCCGCGGCATTGTTGGTACTAACTGCCCCTACTACCGACACACTGAAAGAACGATCTCCTTGGCTCAGGTGTACTGAATTAGCCGCTTGTTTATACACAACCCAATCGTGATCATACAAATCTTGTGGCTGTGTCGGTTTACCATGAAGACGGAAGTATTCAGGCGCCCCACACAAATACGTTTCAAAAGAAGCCAGTCTACTCGCCTGCAAACCAGAATCCGCCAGCGGTGCACCACGGATGGCTAAATCAGCACCATCCTTTATGATATTCACCACGTCATCGTTTAACGACACATCAAGCTCAATAAGTGGATACAAACGACGAAAATCATTCAATGCCGGAACAACCATTTGCAGACCCAAGTTAACTGGGCACGTGATTTTTAACTTACCGATGGGCTCTTGCTTGGCTTTTTCTATTTGCAAATTGGCTTCATGCGCTTGATGGGCGATCGTGCGACACCGCTGATAATATGCTTCACCGGTTTCGGTTAACGAAATCGAGCGCGTGGTTCGGTTAAGCAATACCACACCCAATTGGTCTTCCAGCTTTTTAAGG
Organism: Marinomonas sp. TI.3.20; assembly: GCF_038155025.1. Lineage (NCBI taxonomy): Bacteria > Pseudomonadati > Pseudomonadota > Gammaproteobacteria > Oceanospirillales > Oceanospirillaceae > Marinomonas > Marinomonas sp. TI.3.20. The sequence goes on along the minus strand of NZ_JBAKAS010000001.1, from coordinate 444,019 downwards.
TGGTAGCTGACCACGCCGCGAGAAATACCCATGGCTTTTGCTGCGGCGGTTAAACTGCCCTGCTCAATCACTTGAGCAAACACCACCATACTCTTAAGTTGCTCAAAGGATATATCCATACGTTAGCGCTCTTTAATTACAACGCGAGTATTGTATCAATTATTGAACCAATGATATCAATTTTGTCCCTATAGTCATGATTTGAATCTATTACTATACTAATCGCAACAAAATCGATACCAACATACACCCTATTAAGGAGTCAGACATGAGTACTAAAAAAATCCTAGTGGTTCTAACCTCTCATTCAGAACTAGGAAACACAGGTCATAAAACTGGTTTTTGGGTAGAAGAATTTGCCGCACCTTACTATGCGTTTATCGATGCTGGTGCAGTAGTCACTGTGGCGACGCCAAATGGCGGCCAAGCTCCAATCGATCCAAATAGCGAGACACCAGACGCTCAAACAGAGGCAACAAAACGCTTCTATGATGACCAAACAGCACAAGATGTAATCGCCAATACGAACAAACTAGGTGATATGAAACAAGAAGATTTCGATGCTATTTTCTATCCAGGAGGCCACGGCCCACTTTGGGATCTAACAGAAAATAAAGAATCTATTGCTTTGATCGAAAGCTTTTTACGTGCCAACAAACCTATTTCTTCTGTTTGTCATGCACCAAGTGCTTTCTTAAATATTAAAGACAGCGATGGTGAATACTACATTAAAGATAAAACCGTCACTGGTTTTACAAATAGTGAAGAAGATGCCGTACAACTAACGGATGTTGTACCTTTCTTATTAGAAGACGAACTTAAAAAACGTGGTGCAGATTACCAAAACAGTGCGGATTGGAACGCCTTCGCGGTTCAAGACGGATTAATGATCACAGGCCAAAATCCAGCGAGTTCTGAACTTGTTGCGGAAAAACTATTGGCTGAATTAGCAAAATAACTTTGTTCTGATGAATGTCTAATAACAAATGACAAATGTCTAAGACTCCACCAAAGCCCACCTTATCAATAAGGTGGGCTTTTTATTGGCTTATTTACAGTGCATAGTCAAAGACAATGATGTCTTCTAGAATAGGGCCTAGCTCTGCTTTTAGTTCTTCATGGGCTGGATGTGGAATGTATTTATCACGAGACTCTCCATCACAAAAAGTCATAAAAACACAATGAGTGTAGCCTTTAGCTCGTCCTTCTGGGCTGTTATTTTCTCCCCACTCGACAGATTCAATTCCATCGATCTTATTCTTAAGCGCAACAAGATTACCAAGGCACTGAGTAATCGCATCGGCCGTTACTTCAGCCTTAAATTGGATAAATAATACATGACGAATCATTATAGTCTCACTTCAAATATCGTTATAAATAATAGCCCTATATTAACACTAGGTCTGTTTAGCAAATATTTAAAAAATGCGGTCAATTTAGACATTTTAATGTGGATTTCTATCAGAAATCATCACTAATAAAAATCAATATAACGGCAAGATATAAGAAGATACAGCATTCGCCCAAACTCGATATTGAGGGCTATTTAGATGCAAATAATCACTCATTATGTCAGGAGTTACACATCCACGGTCATCTAGAAAACACGCGTTTATATCAAGATAAATCACCTTTTCTCCATCCGCATAGGGCTGAATTAAACGGTTCACCTCGTCATTTAACACCCGTAGTTTCTGCGTTGGTTTGGCACTTCTAGGAAACATCGCTAATAGCAGGATATTTGTATTGGGCAACTTTTCAGACAATATCTGCAGAATTTGTTGAATCCCTAATGCTGTCTCAGCTGGTGCATCTTGCCGATGCCCAGTGTTATTAGTACCAATCAATAGCACCAACAACTTTGGGTCTATATCATCCACCGCGCCATGGGCTAACCGCCACAATACATGCTCCGTTCGGTCGCCATTAAAGCCAAGATTTAATGCATTCAGAGAAGCATAATATTCATCCCAAAATACATGACCTTCCTCTTCCCATCCTTGAGTAATAGAATCCCCCAGAAACACCAGGTCAACAGATTTCATAGCCGCTTTCTCGGCTAATTTTTGCTGATGTCTGGGCAACCACCAATCCGTCTCTTGCGGTGCCGCCTGTATAGACAAGGGCGTATTTTCAGATGTTTCATTCTTCATATCATCACTCGCCTTTTACTCAACGCCTATTATATAAAAACCGTTAAACACGGTATTCTAACGCTTCCTTTTATTGAATTTGAAAGCAATCATGTCTTTAAGCCTTTTCACCGTCAAAAAAATCATCGGCATGGCGCTGATGCCGATTCCACTCTCACTGATTATTATGCTGTTTGCGCTTCTGCTTATTTCGGCGCGACCGAAACTAGCCAGAGGCCTATTGGTCATCGCGATTGCCTGCTTAGGTCTGACCAGTTTTGACCCTGTCGCCAATCGCCTGATTGCACCATTGGAAAACATCTACCCTATTTTTGACATCAAGCAACCTGTGGATGTTGTTGTGGTATTAGGCAGCGCTCATCAACATTACCCTAATGATCCTGCTGTGATGCAACTAGGAAGAAGCGCCATTTACCGCCTAGAAGAAGGCTTGCGAATTTTAAAAGCCAATCCAGACGCTCAGCTTTTTGTCTCGGGGTTCGGTGGTCACGCTAAAATCATGCACGATGCGGCAATAGAATTAGGAACAAAACCAAGCAGAATCGTTATGTTTCCAAAACCAAAAGACACAGAAGCGGAAGCCAATGCCATGGCATCAAAACTAATAGGAAAACGAGTCGCGCTCGTCAGTGAAGCCTCGCATCTAAGGCGTGCCCAAGGCTTCTTTACAAAAGCGGGTATTTCTGTGATTCCCGCCCCCGCGTTTCGCCTAAGTGACACTCGCAGCGAATGGCGCATAGGCGCTTCTGAAAACTACAAATCCCAACGCGCTTTTTACGAATATTTAGGGCTCGCGTGGCAATGGCTAAAAACAAAAAAGGCCGAGTAGTTACTCAGCCTTTCGTTTTATCTCACCATGACTAACAGCCAATATCAGACCTGAAACAAGAAGTTCTTAATCAGGTCTTTGCCCCCTTCTGTGGCGAAGGATTCAGGGTGAAATTGAATGCCTTGAATTGGGTATTCTTTATGACGAACGCCCATCAGTTCAAAGTTACCGCCTTGGTGAATCGATGAGATATTACCAAAGTCGGCGACTTGAAAATCACCCACTGTCGCGGTCACTTCAAGCACCTCTGGGAAGCTTTCTGCTTCTGCGATCAAGGAGTGATAACGCATCACTTCTAACTGATCAGGGATATCGTGAAAGATGCCTTCGCCATTGTGAGTAATGGGACTGGTCTTACCGTGCATCGGCAATGGCGCTTTCACTACATTGCCGCCAAATACATGACAAATCCCCTGCATACCAAGGCAAACACCCATTAATGGGATGGTTTTACCGAATTCCAAAATCACGTCCGCACAGATACCAAAGTAGGCTTTATCGTCTGGTGAACCTGGACCTGGAGAAATAATAATGCGATCCGGTGCCGCTTTACGAATGTCGTCTAAAGTGACTTCGTCGTTACGTTTTACGATCACTTCAAAGCTGGAAACTTCACCCTTACTTTGCTCGGTCTCTAGTACTTCGCCAATAAACTGATACAGGTTGTAGGTAAAGGAGTCGTAGTTATCAATAATGTATACTTTCATAGCGTTTTTACTCCTGACCTGCATCTTGTGTGGCATTGGCTTTTGGCGCAAAGCTTTCTAAAACACGACGTGTGCCGGCAAACTTACGTTGAATTTCTTCGTATTCATCTTCAGCATTCGAATCGTAGACGTTACCGCCACAGGTCTGCACGTAGGCTTTCTCGCCCTTCGCAAAAACCGTGCGGATCGGAATCGCAAACATGCAATCGCCATTGAAGGAGAATTGACCAACCGCGCCACCGTAAGGGCCACGACCGTCATTTTCCAAATCATCGATGATTTTCATCGCTTCTATTTTCGGTGCACCCGTTAAAGTACCCGCTGGGAAGTTGCTCGCCAGCGCTGAGAACATGTCGTGATCTTCCGCCATAATACCGACAATTTCGCTGGAAATGTGCTGTACATGACTAAAGCGTTTGATGTCCATTAGACTACGCACTTTCACCGTACCAAAACGCGCCACACGGCCAATATCGTTACGATGTAGATCCACAATCATGTTGTGTTCGGCAATTTCTTTTGGATCATTTAACAAAGCACGCGCCAAGGCGACGTCTTCTTTTTCGTCTACACCGCGTTTCGCCGTCCCCGCAAGAGGGAAAGTTTCCATCTCGCCTTGGCGAACACGGAACAATAACTCAGGGCTCGCGCCGATGACTTTTTGCTCACCGAACTTGATGTAATACATTTGTGGCGATGGGTTCACTTCACGCAATTGCTCGTACAAGTTAATGGTGTCGCCTTCCATGTTGAACCACATTTTGAAGCCCACTTCACACTGGAAGATTTTGCCGTCGACTATATCTTGCTTCACTTTTGCCACGGCATCGGCGTGATCGGATTTCGACATGGATTCACCGGCAGGCGTCACCACAAACGGACCATTTTCTGGCGTTTCTTCCGTCATCATCTGGTTTACTAGGGCAACGCGATTGGCACCCTCTTGCCCATCTTCGTAATAGAAGTAGACCACTTCGCCGGTCATCTTGTCGTAGATGAGGCCGTCTTTGTACAAACCAAAACGGAAGGCATCAAACATGTCACTCGATTGCAGATCCAAGCTCGGCTCGAAGTAGTTCATGCTGTCGTAACCAAGGTAGCCGGTTAAACCACCCGCAAAGCCACGCGACAAAATATTTTGCGGCACGATGTCACGCAATAAATAGTACGGATTATCAGATTCGTACGACTCTGTGCTGCCATCTCGCTCTTGGATAAAAAGCTGATTGTCTTGGGCCCAGATCAATTTTTCAGGGTCAAAACCAATGATTGAATGGCGAGAAATAAAACTCTCTTCACCAAGGGATTCCAACATAAAACAATGATCAAAGTGCTTTTCTACCGTTTTAAACAAGGCAAAAAAGTCACAATCGGCACTGATGGTAATGTACTTAGGTTTGCGAGGTAGCGTAATACGCTCAGGTCTTTTTGGAGTGGTACTCATGATTCTTTTAATTCCTTCAATGCTCGGGAGCCACGGGTAACGGTGGCTATGCCCACACCTAACTGTTTTGCGATGTCCCGCTGGGGGACACCTTCATCTAACAAGGCGATGATTTTTAAACGGCGCGCCATTTCACTGATCTCGTTTGGCGTCAGTAACACGGTTAAGCGCTTTTCTAACGCTGCGGCATCATCGACTTCGGATAAAAACTGGATCAAATCCTTCATAGGAAATTGCTCTTTTAATGCGTTATTAGGCATTTATAAAATAGGCATGTATTCATGTACTAGTACAATATAGTTTTCAGGAGAATGAAGCAAGAGGTCTAGGCATATTCTGACCAATCTAACCGTAGAAGCCATCTACCCACTAGGCTATACTGAAGCGGTGAGATAGCTTAAGGAGATCAATATGAAACAAGGTTCAACGCTCAGCCTAACGGCTAAACAACAAGCGTACTCAAATAAAAAAGGCGACAATTTCGTCGAAAGCATGCGTTTAGAAGGCTATTCTGTAGATAAATCCTTATTTTCTCTTAGTGCAGCAGAACGGAAAGTTAAAAAAGAACAGATTTTGGCAAAATATCTAGGCTAACATCATGGTCGATAAATATGGCGTAGGGCAAGATCCGTACACCTACCCTAACTCCAACACTCTGATTAATAAGCTTCATATCAAAGATGCTAAACAGCTTTGTGAATTAGAAAACCAACTTTCTACTTTGGCATTAGCTGACATCGATTTTACCCCTGCTCCGTACAGATTTTCCCATCTATGCTCACTCCATAACGCGCTTTTTGGAGAGTTATATGATTGGGCAGGAGAGCCTCGTTCGATTGCAATATCAAAACTTGATACACGTTTTTGTCAGCCCGAATTTATCGTGAGAGAAGCAAATAAGCTATTTTCTCAAATTCAAAAAAAACGCTTCTTTGAAGAGCTAGATTTCGATTGCCTCTGCACAGAAATGGCGGAATTCTATATTGAACTAAACATGATTCATCCTTTTCGAGAGGGCAATGGACGCGCTCAACGCCTGTTGTTTGAACATCTGGCAATCCACTGCGGTTATAACCTGAGTTTTGAAACCATCTCAAAAGAACAATGGATTGAGGCTAATATCATTGGCTGCCTTAATTGTGACTACTCGCCAATGAAAGATATTTTCATCTGCAGCCTTTCTCCGATAGAGTAAATCTGAATTCATCCAATAATTCCCCCTTTGCTCTGTAATAAAGACGCATTGACAGCGTCTAAATCAACAACAAAGCTTTCGTTGTTCTATATACTATTCACATTATCAATCATGAGGAAACGTAATGGGTATTGTCGTCGCGGTTTGTATGTGGCTCATTCTGCTGCTGTCTGTTCCTAATCCACTACGGGGAAAACTGGAGAAAAGACAGGGTGTATTGGCACTGTTGAGTTTTTTAGCCGGGGTTTGGAATTTCGCTTTTTATGGTTACTTTCATCTTGGTGAGTTTTGGGGAAATGCCGCGTTTATTTCTGGCTTCTTTATGATGTTCAGCAGCTTTCCTTTGCTACAAGCAGACACTTGGCCTGCTGCGCTAAAAAGCCCAATTCAAACACTGCAGCGTTATCATCAAGCAGTGCATAATGTCATCAATCACTTAGCTCTGTTTGCACTGGCTATCTATGCTGCTCTTTATACCTATGCTCTGGTACTACTGAATTTAGGAGCAAGCTAACAAAAAAAGAGAAACGTCCTTGCCAGCCGTTTCTCTTTTTTTATTTATCTTAATCTTCTCACCTAAAAGAGAAAATATTAGCCTCTTGCAATGATATTTTTATCTAAGGTAGGCTTTATCCACCATTTAAGCCCGAAGACAAAGAGTACAATCCAAGCAATTGCAATGCCCATGGATACAAGAGAGCTGGTAGGATGCTGAGAAAAGGTAAGTACTTGATACGTACATACCGCCCCAACATAGGCTACTGATGTACTCCAAGCCGTCACAACCCCAGTCCACAAGAGCCCACCTTCTTTTACCAAGGCACCAATCGCCGCGGCACAAGGCGTATAAAGCAGCACGAACACTAAATAAGCAAACGCGCCTTGCCAACCATTAAACAAAGACACCATTTTTTGATGACCTAGCGATAAGGTTTCTTCGTGCTGGGCATCACTCACTGCAGACAAGCCTAATGGGTCAATCAAGGTATTCATTGCGCCGGTTAAGTTGCTCCAAAGAATCGCGCTAACCGCTTTCAAATTAGCAAAGGGCGATATATATTCTGCTTGATCATTTCCCCCAGCCACATTTGAATAAAGTGCATCCATGGTCCCAACGACGGCTTCTTTTGCCAACACGCCAGTAAACACACCAACGGCAGCAGGCCAGTTGTTGTCGCCCATTCCTATTGGTGAAAAGGCAGGTGTAATCACCTGGCCGACTTCTGCCAAGGCTGATGGTTTACCACCCTCTGCGGCCGAGCGCCAAGATGGAACGGAATTTAGTATCGTTAATATTGCCGAGACCACAATAATGGTTTTACCTGCACGAATAACGAAACCACGTACTTTATGCCAGCTAGACAACACAATATTGCCCCAACGTGGTCGATGATAATGCGGCATTTCGATAAACGAGCTGGCGTGTACATCTTTAAATAGCTGCTTTCTAAAAATCCACGCGGTTCCCACAGCCATCAGAATGCCTAAAAGATACAAACCAAATACCAGCGAGCCTCCATTGTCACGGAAGAACACCGAAACGAACATAACATATACCGCCAAACGTGCACTACATGACATAAATGGAGCCATTGCCATGGTTAGCATGCGCTGCTTAGGGTTAGATAAGCTGCGCGTCGACATGATCGAGGTGACGTTGCAGCCAAAGCCTAATAATAAAGGAATAAAAGCCTGACCAGGTAATCCAATCGACAGCATAACTCGATCGATAATAAAGGCCGCACGAGCCATATAGCCACTGTCTTCTAAAAAGCTCAGGCATAAATACAAACACGCTATGACAGGGACAAAAGTAGCAACCAGCTCAGCACCACCACCTAAACCGTTGGCAAGAACAATAATAATCCAATGAGGCACACCAACTTGCTGCATCCAATGGCTTGGAAAGGACACAAACCAGTAAGCGGTAAAAGAATCTATCGGATCAATAAACAAGGTACCTAAACCGATGGCTAAGGCAAACATCGCGTACATTGCCAATAAGAAAATAGGAATACCTAACAATGGATGCAATACAATACGGTCTACGAATTCCGTTGTATTGTGGGCTTTCGCTTGTTGTTTCATCACACCAGACAACCATGTTTTAACGGGCTTTGACTGTGCAACAATAGGATTGGCTTTTAGTGTTTCAACGAGCGCTAACACTTGCTTTTGTAGATCTATTACAGAAAGTCCATGACCATCAAGAATGGTAATACCCATGTTTTCGGCGAGCATTTCTAAGTCCGGCATGATGCGCATTTTTCTTGCGAGATCCGTCATCGTCATCACCACTATCATGGGCTGACCTAACTCAATTAACTCTTTTGTTAACTTTAAATTACGCTTTAGATTGGTCGCATCAACGACGTTAACAATGACATCGTACTCGCCTTTATTCAGAAAACGACGGGCAACCGATTCGTCAATACCACCAGATTCAGTGGCAAAACTGTAAATTCCTGGCAAGTCAGTCATATCGACTCGCTGACCAGCAACAGGGAAAAAGCCCGTTTTACAATCTACTGTCACGCCAGCCCAGTTTCCGACTTTTTGACGCGTTCCGGCGAGCTTATTAAATAAGGTGGTTTTGCCTGTATTCGGGTTACCCACTAACGTAATGTGGTGACTCATTCGTCATGACCCTCACATTGCTCATCACACAGATGAATATACTGAGCATCGTCAGTATGAATAGCGATAAGAGTGGCACCCACTTTAATTTGAAGAGGATTTCCAAAGGGGGCTTTCATCATAAGTTTCACCGTTTCACCGGGATCAAAACCTAATGCACTGAGTTGAATTTGTTTGTCTTCATGTGGATGTGCCACGAAATGAATTTTAGCAACTTTACCTTTCGGTAGCTCTGACAGAAGCATGGTCCCTCCAAAATGAACACGATAACAATTATCAATACAATAATTGTGACTATTATGTCCCAGATGGCTAGGTTATCGCCAGAGGGAAAATGCGGTTAATTAGTGAAAACCATTACATGAATAATAAGAAGCGTCATTGTAGATGATATCAACTATTGTTTCATCGAGACTGAAAAGGAAAAAACAATGACATTTTAGCTCTCAACTCACGCTTAGAAAGTGCTTCAATTTAAAACAGCAATGTCGACATCGATCACCCCATGCTTAGTACTGGCAATTCGCTGAAAGGCGGATTTACTTAAATCGATAATACGGCCACTTACAAACGGACCGCGGTCATTGATTCGTACAATAACACTCTTACCATTGGCTACATTTGTCACTTTTACCTTGGTTCCAAAAGGCAAACGCTTATGAGCCGCTGTCATGGCTTTTTGGTTGAACAATTCACCACTGGCTGTTTGTCGTCCTTGGTATTTTGTGGCGTAGTATGTTGCTTCACCCGACTCTTTGAAGCCCACCGAATCAGCACGAGTAATCGCTCCAGTCGAACAAGCAGTGAGTATTAAAGACAAAAAGACCCAATAAATGGGCGTAATGTTTCTCATGAAATTATTATCCTTTTTTAACAAGCGCGGCCTCTCTCATCCAAACTAAGTCATTGTAAAAGTACGATACCAGATTCCTTTAGTGAAAGGGTGCCAAAGGAAATGTGGATAGATTACTGACAGCAACGAGTCTTATCATATTATCGCGATATTTAAGGTATGCTCTGCAAAACATAGCGCCATTGCCAATTGTCTTGGATTGAGAACATGCCCACACCGACGACCAAACCAAACTTCACATTTGATAACAACCCTAAAGTTTGGACCTTTCTCATTCTTCTCATCCTTTCTTTTGCTATTTCTGCCTTTTTAGAAGCCTGCAATTTACCTGCTGCTTTACTATTAGGACCTATGATCGCTGGCATTATAGTCACAGTACGAGGCGCTGGCTTAATGTTACCTAACCCTTTATTTGCTATGGCACAAGGCACACTTGGCTGGATGATTGCGGGGCATTTACCGACGACTATTTATCAAGAAATCGCCAAAGAATGGCCAATTTTCCTACTTGGTACTTGCTCTACTATTGTTGCATCAAGTTTGCTCGGTTGGCTGCTAAGTCGAACAGGCTTACTGCCAGGAACCACGGCAATCTGGGGCTCTTCTCCTGGCGCCGCGTCAGTCATGACCATAATGTCCGAGTCCTATGGGGCTGATATGCGCCTGGTCGCGTTTATGCAATACCTACGTGTTGCATGTTGTGCTATCGCAGCTACCGTTGTAGCGAGTATGTTCAATGTCGATACGACTGTATCGGTACAATGGTTTGCTCTCTCTTCTTTTTCTGATTTTATGATTACTGTAGTGATGAGCTGCATGACCGTTTTTATTGGCGCTAAGTTACGCCTTCCTGGTGGCCCTCTTCTGCTATCCATTGCGGTAGGCATTTTTATTAAGTTCTCTGGCGTATTTTCAATTGTATTGCCTAGCTGGTATTTGGCCATTAGCTTTGGATTACTAGGATGGGGAATTGGCTTTCGCTTTTCACCGTCAGTTCTACGCCATGCACTACACGTTTTTCCACATGTTATCTCAGCAATTATTGCACTGATCTTTATTAATGGCTGCTTTGCGATGCTATTGGTTTACTTCGCTAATATTGACCCACTGACGGCCTTTCTAGCCACCAGCCCAGGCGGTGCCGACTCGGTAGCCATTATTGCGGCTTCCACTAATGCAGATGTCGCCTTTGTCATGTCGATGCAGATCATGCGCTTCTTATTGGTTCTGATCGTCGGCCCTATGTTGGCTCGCTGGCTATCCGTTAATAAAGTCACGAAAACAACTAAACAGTAGGCATAAAAAAACCACGCTATACGTGGCTTTTGCTCTCACTTCTACTCTTACTTTTAGCATTATTATCAGCTAAAGCAAACTTATTCAGCGAGGTTTTCAGGGCCAAAAGAATGAGGCAAAAGTGCCTCTAATGAAAATGATTGGCGTACTTCAGAATCACTACAGACATGAATCAAAGTATCTTGTGAAGCAAACTCTCGAATCTTCTGACGACAACCACCACAAGGCGTTACCAATTTGGAACCACTGCCCATGACATAGATGTTTTTAATTTGGCTCTCGCCATCTAATATCATCGCGGCAATGGCGCCGGCTTCAGCACAAGTACCTTCTGGGTAAGCCGCATTTTCAACATTACAGCCAGAATAGTATTGACCATTGACCGTTTCAATCGCAACACCCACTTTGAACTTCGAGTAAGGCACATAGGCCTTACTCATTGCATTTTTCGCAAGCTCAAAAGCAACGCCGTCTATCACAACATCTGGCATAGTCTAGGCTCGCTCTTTGACATAAGGTCGGCCAACGGCTTTTGGCCCAATCGCTTTACCAATAAAGCCTGCTAGCAGAAGAACAGTCAAAACATAAGGAAGTGACTCAATCGCTTGTACCGGCACTTCACCTAATCCTGGAATTACAAAACCTTGTAAGCGCACTGCAACAGCGTCTAAGAAGCCGAATAACAAACACGCAAACATAACAGGAACAGGACGCCATTTACCAAAGATCAGCGCAGCCAAAGCCATATAGCCTTTACCCGCACTCATATCCTTCAAGAATCCAGCATTGTGTGCCGTAGACAAGTATGCGCCAGCAACACCACATAAGATGCCACACACTATTACCGCGCGATAACGAATCCATGTCACTGAAATGCCTGCAGTATCAACTGCTTGAGGATTTTCACCAACAGCACGAAGACGCAAACCAAAGCGTGTTTTATAAATTACCCAATAAGTAACAGGCACCATAAAGAAGGCAAGATAGACAAGAATATTGTGCCCACTTAGTAAGTGCGTATATATCTGCCCTATGACAGGTACATTCTGCATCGCATGTGCGAATGGTAATGTAATATCTAAAAAGCGCTCATTGCCTGTTAAAGCAGGAGTTTGTCCTCCTAAATTAAACCAATGCAGCCCTAAAGTGACTGTCATCCCGGCAACAATGGTATTGATGGCAACACCAGAAACGATATGATCACCTCGGTGTGTAATACAAGCAAAGCCATGAATTAATGCCAGCATAACCGAAGCCATAATACCAAAAATCAAACCAACCCAAGCAGAACCAAACACAGCAGAAGCAGCGGCAGCAGCAAATGCACTGCCCAATATTTTCCCTTCTAAACTGATGTCTACAATACCTGCTCGCTCAGAATACAAGCCAGCCAGGGCTGCAAGAATAAGCGGTGTAGAAACACGCATTGTGGCGTCTAACATTTGAATAAGCGTATCGTACATTTTATTTCCCCTGTGCCGCTGTGGCTCTGCGAATAAAGAAGCCTTCGATGCGATCTTTAAACATGTGCTCTAAAGCCCCAGAGAACAAGATGACCAAACCTTGAATAACCACCACAATATCTGGTGTAATTTCTGGCATATCAAATGCGACTTCTGCACCACCCTGATACAGAGCACCAAATAAAATCGCAGCCAATAAAATACCAAACGGATGATTTCGCCCCATTAGAGCCACTGCAATACCAGCGAAACCGTAACCCGCAGCAAAATTCAGCAACAAGCTATGGTTAACACCCATGATTTCATTCAAACCAACAAAACCAGCAAGAGCACCAGAGATCATCATGACCCAAATAGTCACTTTCGATGTATCAATACCTGCGTATTTAGCGGCAGTTGGATTCGTCCCCAAAGTACGCAATTGATAACCCCAACGAGTATGCCAAATCAGCAACCAAACACCCACACAACACAATAATGCCCAAATAAAAGCGCCATTTAGTGGTGAATCACCAATATCGATTCCCAGAGGCATCAATAAAGAATGCAGATAAGGCATCCATGCATTTTCTTCAAACGTACGGCTGTTCAATGACAAACTATCAGGTGACTTAAGCCAATTCACCATTAAATAAACCATTAAAGATGAGGCAATAAAGTTAAACATGATGGTAGTAATTACAATATGACTACCACGCTTGGCTTGTAGATACGCAGGGATATAAGCCCAAGCAGCGCCAAACACAGCCGCGCCAATAATAGCTAACGGCGCAATCACATAAAACGGCATAGTATGATCGAGGGCCAAACACACTAACCCTACCCCCAAACCACCAATATACGCTTGACCTTCACCACCGATATTGAAAAGACCCGCTTTAAACGCAACAGACACAGCAAGACCCGTGAAGATAAAGTTGGTCGCGTAATACAAGGTATAGCCGATGCCTTCGTTATACCCAAAAGCCCCGTAAAGCATATAGCCTGCGGCTTCGAACGGGTCTTGACCGATGGCATAAATAACCAAACCAGAAATCAGAAACGCCAAACTAATATTAATCAGCGGAATCAATGCTAGATTGACCCAAACAGGAACCTTTGCCTGACTCATGCTGACTCTCCTTGCTCATCATCACTGTAGGCATTTGCCATCATTAAGCCAAGTACACGCTCGTTGGCATCCTTTGCGTCCAACTCACCAACAACAGCGCCATCAAACATCACAAGGATACGGTCACTCAACGCCATAATTTCATCCAATTCAACCGAGACCAATAGAATGGCTTTGCCTGCGTCTCGTAAACTTACAATTTGCTCATGTATGTTTTCAATTGCTCCAATATCTACTCCACGAGTAGGCTGGCCAATTAACAACACATCTGGGTTTTGTTCCACTTCTCGAGCAATAACGATCTTTTGTTGATTACCACCCGAAAAATTCGCCGTTTTTAAATGAGGATTTGGCGGACGCACATCCCATGCAGCCATACGATCTTTGCATTCATCCACCATCACTTTGCGATGCATAAATACTTTGCCATTGTAAACAGCAGAATTATGGTACCCCAAAACGGCGGCTTCATAAGCCTCAAAACCTGTCACCAAGCCCATTTTATGACGGTCTTCAGGGACATGCGCCATTTTCATATCACGCATTTGCGACGCATTTTTAGGCGAGTTCGCGCTAATTGTTGCACCTGCGAAATGAATCTCACCTTCGCTCATTTCCGTGATACCAGACAGTACATTCAATAATTCACTCTGGCCGTTACCAGAGACGCCAGCAATACCTAAAATCTCGCCTGAGCGAAGCTCTAAACTGACGTTTTTGAGTCGCTTGACACCTTGAGCATCAAATTGAGAAACGTTCTTTGCCGACAATAAAGTATCGCCGGGGGTTGCATCACCTTTGTTCACGGTCAAACGCACTTTTTTACCGACCATTAATTCGGCTAATTCTTCTTTGTTTGTTTTCGCTGTTTCTCTATGAGCAACCATTTCACCTTGACGCATCACAGACACATTGTCCGTGGAAGCCAAAATTTCCCGCAGCTTATGAGTAATCAAGAGCACGGTGACGCCTTGCTCCTTTAAAGAGTACAAAATACGGAACAAATGGTCCGCTTCTTGTGGCGTCAATACACCGGTAGGCTCATCTAAGATCAAGATACGAGCGCCACGATATAACGCCTTCAAAATTTCCACTCGTTGCTGTAAACCAACAGGAAGGTCTTCAACGACCATATCCACATCTATATCCAAACTGTACTCTTTGGCCAGACGAGTTAATTCCGTACGAGCATCGTGTATACCCTTACGTAACACGGCACCACCTTCGGCACCCAATATTACATTTTCTAAGACGGTGAAGTTTTCCACCAACATAAAGTGCTGATGCACCATGCCAATGCCGGCTTTGATTGCCTCTTGAGAATTACGAATATTAACGATTTCTCCGTCCACTTCTATGTGGCCAGAATCCGCTTCGTAAAACCCATAAATGATGCTCATTAGGGTCGATTTACCTGCCCCATTTTCACCAATAATACCGTGAATGGTACCTTTGGGGACCTGCAAGCAAATATCTTTGTTAGCTTGAACAGCCCCAAAGCGCTTACTAATGTCGCGCAATTCAATTGCGTATGGCGTTGTTGTGTTTGTCATATTTCAATAATGATTCGTCAATTTATGTTGGAAGCAGTAAATACACTTAATACAAACAATATTGTACTTACTCTGGCAATGATGCAATTACGTCTATCCTAGATACGCTCATCCTTATCGAAGGATAGCAGGTAGACCGAATAACAACTCGCACAACATATTGTTGGCAAATCTATTGCTTCGAAGGAAGGCATCAAATGCAAAAAAACAGCCGCTCACTCATCGTGAACCGCTGTTTTTTTATTTCACTTTCTAGTCGTTGCAACTACCGTTTTTAGAGTAGTCATGCACCTGTATTTTACCGCTAATAATATCAGCTCGAATGGTCTTCATTTTCGCAACCATCTCAGGAGTAACTTGCTTTTCGTTGTATTTATCCAACGCCCAAGACACACCGTTGTCAGCAAGGCCAAGCGTGATAAGACCTGGTTTCCAAGTACCGGCTGCAGCCGTTTTATAAGTGTTGTAAGCGGCTTGGTCTACGCGTTTAACCATAGAAGTCAGCATAACGCCTGGATGAAGGTAGTTTTGGTTTGAATCCACACCAATCGCATACTTGCCGGCATCAGCGGCGGCTTGGTAAATACCAATGCCTGTTCCACCAGCAGCGGCAAACACGACATCAACCCCTTGGGAAAACTGACTTTTCGCAAGCTCAGACCCTTTAGTTGGATCCGTAAACGCAGCGCCAGTAGAGCCAACCATGTTTACAATCACTTTATCGTTTGGTGCAATGTATTTCACACCCTGCTTGTAACCGCAGCTAAATTTACGAATCAGAGGAACATCCATTGCACCGATAAAACCAACCGTATTGGTTTTCGTTTTCATGGCTGCTAATGCGCCTACCAAGAAGGATCCTTCTTGTTCTTTAAAAACGATCGACTGTACATTTGGTAAGTCGATAACGCTGTCAATGATACTGAAATGGATATTAGGAAAGTCTTTCGCTACTTTTTCAGTGGCTGCAGACATACTGTAACCAACCGCAACGATTGGTGAGTAACCGCGTTTTGCCAAACGACGAAGACCTTGCTCTACTTGTGCTTCATTTTTTGGTTCAAATTCACGAATCTTTTGACCAGTGTCAGCCGTGTATTTTTTAACGCCGTTATAAACACCTTCGTTAAAAGACTTATCAAATTTACCTGCTTGGTCATATACGACTGCTGGCTTATCATCTGCGGCGTGAACCAAACTTGCTGACATAGCCAGCGCTGTTACGGATGCAAGAAAGACACCTTTCATTCCAATTCCTCTTTCTGTTTTTTTTAATTATGGCGTCGACATGTAAAAAACTGTCTAGCCGGTCAAAATAACTCTATTCGCTGATTATCGCAATCTAAACGCACCAAAAACTCGGTGTTTTTTCAAACTACTCTTTACTGAAAAAAAAACCACTAAAGTTCGTATTTAACACTCAATCTTATTTTCAGCATTTATCATTGTCACTAACCAACTGAGCAATAACCATGCCTATACTAACCAAATGGTTAAGTTTGGCAGTGCAAACAATACACAGTACTGCGTTGACCTTGTCGCACTTCCTTTAAAGGCACGCTACAAACGACACAAGGCTTATCCGCACGACCATAAACAGCAAGCTCTTGTTTAAAGTATCCAGGCTTACCGTCGCCTCCGACGAAATCTTTTAGCGTCGTTCCGCCCTGTTTTATCGCTGCTGATAGCACTGTTTTAATGCACTCAACTAATTTAGCATATCTGGCTTTACTAATATTTCCAGCCATACGGGTCGGACGAATACCCGCCATAAACAAGGCCTCATTTGCATAGATATTCCCTACACCGACCACAACTTTACTGTCCATGATAAAGCTTTTAATCGCCACTTTACGGCCTTTTGATTTAGCGTAAAGGTAATCAACATGAAACGAATCAGATAATGGCTCTGGCCCTAAATGACTCAACAACTCATGCTGCAGCCAATCATTGGTCGTCCAAAGAATAGCGCCAAAGCGACGCGGATCGGTATAACGCAACCAATGTGTCCCGTTTTGAAGGCAGAAATCCACATGATCATGAAACAAAGGCGGCGTTTCAGGTTCAACAAAATACAAGCTGCCTGACATCCCAAGATGAATAATCAAGGTACCTGACGCGGTGTGAATGCCTATGTATTTACCACGGCGAGTCAAGCGAGTAATAATTTGCCCTTGCATCTCTTCAGCCAACGTTGGCGTGATTGGCCATCGTAGTTTAGGCTGACGAATATCAATCCGAGCAATGGATTGCTCAACAAGCAGTGGTTCAATTCCACGCAAGGTAGTTTCTACTTCTGGTAATTCAGGCATAGGGACCTCGACAAAGATGCACGGTGAAAACAATGCTGATGATATATTCAACGGACTCTACTATATAGTAGATACAAAAAAACCGACTCAATGAGTCGGTTTTTTTATAAAGATCGAAAATTATTTAATTTTCGCTTCTTTGTACATTACATGCTGACGTACAACAGGATCAAACTTTTTCATTTCTAGTTTGTCTGGAGTATTACGCTTGTTCTTGTCAGTTGTGTAAAAGTGACCAGTACCAGCAGAAGATACCATGCGAATTAAATCGCGAGCGCCTTTAGAAGCCATGATTCAGTTCCTTATACTTTTTCGCCGTTGGCACGCATTTCAGTAAGAACTGTTTCGATGCCTTTTTTATCGATAATACGCATACCTTTAGAAGATACACGTAAACGGATGTAGCGGTTTTCACCTTCGACCCAAAAACGGTGCCAATGAAGGTTAGGAAGAAAACGGCGCTTAGTACGACGCTTTGAGTGAGAAACGTTATTACCTGTAACAGGGCGTTTCCCAGTAACTTGACATACGCGAGACATAATTAAATACCTTTTGCTATCCAGAAAGATTATTGGAAGTGTGCTTCACTTCCTCAGGCGGAGCATGATTCCTTATGAATCAAAAATATCCCGTACCGAGGAATAGCGGCGCGCATTCTCCCATAAGCAAGAGCCCTGAGCAAATATTTTGTTAAAAAAATGATCAACTTTCAAAAGTTCGTCGTTAAAAAAGCAAAAAAATACCGAATAAGCCGATGAAATCATCAGTACAACACTTTAAGCTCATCGTCACATCATCACGATATCATGCCTCTTTCGGCAAGCGACACTGGCACGCCATCCCCCACAACAAAATGATCCAATAAACGCACATCGACTAAATCCAACGCCTGCTTGATTCTAGACGTAATCGAAATATCGGCCTGACTCGGCTCGGCCACACCACTTGGATGATTATGCGCTAGGATCACGGCGGCAGCGTTATATTGCAAAGCGGCTTTCACCACTTCACGAGGATAAACCGCCGCCGCATCAATTGTGCCCATAAACAGCTCTTGATAACGAATCAGTCGGTGCTGGCTGTCTAAAAACAAAACAGCAAACACTTCACGCTGAGAGTGACGCAACTGTGCGGACAGATAATGCCGGACATGCTCAGCACTGCTAAACACGGTTTCACGCTTCAACTGCTCTTGCAGATGACGCTTAGACATTTCTAAGACCGCCTGCAACTGAGTATACTTTGCATCACCGAGCCCAAAGCCTTTACAAAAATCTTCTCGACTGGCGGATAGAAGGGAACGTAATCCGCCAAACTGGGTCAATACTTGCCTAGCAAGCTCAACGGCGCTGATTCCTTGAGTGCCAGTACGAAGAAAGATAGCCAACAACTCTGCATCACTTAATGCCTCAGCACCTTGATGAATGAGTTTTTCGCGTGGTCTTTCTTGCTCTGGCCAGTGTTTAATACTCATGATCTACTCCTTGATCCATGTTAATCTTGCACCACTTTAAAGACAGGCGTCTCACTGCTTTAATTATGGAAAACACACTTTCAGTTTTCCTAATAAAAGCGGAGATTAACGTTAGCGGCTTCCTGCCTTACGTTATTGCTTTTATATACTAGTCTAGCCTGTAAATCGGCTATCGATTTGAATTGAGAAGTTTTATATGTCAAACCTAGCGAAACAAAATATTCTATTAGGCATTACAGGGGGTATCGCTGCGTACAAAAGCATCGAGCTCATTCGCTTATTAACAAAAGCAGGCGCTGAGGTTCAAGTTGTGCTGACAGAAGGCGCAAAAGCGTTTGTCACAGAAATGACTTTGCAAGCCGTTTCAGGTCACGCCGTGCGCAGTACTTTATTAGATCCTAATGCAGAAGCCGGAATGGGACACATTGAGTTGGCTAAATGGGCCGATTTAATCGTTATCGCCCCTGCTTCCGCAGATTTTATGGCGCGTTACGCACAAGGCATGGCCAATGATTTATTAAGCACGTTATGCCTCGCTACCGAATCCCCTGTTTTGCTCGCTCCAGCAATGAACCAAGCCATGTGGAAGCACCCTGCCACTCAACATAATACGGCGTTATTAGCTAAACGAGGCGTATTGAGCATTGGCCCTGCCGATGGCGCCCAAGCTTGTGGTGACATAGGTCCTGGACGTATGAGTGAACCTCGTGACATTTTTGAGGCTATTGATGCTTATTTTAACCTCTCATCTATGACACAAGACCTGGCTAACCAACATTGGGTAATTACAGCAGGTCCAACCATGGAAGCTATTGATCCAGTTCGCTTTATTAGTAATCACAGTTCAGGGAAAATGGGCTATTCACTCGCTCAAGCGGCACTTGATCGTGGCGCAAAAGTGACGCTAATTAGCGGTCCAGTGCAAGTTCCTGTACCGGCAGGTGTCACGCTTATTTCCGTTAAAAGCGCCGATGATATGCTCGCTGCGTGTGAAACAGCAATGGCTCAACAAGCCGATGTTTTTATCGGTGCTGCTGCCGTCGCAGACTTTAAAATGAAGCAAGCCTGCGATCAAAAAATGAAAAAGCAAAGTAATACGGATGAATTGCAGCTGACCTTGATCAAAAATCCTGACATCATTGCGACGCTTGCCAAAGATAAGCGAGCAAGAATCATGGTGGGGTTTGCTGCAGAAACACAGAACGTCATCGAATACGCGAAAGGTAAACTAGACAGCAAAGGGTTAGACATAATCATCGCAAACGATGTGTCTCGCTCCGACATTGGCTTTAATCAAGACGAAAACCAAGTCACAGTCATTACTAAAAACGACACTTGGTTTCCGGCCAAAGCAGCAAAAACAGCATTAGCCACGGAGTTAGTGAATCTGATTCTACAATACACTCACTCAACCCATTAAATCCCTATTTACAAAATAAAGTGAAGACTATGAAACAAGCTATTCAGTTAAAAATTCTTAGCGACAAAATCGGCAAAGAAATTCCTCTTCCAACTTACGCAACCGAAGGTTCTGCTGGACTTGACCTTCGCGCTTGTCTAGATAAAGCGATTGAATTAGCTCCGGGCGACACCACATTGCTACCGACTGGATTGTCTATTTATATCGAAGATCCTAGCTTGGCGGCAATTCTTCTGCCTCGTTCAGGGCTTGGTCATAAACACGGAATTGTACTTGGTAACCTTGTTGGCCTAATCGACTCAGACTACCAAGGCGAGCTAATGATCTCTTGCTGGAATCGCGGACACATATCTTTCACCATAGAACCAGGTGAACGCGTCGCACAATTGGTACTAGTGCCTGTTGTTCAAGCTGAATTTAATATCGTGACTGAGTTTGAAAGCACCGAGCGCGGCGAAGGTGGGTTTGGTCACACCGGCACTAAGTAATTTTCAGACACAAAACAGTACGAAAAGGTGAGTTTTTCTCATCTTTTCGCGCTTTCTCTACTGATTCTCTCACCCATATTTCAGAACCGTAACTAAATTTAGTTTTTAAGCCCTCACTTCGTAATTTTCATACAAATTTCTATAGTTAATCGCCTTGGTTCAGGCTATTATTTCAACCCTAAGTGGTTGCTTACACTCGTCACTGACCATGAACAATCATCGTTTGACGCAGCAACTCAATAAATTATTTTAAAAATGGCTATTTACTGAGCCATCAAGACCCTACTTGTTTAGATCAGGGTATTTTATCGCTAACAGGAGTAAGTTGATCGTGGCTTTTACGCGTGAATCCGCTTTAGACGTTGCCGAAGTACTAAGTGAATCGCTTCCTTATATCCAGCGCTTTGCTGGCAAAACATTTGTTATAAAATATGGCGGCAACGCCATGACTGACGAAGCGCTTCAAGCAGGATTTGCACGCGATATCGTTCTGATGAAAGCCATTGGTATTAACCCAATTGTTGTTCACGGCGGTGGTCCACAAATCGGCGACATGCTGAAGAAGCTAAATATCGAATCCAAATTTATTAATGGAATGCGCGTTACCGACTCAGCAACCATGGATGTTGTAGAGATGGTTCTTGGCGGTCAAGTTAATAAAGACATCGTCAATATGATTTCTCAAGCTGGCGGAAAAGCCATTGGCTTAACCGGTAAAGACAGCCATTTTATTCAAGCAAAAAAACTGTTTGTTAAGTACCAAGCTGAAGGTATGAGCGCACCGGAACAAGTTGATATCGGACATGTTGGTGAGGTAGCTAGTATTGATATTAGTGTCTTAAAAGTATTAGAAAATAGCGACCTGATCCCTGTTATTGCCCCTATCGGCGTAGACGCTGAAGGCAATTCCTACAATATCAATGCAGATTTAGTCGCGGGTAAAGTTGCAGAAGCCGTTGGTGCTGAAAAATTAATGTTACTAACCAATATTTCTGGCGTACAAGATAAGTCAGGTAATGTGTTAACAGGCTTAACAACCACTCAAGTTGACGGACTTATTGCCGATGGAACTATCTATGGTGGTATGTTACCGAAAATCAGCTGCGCTTTATCTGCTGTAAATTCAGGCGTGACAAGTTCGCATATTATTGACGGACGCGTACCTCACGCGACTTTGTTAGAAATATTTACAGACATAGGTGTAGGCACCTTAATTTCTAATACAAAGTCGGCTGAATAGCCTTAGTACTGCATACTAACAATAATTGGTTTGGGAACTGGACAGTCAAATGAGCAACAAGAAAAGCGATCGTCGAACACAGATACTGCAATCTTTAGCTCAAATGCTAGAAAGTAGCCCTGGCGCTCGTATCACGACTGCGGCATTGGCCAAGCAGGTTGGTGTATCGGAAGCAGCTTTGTATCGCCATTTCCCAAGCAAAGCGAAGATGTTTGAAGGCTTAATCGAATTTATCGAAGAATCGCTTTTTTCTCGCATCCATAGAATCGTAAAAGACGAAAGCGACGTGTTAGCTCGCATTGAGATGATTCTGACGTTGATTTTAGGCTTTTCAGAGCACAATCCTGGGATGTGCCGACTACTAACAGCCGATGCACTCGCTGGTGAAACAGAAAGACTAAGAATTCGTATCGCACAATTGTTCGACCGAATTGAAACCCAGCTCAAACAGGTAATGCGTGAAGCCGATTTAAAACAAGGTTTGCGACCTGTTATGGGAGTGGCACCTTGCGCTAACTTTTTACTGGCAGTCATTGAAGGAAAAATCCGCCATTACGTGCGCAGTGAATTTAAGGTGAGGCCGACAGAAGTTTGGTCTGAGCAATGGTCAGCATTAGAAAAAACACTTATGCTCAATCGCTAGCACTGGGACAAAAGAGCCCCAGACACTGAGCTGATCATGGTTCGATTAAGATTCAATACCATACTGCTGACGATAAGCTTTAACAGTATCAAGATACTCCGCAAATTCAGGGGTTGCTTGTTCTGCTAAGTAAGTCATTATGTTATTAAGCGAAACGATACTAACGACAGGCATACCGAAGTCACGTTCGACTTCTTGAATGGCAGATAATTCGCCTTGACCACGCTCTTGGCGGTCTAATGCGATCAATACGCCAGCGGGTGCGGCTTTCGCGTCTTGAATAATGGCCATAACTTCTCGAATGGCAGTACCTGCAGTGATAACGTCATCAATAATCATGACGTTGCCAGCCAAAGGAGCGCCAACGAGTGAACCACCTTCTCCGTGGGCTTTTGCTTCTTTACGGTTAAAGACGTAAGGAGTATCCACGTTATGGTGATCGAACAGAGCAACAGCGGTGGTGGTTGCAAGGGGAATGCCCTTGTAAGCAGGACCGAATAAAACATCAAATGGAATATTTGCTTCCATTAA
This sequence comes from Marinomonas sp. TI.3.20, assembly GCF_038155025.1. Taxonomy (NCBI): domain Bacteria; kingdom Pseudomonadati; phylum Pseudomonadota; class Gammaproteobacteria; order Oceanospirillales; family Oceanospirillaceae; genus Marinomonas; species Marinomonas sp. TI.3.20. The sequence continues at coordinate 420,670 of NZ_JBAKAS010000001.1, read as the reverse complement.
TGCGGCCGCATAAAAGCGACCTAACTTTGCTAACGCTTGGCCGGAATTAAATAAGCCAGCATTAAAGAAGTAAGGGCTTACACGGCCAGATTTAAGTGTAAATTCGCCAAAACGCAACACATTTTGCTCGATGGCGAACTCGATAAACTCTTTTTGGTAAGGTTTCATGCCGACTCCAGATAGATTTTAAAAATAGAACAAAGCGCCGCCAAGAACGAGCGAAGCCATGCCAACATTGGATAGGCGCTAATATAACACACGGCTAGGAATTGTAGGGACCAGAAATGAAGGTCATCAGTCTTAATGTAAACGGTATAAGACAAGCTGCCGATCGCGGCTTTTTTGAATGGATGGTTCGCCAGGACCCGGATGTTGTTTGTCTACAAGATATTCAGGCAGACGAAAGAAGCCTAAACGACAGTGTCTTCTTCCCTCCTGGATACAACACTTACTTTTTTGACTCGATGGAAGACCCCGAGCAAGCAGGTGTGGCCATTTATTGTAAAACCATGCCAAAAGCTATCATGACTGGCATGGGGTTTCCTGAGTGTGACTTTGAAGGACGCTTTATCCAAGCGGATTTCGAAAAGGTAAGCATTGGCGCTTTCCTAACACCTCATGGCTCCAACCACGAAGACATGCTTCAACAGCATAAATATCGCTTTATGGAAGGATTTAAAAACCATTTAATAAAAACTCGCCGCAAGCGTCGTGAATTCATTTTTTGCGGAACAGCCAATGTTGCTCGGTCGCCCATTGATGTTAGTAGCTGGTTCGTAAATCAGCGTAACTCCGGCTTTTTAGCGGAAGAACGCAAATGGATTAACGAAATTTTCAACGAGCTCGAATACATTGACGCTTTTCGTCAGGTTAATAAGCAAGACAAGCAATATACCTGGTGGCCAGATTACGAACGCGCTTGGAAACTAGATGAAGGCGGTCGTTTGGATTATCAAATCGCAACACCCGGAATTAAGCATTTAATTCAAGGCGGTAGCGTCTATAAAGGTCAGCGTTTTTCTGACCATGCTCCTTTAATCATGGAATACAACATCGATTAATCTATTGAGCAGTGTCGAAAAATATATTAAACAAAGAAAAAAGCCCTCAACCGTCGGATAATCTGACGATTGAGGGCTTTTCTATAACAAGCATTTCATTCTGAGGGCTTGATTGTGAGAGTGACACCATCTCCCTAAAACAGTAATACTTATACGGATTCTGTGGTTTCAGCTGGCTCTAGTGGCTCAACCGATACACTCACTCTAAGCTGGTGCATATCACCCGGTTTAATGTCATAAGCATCATTCATGGCGTTGGCGGTTTCAACGCAAACAAAACGACGATAATCTTCGTCTTCCATGTCGCTGCGCTTTTTGGCAAGTTCAGGGCCAGGATTCCACAAAACGGTACTTTGGCTACCCTCGCTACGAACAATAATTTTTCGCTGCAAGCTTGAATCGTGAATTTCACAAACATCAGGCGATTCTAAATAGACACTGTCAATATATTCAAACGGAGACACTATGCCTTTTTGCTGCTTTCGCTCTCCTTTGTCTAATTTGTCGATATAGATAACACCATCAAGACCATGTACCTGTGTGGTTTTATTATCCCCTACATGAAAATAGGTATGCAGAGCTTCGCTAACCGGCATGGATTTCTCTGATAAATTTGCGGCAGAAAAGTTAATACTGAAACCATCGGCAGAAAAACGAAAAACTTGTCTTAGTTCAAAAGCTTGTGGCCACATTTCTTCAATCAATGGATGCTCTTCAGACGCCAATCGAAGAACGATTTTCACATCGTCATTTTTAAAACGCCCAACCTCAGCAAGCTCCCAACGAAAATAACGCGCTAAACCGTGAGCAGGATAGTCACTGTGTTTTTCGTTCGCTCCAAACCAAGGCCAACAAACCGGCACACCGAAATGGCGGCGACCAAATCGAGTTTTGGCGCCTTCATTTGAAGATTGAAACAACACATCTTCTTGACCGGTAGGTATAAAACTCACTAAATGACCGCCCCATAACGCGATACGCGTCTTAAACCCTGGCTGATCAATAACAATTTCATCACACTCTCTCAGACTTGCTGGCAATATATCACCGCCCAGCGCTTCCAACTCGCGAATCAGTTGGCCATTCATTCAAGACTCCATAAAATTAATCCAGTACGCACATATTAGCCTCAGCCAATACGATTACAATAGTTTGTGCTTATGCTGACCATTTAATCATTCCGATCAGCGCTTTTTAGCGAATAAAACTTAACCTATTTTGCTTTTTAAGCTATAAAGCCAATCAATACGATAGCGCCTTCTACTGAAGCCAAGCGCCATTTTTTGTTTTTGCTATTATCGACAATCTAGTCAGAGCCAAGTTTTATGAATCAACTTAATGAATCCAAAATCGTCATCGGCAGTGAAGAGTGGTGTGCCTTCTCCTCTCTTAACATTCCCGCGGTAAAAGCGCGCATCGATTCTGGCGCAAAAACCTCTTCTTTGCACGCGATCAATATTCAGTATTTTTCACGTAATGGCGAGCAATGGACCAGTTTTGAAGTTCATCCATTACAAGACAACCGCAAAATCACTGTACATTGCGAAGCGCAAATCGTTGATCACCGCGTCATCAAAAGCTCCAGTGGCGATAAAGAAAAACGCCCTGTGATTCGTGCTTCTTTAGCACTCGGTGAAAAATCTTGGGTTGTCGAACTAACGCTCACTGACAGAGACAGCATGGGCTACCGCATGCTACTAGGTCGCGAAGCAATGAATGGTCGTATTCTCGTCGACCCAGAGGGTCACTGCCTGCTAGGCGATCGAGTACAGAATGACTTAGCCTCTTTATACAAAGCGCCTGAGATGCGCACAGGCGGCCTCAAAATAGGATTGCTGGCTAGTAATCCTGATTTGTACAGTAATCGTCGTATTATTGAAGCCGCTGAAGCACGAGGACATGAAATTCAATTTTTAAACATTAAAAATTGCTACATGAAATTAGACGCAACCACACCGGAGATTCACTATCGCGGCGGCCGAGTTTTAAATGATTTAGATGCCGTAATTCCTCGCATTCGCCCTAGTAAAACATTTTACGCTTGCACCCTATTACGCCAGTTCGAATCCCTCGGTGTGTATTGTTTAAACAACTCAACCGCCATTGCTCAATCTCGCGACAAACTGCGTGCGTTACAATTATTATTGGATAGCGGTCTAGACATTCCTACCACAGGCTTTGCAAACTCTCCTTTAGATACTGGCGACCTAATTGATATGGTCGGCGGAGCGCCATTAATTATAAAACTACTAGAAGGTACACAAGGGACAGGCGTTGTACTTGCAGAAACACGTAAAGCAGCCGACAGTGTGATTAATGCATTTAAAAGTTTAAACGCAAATATTTTGGTGCAAGAGTTTATCCAAGAGTCCAGTGGTAAAGATCTACGTTGCTTTGTGATTGATGGAAAAGTTGTCGCGTCTATTCAAAGAACCGCCGCAGCGGGTGAGTTTCGAGCCAATATTCATCAAGGTGGACGAGCGGAATTGATTAAAATCACTCAAGAGGAAAAACGAATTGCGATTAAAGCCGCTAAAGCAATGGACCTAAAAGTGGCAGGGGTGGATTTGATTCGCTCTAACAAAGGCCCGCTGTTATTAGAAGTTAATTCATCACCTGGCTTACAAGGAATTGAAACGGCGACGAACCAAGACATTGCGGTGCGCATGATCATGGCGATTGAGAGGCAACTCGGAGCGCTAAAAGAAGACTAATTAGAGCTAGGATTAGCTGACATCAATAAGCCCATCAGAATCTCTTTTGATGGGCTTATTGATACGCTAATCAACCCATTGTTTGATTACGCCCCGCATTTTTGGCTTTATATAAAGCCTCGTCTGCTCGCATTAACCAAGAAGACACCATTTGGTCTTTAGGACTTAATTGTGCAACACCTAAGCTAATGGTGACTTTTATGTCTCCCTTATCCGTATTGATTGTCAGTGCCTCGATTTTCTTGCGCAGTTTTTCACTGAAGCTCATCGCCCCTGCTAATGCAGTATTAGGCAAAACAATAACGAATTCTTCACCACCATAACGGCCAACAAAGTCCCCTTTACGGGAAGAGGCTATCATCAATTTTGCCACTTCTTTCAGCACAATATCCCCCACTGGATGACCGTAATTATCATTTACATGTTTGAAAAAATCCAAATCGGCCATGACTAAAGAATGAGGCGCTTCTTGCTTCTGCTGATAAGAAGAAAAAATAATGTCGAGCGCTTTCTCTAAGCTTCCTCGATTGTGTAATTCTGTCAGAGAGTCCGTTTTACTTAACTGTTCGAGCTGTTTGTTTGCCGTAGATAACGCCAACTTATGACTTGCAGCATCCGTTACATCATAAACCGTAATACAGACATGCTCGATAGTGCCATTCACATTACTTATTGGACGCAAAGTAATATTTTGGTACATGTAATCAGCTAGCCCTGTGATTGGGCGATAGCTATTAAAAGGAAAGAGATAGGCGCGCTGCTCCCAAGAGATAAAAATGGATGTTCTCAAAGCCATTACATTATCTAATTTACGTTTGAGCCATTCTTCATCTATATCTGGAAAAAGACTGAATAATGACTGATTCCTTGCCGTAGACGAACTCTTGCCACTGTGGTTTTCCATAAAACTGTTCCACAAGATCACCTTGTAATGCTGGTCTACTATCACAAGCCCTAGATCAATATGGTTGAGTGTATCAAACAGCCAATGAATTTCTGCCATTTCTTCCATCGAGTTTGTCATTGCTAATCCTCAACCAAATAGGATAATAAGTCTTCTAGTACGGGAACGGATTCTTCTGTAAACAGTAGAAGCAAGTCACAACTCACATTGTAGTTTTCAAGTTCGTAGACAATTTCTACCGTTAATGTACGCCGCCATTTTGATCTTTTCTCGTTAATCAGATTCGCCATGGTAACGTGTTGCCCCAATAAAGCAGGGTGTCCAAAACTAAAGTCGATGTTCAATTGCTTGCCGAGTGCATCCATGAAAGGCCCGACCAACACAGAAGAAACCTCCATCAGCAATTCAACTTCCATATCAAAATCAATATCACCTGAAACCTTAAGTAACTTAGCAATATCAGAAAAGCTGGTATCGTTAAAAATAAGCAAGGCTTCAAAGGCAACACCAGAACCAACAAAACCTTGAGATATGGCAGAATATTGATTGTCTTTTGCACCATAGCTTAGGGCCATCTGTAACTCACTGACCTCTAATATATTGACCTTTGGCACAGGTAACTTAACAAAAACATTCAACATATCAGCCAACACACTGGCCGCTTTTCCCATCGCAATATTGGATACTTCTTGAAGACATTCTGAAAATGAAAAGTCATCAACAACAGAATGGTTAACGTTAAGAGCTTTTTTATTGAGATCTTCTTGCTTCATCAACCCTAACGATAAGAGTGACTGTTGCATAAGGTCAGGTTGGATGGGTTTTTTATAAAACTCTCTAGCCCCCAATTCTTTGACGCGTTGTACCGCTTTCAGCTGCACATCACTAGACACGACCAGCACTTTGGGCGCATGTTCAACGCTCTGCAACGCTTCCAGCGTTTGATATCCATCTTTTACTGGCATGTTCAAATCAAGAAAAAGAATATCAATTTTTTTCTTAATAATTATGTCTAAGGCTTCCTGTCCATTTTGCGCATAATCCACAGTAATATCCCAACTAGCCGGCAATGCCTTTGCTAATTGTTTTCTGGCGACACTGGAATCATCGCAAATCAGAACATTCGTATTCATTTATGCCTTCTCCAACACTTAATAATAACGATTTACTTGTGACTGTGGAGATCAAAAAAACTCTGATAACATCACGAGGCTTAATATTTTCCCTACATTAGGAAACCTTCTACACCATAGACAGCAATGCTTTAACGATCAGGTGTTCGTCATATTTTTCTGCTTTCTGGGAAATTAACGGTGTTTTTATTACCTCTACCCCTAATGCAAACAATTTATGCTCATCTATAACACCATAGTCGTATTCATCGTCTAAAAGTAAATAATCCAGTCCACCAAAGGAAATGTCTTGTAGTGATTTTGTATCAACGAGTACCGTAGAAACCAATCGCTCAACCTGCGTCATTAACGACAAACCAAATTGCTCTGGATCAAAACCCAAATTTGGTATGTAAACTTTAGGGTTTGGGTTTTGACAGATAGCACGACCGACGCCCTCAGGCATCAAGTTAGCTAACAAACTGCTATAAAAACTACCGGGTGGATAACAGATCAAATCAGTACTTTCGATCATATCTCGACGGTCATCGGCAATTCTTCTATTGATAGGAGACACCGTTTTTAGCCCTTTGTTCAGCCACATGCGCTTTATCGGACTTTCCAATACCGCATTTTCTTTACCCGTAATACGATGCTGCCCAAGAACCAACTCTCCCGTCTCAAGCTCTACGCCTAAATGATAAGGCGAATCTAAGATGGTTTTTACTTCACCGAGTGTTTTCGTCAGACGAGAAAACAGAAACACGATAGGGTCTAACTGCTGCTGGTTATTTAGATAACCACCGGAAATAATAAGGTTACCAATACTGGCTCCACGCAAATCAAACGTAGCGCTGATTTTTTCTTGTATCACACTCAACTGAGTTTGAATTAACGCTCGCATCGGATTAGGTATTGGTTTAATCAAGGGGTGTTCACCCGCCACCAGCTGTTCAAGTTCTCCCCTAAGCACATCTAGCGAAAGTGACATCTCAAAGCGATGGGTGAATAACGCATACACCTCTGGCTGCCCCATAACGGTTTCGTCTGCCAATGCCATTAACCGACTGCGTAAGTCCCCAACCGCTGGCATATCAAATTCCGCTCTTAAGCGAGCTGAACTGCCACCAGAATCAAAGGGCGTTACTAAATGAATAGAGTGATGGGTATATTCTTTAAGTACTCGGCTGATTTTATTCAGCGCAGAACCGCCACTAAAAAACAATACTTTGGGCCCTTGCTCTGGCAAGCTCTGATAGCGATGAACGCGAGTAAAATCTGGCATTTTCATACGCCGCCAAATGCGGTAAGTACTGGACATATAGACCTCAGAAACATGGAATACGCACTACCTTAAATAACCTCGAACATGACAACAAGAGGAAAAATGTTAACGTGTTAATCAGTAGTGTTTATGGATAACTCAGAAGAGTGATGGCTCTCTTACAGCCGCATTATCGGCATTATCAAGATTCGTGTACACCGCGTCTAGTATTTGGTTTTTCAACCGACCTAGCGCACAATGAAAAACTTATTCTATTCAGGCAATGGAACGTATTTTATGGCAATGACAGGGCTTCTTGCACTACTCGACGACATTACTACTTTACTTGATGACGTCGCCGTCTTTTCTAAAATTGCAGCAAAGAAAACAGCTGGCGTATTAGGGGATGATCTGGCCTTAAATGCGGAGCAAGTCTCTGGCGTCAAAGCCGACCGTGAACTGCCTGTTGTTTGGGCCGTTGCTAAAGGCTCTTTTATTAACAAAGCAATATTAGTGCCTCTTGCTCTCGCGATTAGCGCTTTTATTCCTTGGCTTATCCAACCATTATTAATGGTTGGTGGAGTATACCTTTGTTATGAAGGCGCAGAAAAAGTTTTGCATGTGTTTCAACATCGCCATGACGATAAGAGTAAAATACACAAGGAAATTGAGAAAAAACAAAGTCTCTCTGACAAAGAACTACTCTCATTAGAAAAAACCAAAGTTCGTGGCGCGATTCGTACTGACTTTGTTTTATCATCTGAAATCATTGTCATTGCGCTTGGCACAGTAAATGGTCAGCCCTTATTAATTCAAGCGATCGTCGTAAGCATAGTCGCGTTACTCGTTACCGTCGGTGTGTACGCATTAGTCGGCTTAATCGTTCGTCTTGATGATATTGGCCTACATCTCACTCAGTCCGAAACAGCATTAACAAAGACGATCGGATCAGGCATATTAAGAAGCGCCCCTTGGGTGATTCGCCTACTTTCTATCGTAGGTACCATTGCGATGTTTCTAGTCGGTGGGGGGATTTTTATACATGGATTGCCTGCGCTTCACCATGTTGCTCAAATGGCTATTTCTGGTACGTTAATACAACAGCCTATGCTCAGCACTCTCATTACGACACTGGTGAATCTACTAGTTGGCTCAGTGCTCGGTGTCTGCGCTATTTGGATTGTTTCTTTCTTTAATAAAAAAACACCCGTTAACACAGACACTTAAGCACCAAGCCGTTGTATTACGCTAAACGCTTATTTTTTTGCCTTAGCATTAACTGTTTTTTCTAAATCAAGAACAAGCTCAGATGTTACTTTACCGGTTGTCTTTAAATGATGATCTTTTTGATATTTTTTAACCGAAGCCATCGTTTTTCGGCCCATTAACCCATCTGCATGCCCTACTTTATAACCTAAAGTATGTAGCTCTTTTTGAGCAGTTTGCACCTCTTTGCTAAAATGGGTTTTAGCCACTAGCGCAGGTACTTTCTTCTCTTTGGATTTTTGTGCAAGAACTGGCTGACTTACTTCTTTGTTAATAACAGAAACACTATTAGTTCCTGTCGTCTGCCCATCTTGAGCATAAACTTGTGGAACAATAAGACAACATGTAGTGAAAAAAGCAGATAGATATAAACGCATTGATAACTCCCCATACATTAAAATTTCTATAATGAACACTCAAAACGCGGCGCTTATATAACATGGAAATTAAGGCAACAGTAGAGGGGATGCGTCTCTTTGATTTTTCGTTTCGATAAGCTGAGATACTGTACAAAAAGCTGACTGCTTAATATTAAAAAAGAGTCAAACGCGTTAAAAACTAACGCGACGACAATAGGTATTGGGCAAACTCGGCAAAGCCAAAACCGCCTGGTTGCTGAGTTTGAAATTGCGGTGGATATTGCATAACGGGTAAATGTTGAGCGATATTTGCCACTCCCACACTCAATGGAAAACGCGCAAACATGCTTTCGTCATTTGGCGCATCACCAACATACGCAACCTGCTGACGGCCAGCGTCTTCACTAAGACCATAACGCTCTTTCAACACTCTTTCAGCCATTGCAAACTTATCATAACCAACACGGCTAATATTAATATGAATGGAACTGACTTTCACATTGAGGCCTTGCTCTAACAGGACTTTTACACAAGCGTCTTTTTCTTCAATCGCGGCAGGTTTTACATCTTGCGCATAATCAATTGCCACATCCGTTAACCGATAGGACTGATCTCGGGCAAGGCGGAGAGATGGAAAAGCCGTTAGTGCTTGTTGAACCTTTGCCAGAATATCCGCTTGATCTGCTCTCATTTGTGCTTCATCACGCCAAAAGGTGTAATCCAACACACCGTCTGTATTTGCAATAAAACAACCGCCACCTTCCGTAATAACACCTTCAACAGGGAGTGTACGAGCGATCATGTCTGACCAACCAGCACAGCCACCCGTCACAGGGATAACCCTAATGCCTGACTCAGTTAAGCGTGTTAAAGCCGCTAGAGTTTGCTCTGGTAAACGCCCATGCCATGTTAGCGTGTCGTCCACATCTGTCAGAATAAATTGAACACCCTGACAAGCTTGAGTTGTTAAGCTCTCAAGTGATTTGATTGACATATATATCCTAAGTAACTAATTCCACTTTAACGCCAGCAGACACTAAAAGCTGCTGCCTCTGTAACGTCATTTCATCACTAAAAAAGCGGTCGATCTTAGAAAAAGGCTGAATCCGTGCCATGGCTTTACGATTCCACTTATGCTGATCTGCAACCAGAAATGCATGACGGCTTTGCTCCACCAGCACTCGACTCACTGCCGCTTCTTCTGGATCAAAATCCAAAAGTCCTTGCTCTTCATCTAAACCACCACACCCTAAAATGCCATAATCAAAATAGTATTGGCGTAATCCAGCTAAGGTTTCTTCTCCTACTAAGTCATGATGTTTATGACGTAATTTTCCAGCTAAAACACGTACTTGAGTATCTGACCGCATACCAAAAATACTCGCCACGGTGAGATTGTTAGTAAAAACTTGCAGCTTTTGATGATTCAACAAGGCCCTACTCACATACTCAACGGTCGTACCAATCCCTAAAAACAGTGAAGATCCATCAGGAATTTCCCGTGCAACGCTTTCTGCAATGGCCATTTTGGCTGCTACATTCAGAGTATGGCGATGCTCAAACGATAGGTTTTCAATACTAGAAACCGGCGAAATGCCACCATGTGTACGCCTTACTAGATTCTGCTCTGCAAGCTGATTAATATCCTTACGGATCGTTTGAGAAGATACGTCAAACTGCGCCACCATATCTTCTACTAGTAGGCTATCTACTTGCTGAACCCAGTTTAATATTTGACTCTGTCTATCGTTTAAGCTCAAACCCATTACCCTATTCGACTAAATTAACGCGGCAAATTGAGTTGGATCATCGGTAATAATGACGTCCATACCCCATTCCCAATGATTCGCCACTAGCTGTGAATCATTAGCGGTATAACACATCAGCTTATAACCTTGCGCTTTCACTGCTTGCGCCTGTTCTTTGGTTAGCGAGGCATAGTAGCAATTCAGGCTATATGCATGAATCTGCTCTAGCTGCGCTTGCCAGTCTGCTGGAATATCTTCATAAAGCTGACCAAGATGACGCTGCGGATCCAGATCAAAAACCATACGTAAAGCAGCGTGATTAAAGCTAGAAATTAAGAGCTTATCGTTATCAATCCAGTATTCTTTTAGAGCATCTAATACTGTTGGCACTATATTTTCTATATCAGCAGTATCGTGCTTTATCTCTAGATTTAATCCCATACCAAGTGATTGGATACACTCTAATGCCTCTATCAAGGTCGGGACTTTTTCCCCTTCGAACTCAGAACCAAACCACGCACCTGCATCTAATGTGCTGACGACAGCAGGATCGGCTTCTCGAGTAACGCCAGAGCCACTGGTGCAACGATCTAATGTTGCATCATGGAAAATAATCAAGCCGCCTTGAGCGATCAAATAGACATCAATTTCAACCCATTTAACCCCAGTTGCCGCAGCGGCACGAATAGAAGCCAGCGTATTCTCAGGGCCTAATAAAGAAGCACCACGGTGCCCCATTACCTTTGTTTTTAAAATGTCTTTTACTAAAGCCGTTTTTGTTTGCATAAAAGCCTCACAAACGTTGTTGGGTAACAGCATCAAACAGGTGCCAATGCTTCGTAGGCGCAATTAACCACATATAACTACCAATTTCAGGCAAATGAGGTCCAGCCAATCGTATAACCATAGGTTTGGGTTGACCGCTACCGTCTTCAAGTAAGCCGTGGATTAATGTTTCAGCGCCGAGAGACTCTACCGCTTGCACTTGCAAAGAGAAATCGGCATTTGCCTCATCACTTTGTTGTAAATGTTCTGGGCGGATGCCCCATATCACAGAGCCACGATGAGCATGAGACATAGGTAAGCGAGTCTTATCCGACAAAACAATGCCTTCTTCAGTCATCATGGCATCAAACAAATTCATCGAAGGAGAACCAATAAATTCAGCAACAAACGTCGTAGCCGGTTTATCGTATAATTCCATCGGTGTACCAATCTGCTCGGCTTTACCCTTGTTAAGCACAACAAGACGATCTGCCAATGTCATGGCTTCTACTTGGTCATGCGTTACGTAAAGAGTTGTCGTTGCTAATTTACGTTGCAACTGGCGAATTTCAACGCGCATCTGTACACGAAGTTTTGCGTCTAAGTTAGACAAAGGTTCATCGAATAAAAACACTTTCGGATCGCGTACCATGGCACGACCCATAGCCACACGTTGGCGCTGTCCTCCTGACAATTGACCAGGACGACGGTCTAACAATTCGTCTAAGCCCAACATATTAGCAACATCCGTTACTTTGGCTTGGCGCTCTTCTTTGGGCACACCACGGTTTTTAAGGCCGTATTCCATATTGGCGCGCACCGTCATATGTGGGTACAGCGCATAGTTTTGAAAAACCATCGCAATATCGCGGTCAGCAGGCTCTTTGTCGTTTACACGATTGCCTTTAATCAACAAGTCGCCTTGAGTAATTGTCTCAAGACCTGCGACCATGCGAAGCAATGTCGATTTACCACAACCTGAAGGGCCAACAAGAACGATGAACTCTCCTTCTTCTATGACTAAATCTATACTTGGTATCGCTTGGTAACCATTTGGGTAGGTTTTACCTATGTTCTTTAATACTAAATCGGTCATTGCTTACTTCTCCGCGTCAACCAAGCCTTTAACAAATAATTTTTGCATTCCTACCACAACAGCTACAGGAGGAAGCATCGCCAATAAAGTTGTTACCATCACATAATTCCACTGAATGTCGCCATCAGGAACGGATAACATACTTTTAATACTCATCACCAAAGTGTAATAAGTATCGTCTGTGGTGATGATCAGCGGCCAAAGATATTGGTTCCAACCGTAAATAAACATAATCACAAACATCGCCGCGATATTAGTACGCGACATAGGTAACAAGATGTCGAAAAAGAAACGTATCGGACCCGCGCCATCAATCCGCGCCGCCTCGACCAATTCCCCAGGAATCGACATAAAACACTGACGAAACAAAAAAGTCGCCGTGGCACTGGCGATCAAAGGCAAAATCAAACCACTGAACGAATTCAGCATGTTCAAGTTAGCAATGACCTGATACGTCGGCACAATGCGCACTTCCACCGGCAACATCAGAGTCATAAAAATCACCCAAAAGATCGCCCCACGAAAAGGAAACCGGAAGAACACAATCGCATAAGCAGAAATAATTGAAATTGCGATTTTACCAATGGTAATGCCAAGCGCCATGATCAAGGAGTTTAGCAACAGGTGCCACACTGGAATTTGCAGTGTACTGCCCGCTTCAGCAAATAACACATGCGCCCAATTCTGAACGCCGTGATCACCAAACCACAGAGGGACGCTACCGGAGTTAAACGATCCTTCTGGTTGTGTTGAACCCACTAATGCAACCCACACAGGCAAAGCAATAATCAACACACCGAACACTAAAATAAAGTGGCTAAACATTTTTAGCCAAGGGCGATTCTCTATCATTAGTATTGCACCTTACGCTCAATGAAACGGAACTGTATGACCGTCATGAGACCGACAATTGCCATCAACACAATAGACTGAGCAGCTGAACCACCACTGTCTAAACCAATAAAACCATCTTTAAATACTTTATAAACTAAGGTATTTGTACTGCCGTCTGGACCACCTTGAGTCGTGGTATCGATAACACCAAACGTATCAAAAAAGGCATACACCAAATTAACAACCAATAGGAAAAAAGTCGTAGGCGATAAGAGAGGAAAAACGATATCCCAAAAACGTCTGAAAGAGCTGGCACCGTCAATCGCCGCGGCCTCAATCAAAGAGCGTGGAATCGCTTGCAACCCAGCCAAGAAAAATAAGAAGTTATAGCTGATTTGTTTCCACGTGGCAGAAATCACCACTAGAATCATTGCTTGATCGCCATTTAGGAAATGGTTCCAATGCAGACCGATACGGTCTAAAAATAAAGCAATGGGACCAATATTAGGATCAAACAGTATCCACCAAAGCACCCCTGCAAGCGCTGGAGCCACCGCGTATGGCCAAACCAATAATGTTTGGTACACCATTTTTCCACGAATAACTCGATCAGCCATCACAGCCAACCAAAGCGCCACACCGATACCTAAAAAGGCCACTGAGAAACTAAATACCATGGTGACGAGCATGGACTTGTAATACAGAGGATCGTTAAAAAGATCGACGAAGTTTTCGAGACCAACAAACTGCTGACTCAAACCAAAAGCATCTTCACGATAAAATGCTTGAAGAATCGCTTGACCCGCTGGCCAAAGAAAGAAAATCGCCGTAATAATTAACTGTGGTAACACCAGTAAGTAGGGCAGCTTTTTTTGAGGAAAATAAACAGACATAACGTCACTCGAAGAGAAAACAAGAAATCAAAAATCCCTACCTGCACAGCAGATAGGGATAGCAACAATAAAGGCAATTAGTTATGCGCTTTTTCAAACTTACGTAACAGAACATCACCACGTTTCACAGCAGTATCTAAAGCCGCTTGAGGTGTTTCTTTACCACTCCAAACACTTTCTAACGCGCCATTAATCACATCACGAATCTGAACAAAATTACCCAAACGTAGACCACGAGAGTTTACCGTTGGTTGCGTTGCCGTCATTTGAATAACAGCCGCTTCTGTTCCTGGATGAGATTGATAGAAGCCTTCTTTCTTAGTTAGATCGTAGGCAGCGTGTGTGATTGGTAGATAACCCGTGAACTGATGCCATTCAGCTTGGATTTTCGGAGTAGATAAGAACTGAAGGAAAGCCGCAGCCGCTTTATATTGCGCTTTGTCTTTGCCTTGCAAGACCCACAAAGAAGCACCACCGATAATGGTGTTATCTGGTTGTTTAACTTCGCTTGCCCAATAAGGAAGAGATGACACACCAAAATCAAACTTGGCATTACGAGTCATACCACCATAAGCAGATGATGAGCCTGTGTACATGCCACACTGCTGGCTATAGAATTTTGGTGCGGAATCACTGCGACGACCGCCGTAGCTGAAAATACCGCTCTTCTGCCATTCACGCATTTTAGTAATGTGCATAACTTGCAATGGGCCATTAAACAAAAGTTTAGTGTCTAGGCCGGTGAAACCATCGTCATTTGACGCGAATGGTACGTTATGGCGAGCACTTAAGTTTTCAAGTTGTACCCAAGATTGCCAACCTGTCGTGAAACCACATTTCGCGCCACTAGCTAATAATTTTTTAGAAACAGTCTCAACTTCTTCCCACGTTTTTGGTGGAGCACTGATGCCTGCTTTTTTAAACATCTCTTTGTTGTAGTAGAGCACTGGAGTAGAGCTGTTAAAGGGCATAGATAGCATGTTGCCCTTCACATCTGAGTAATACCCTGTAACAGAGCTTAAGTAAGCTTTAGGATCAAAACCTGTTTTAGTGTCTTTCATGAGTTCGTAAACTGGGTAGATCGCGCCTTTCGCCGCCATCATTGTTGCCGTACCCACTTCAAACACTTGCACGATGGCAGGTTGTTTGTGCGCACGAAACGCAGCAATCGCAGAAGTCATGGTTTCGGTATAGGTCCCTTTGAAAACAGGATCTACTTCGTATTTGCTTTGGGAGTCGTTAAACTCTTTAACAATTTCATTCAACTTTTCACCATTAGCACCGCCCATGGCATGCCACCACTCAATTTGAGTTGCGGCGAAACTGGTACTAGCAACAGACATACCTAAAACGGCTGTCGCGATCATTGATTTACGCATTTTGGAGTTCCTCATATGATTATTTTAGTAGTTGAGAAAGCACTGTAGTGGCTCAATGTTTCATTTTTATGATAATTTGGTTTCAAATGAAAGAAAAAAGTACAAAAATGTACAAAAATGAAGATTAATTAAATTTCAGCGGCCTAAATGATGTCAAAACGCTTGAGATGAAAGCGATTCTTGCAAGGCGATATGATTTGACCGTAATTGCATAACGGCCTCTTGAATAACTGTTATGTCTTCTTTGTTTGCGGCTTGTTCGATGATTTTTGCACTCGCACTCATCGCAATACCCGAGACTTCAGCACTTGCTCCCTTGATACGATGAGCAACCTGAGCAACCTTGGCCCAATCTTCTATGGCGGCATAATCAATTAATTGCTGCACCAGCCCAGCACTTTCTTTAATAAACTCCTTGGCGACTAAATCCATGAGCATTTTATTATTGGCTAAACGATTTCTATAATCGATCACATCAAAAATCAGCATCCCTTTTCCCTTCGTTCGGCTACGCTTCTGGTAACCATTTTTCTAGCATACTTTGCAGCTTATCTTTCGCAATTGGTTTTGCTAAATGATCATTCATACCCGCGTCGAGACACAAATCCTTATCTCCCTTCATGGCATTCGCACTGAGCGCAACAATAGGCACATTCGATGATGTTGCTCCCTCCTGCATTTGCCTGATTGCACGAGTCGCCTCGTAGCCATCCATTATCGGCATTTGGCAATCCATAAAGATTAGATCGTAAGACGCCGCCTGCGCCTTCTCAATGGCTTCTTGGCCATTCATAGCCACATCCACATCGACACCAAACATGTTTAATAAACCACGTGCCACAATTTGGTTTGTTAAGTTATCTTCTACCACTAAAATTCTTGCTTCCATATTATCAATGCTCTTTTGTGGCTCTTCTGATGACGAGGTATTGACCGTCATCGTTGGCTCTTCCTGCGGTGGCAAGGTCATATTTGCTAACTGCTCTTCTAACCGTGAGTAAAATACCGGCTTAGCAATGAAGCTTGCATCAGAATATTCAGTTATGTCTGAGTAAGGTTTTAAGACAATAAAACGAATGTCATGTTGTCGGCACAACTGCTCTAACTGAGCGACTTCTTGCTCAGAACAATCATCCAAAACAAACTTATCCACTAAAATACCAGTCAGCGAATCTATGGGCATAGTCAACAATGACCCAAGCTTGTCATGTAAGGTATATTGAACACCAAAATGCGCCAATAATTGGCCAACATATTGTCGCCCAGTGTCATTAGAGTAAACCACAGCAACCGACACATCATAGCGAGGTCCGCTCAGCGCCTCTTTCTCACACTCAAGAGAAACATTAAACCAAAAAGAAGCACCGTTCTCTTTTTGAGCAGAAAATCCTATTTCTCCACCCATTAATTCGATCATTTCTTTACTGATCGCCAGCCCCAATCCGGTACCGCCATACTGTCGTGTTGTAGAATTATCTGCTTGCTTAAAACGCAGAAATAAACGCGCTTGTTGAGATTCTGAAATGCCGATACCTGTGTCATCAATTCGTACATGCAGTGTTTTCTGGCCTTCCTTTGAAGGGCGAAGCTCAACATACAAATTCACCTCTCCTTCTTTCGTGAACTTGATCGCATTACCTAATAAATTCACAAGAACTTGCTTCAACCTTAAGCGATCACCAATCAACACAACAGAGGGCACGTAAACCGCAGGAACATTGAAAGCAATGCCCTTTTCTTCTGCTTTCACCACGAGAAGGCGAGATATTTCTTCGATCAGTTCACGCAAATCAAATGGCATTAACTCTAATGAAATACTCCCCATCTCAATTTTAGATAAATCCAAAATGTCATTAATAATTTCCATCAAGGATTCAGCACTTTGGCGAGACAAATCAGCCAACTCAGTTTGTTCTGGACGTAACCCCGTATTTTTCAATAAAGACAAACAACCAATGACGCCATTTAATGGCGTTCTAATTTCATGACTCATATTCGCCAAGAAATCGCTTTTCGCTCTGTTGGCATCTTCCGCGGCTTCTTGTGCCTTACTGTGGGAAAATTGGGATTTTCTTAAGGACTTATTCGCCAGCGATAAATCCTTTGTGCGTTGACGAACACGGCTTTCAATTTCTGCCGTATGACTGCTCACCATCAATAAAAACCAACCCAACATAGCGGCTAAAAAGAAGCCTCCCGCTAACACAAAGCGAACATCCCAAGGCTGACGATAAAAGACCCCTTCACTCACCTGGAATAAACGCCAATGCTTAGCACCAACCTTCACATCCTTACTCACAGCGATGCCAAAATCATCGTTATTAAAGCGTGTTATTAGGGCCTCTGCTGATAAACCAGCCCCTTTACTTTTGGCAAGTATCGCAGGAGATTCTCCGCCACCGCCCATATCAACCAAATACAATTGAGTATTTTTTAAAACACCTCTATCAACAATGGCTTGCGTTAAGAAATCCAAGCTCAATGCCGCTGTAGCCACCCCTTTTAACCGATCTGAACCCTCATGAAAGAACGGTAAATAGAGCAATACCGCCATATTGCTGCGTATCAATTTAATGGGAGCTGTTGGGTAAGGTTGTTTGAATTTAATGGCCTGATCTAACGCATAACGACGATTTTTTTGCGAATAAATATCATAACCAAGCGCCGCCTCACGCCCTTTACTAGGATTCATAAACGTCACGGCGATATGCAGGTCTCGTGGTGTTGCAGGAATAAATTTTCCCTGGTCATTTTTCTCTTTGAGGTAAAATCTAAAACCAGAATAATTTTTTTGAATATCGGCTTCAAAATCGGCAACATCATCCTGATCCACCACCATATTCAAAGACACGGCATAAATAGATTGGTCACGATCTAACACACTGTCCGTATAACGCTTGAAATCTTCTGCGTTAATCTTCGAGCTTCCTCGAACAAAACCCACAATGCCATAAAGAATGTCTTCCATGTTCTCAATGCGATTGTTAAGCGACAAATCCAATATCTCAACATTCAAATTGAATTCTTTTGTTTGTTTGGCTAATTCAAAATGGCGCACACCAAACGATAAAGCCACCGTTATCAATATGACAAATAAAAGGCCCATCACTAACTGAAAAGGACGCCTAAGTTTATTTTTTGATAAGTTCGGAAATGCCACAACAAACCACGGCACCACCACTAAAATGCCAATAAGATCTCCCGTCCACCAACTTAACCACTCTCCCCATAATTGGCTTCGTTCAATAAACCCTACAAAATATAATGCGCTCACGGAAATACTGGCGCTCACCAAGGTTGACACAAGCGCCGTTAAAACAATAAAACGCAGTACTAAAGTAGAACGGTAAAAAGCAAACGGAAAAGACACATAACGCAGAACCAAAAAGCGCCCGACATAGGCTTGGAGCATAGCGGCAAACGCAATCACACAAAACAAAGGGAAATGAACAGCATGATGAAGATATGAAGAGGCAATAAAACTAAATAATATAGAACCAAAAAACACACCGAACAGCGCCCACCGATGAAATAGCAGAACACTGATTAATGCAAACCCAGAGGCAGGGAACACCACAGTGGCATACCCTGGAGGCACCACTTCTGACAAACCTAACAATCCGAAAAGAACGTATCCAATAGTGGTTAAAACGAGTATTTTTATTCCTTTTCGCATAGTGTCTCGATTCATTCTTCTGGCTGAATTAACCCAATTAAACAGACCCGGCAATGTCATTCAGCCATATTTCACATCACAGGTTCAAGTCAAAGATAAGGTTTCTATCAGTGTAGACACAATCTCTCGTTTATATATCCCTAAAACCGTTATTCAATAAAATAAAAAAAGGCTTCATACCAAATGAGACCTTTCGCCTTTTACCTCACAAGAACACAGTACTAAAAAGTACGCTTAGAGCTGGAACTGATTCACCGCTAACGTTAACTTTTCAGACAATCCATCTAATCGCTTAGCCGTCGCTACCGTATTTTTTGCGGCTTCTGAACCTTCTTCTGTATTAGCCGCAATATTCTCTATTTTATGAGCAATATCGTCACTCGCATTACTTTGCTCTAAGAGGGCATTACAAATGTAATTAATGGCTTCTTCCACCTGCTCAGTACTGCTTCTCACTTGCGACATAGAGCCACCTGCTTTTTCAGCCAGTAAGACCCCTTTTTCGACCTGCGCCACTTCCGCTCCCATACTATTGGAAACCGCCGTGGTCACTTCTTGGATTTTCGTTACAATAAACGTTATTTCTTTGGTCGATTCCGCTGTACGCTGAGCCAAATTACGAATCTCATCCGCGACAACCGAGAAGCCTCGACCTTGCTCGCCTGCTCGGGCTGCTTCAATCGCAGCATTCAACGCCAGTAAATTGGTTTGATCAGCCACGTCTCTAATGACCTGAATAATATTCGTAATATCACTAGAGCGCTGTTCCAAATCTCGGATCAATGACGACGAATCTTGCGACAGTTGAGAAATTTTGGCCATTTCATCCGTTGCCGATAACACAACATCGCCCGCTTCTGCCGATAACTTGCCAGACTGAATAGAAAAGCCCTGCGCATTTTTAGCCTGTTCTGCCACCTGACTAATACTGACAGATAGTTGCTGCACCGTGGATGCCACAGAAGAAGCCGCATCGCTTTGGCCGATAGAACTTTTAGCACTGTGTTCAGAAGCATCAAATAGCTGAGTCGCCGCGGCAGATACTTCGTTTGAGCCCTCTTGTACATGGCACAACATAGCGTGTGTTTTCTCAACAAACTCATTCATTGAACTAGCAATAGCGGCCAATTCATCACGCCCCTCTACTGGTAAACGCTGGGTTAAATCCCCCTCACCAAGCTGCTTAACAACAGTTTGAATATGGAACACCCTTTTACGCAAGTCACTCGCCACAAAGCGCTGAATCGCCACCACAAAAATACCGCCGGCTAACAATGGCGTCAGAATCAGCCAAAGAATGCTGTTCATCAGATCAGAAATCACCGTATAAGAAAGCTGTCCTTTGGCTTGATTATCGTTAATCAACTGATCAATACGATCCATCATAGGCACCAGTTGCAGCCCATAAATAGCATCTGGAATTTGCAGCGCATCTTGTGGACTATCTGGAGCTATCTTAATCGCACTGTTAAATTGCTTATCATATTCTGCCCACAATGTCGTAATCTCGCCTAACAGCGCTCTGGTTTCTTCAGGACTGATGGCTTTAACACCATCTACTGATTCGGTATCCGCCGCCTTGTCATTAGTACCTTCAAGGCTGCCTTGAGAACTGTCTTGATTCTCAGAAGACGCATCGCCTTCAGTACTGCTTTTCTCAGCCGGTAGAGTGTGTTCAATTTGCGCTAATAAGGTAATAATTTTGGCATTGGCTGCATCGAGAGCGGTTTTGGTATTCGGTAAGATAGGATCGTTTTTCGCCACCGACAACGCCGTGGCCTTAATTTCAAATAAACTCTGAGACGTCGCCACTTGACCCTGATAGTCATGAAAGCCCACTCGTAAACCAGAGAGGGTATACGCACTGAAAATACCCACTAAAATAATACTAACCGCAGTAATGGCAGAGAGTAGCCACATTTTTTTATTAATACTCAAACTTACGCCTCCGAAAAAGAAGAACATCCCACGCCCAAAGCGCGACTTCTGAATCGGTAACATTACAGTAACAATGTTAAGGAAATGTAACAGTGGCTAAGCAAGAAATGGCAAGGTTATTAACCACAACATTGAGCAAGTAAGCTTGCATTACAAGTTGATTTTTCCCATAATGGGAAAACCACAAAGAAGAAGCCGCATGAGGGTAATTAGTAAAAAGGCACCCAGAGAATTCTGGATACTAAAAGAGCATCAAGACGCCGAACAACCTTTAAAAGCGTGGCATGACGAAGCCAAACACGCAGACTGGCAAACCCCACATGATGTTAAGTCACAATACAAAAATGCCAGCATTCTAAAAAATGGCAAAGTGGTTTTTAATATCCACGGCAATAAATACCGACTAGCAGTAGAAATCGATTACACCTATTCCCTCTGCTTTGTTCTTTTTGTCGGCACTCATGAGCAATACGACAAAGTGAATATAGACTCACTTTAACTGGAGACGATGGTATGAATATTAAGCCAATTAGAAACGACGACGACCTAGTTTCTGCGGTCGCGCACATGCGTGCTCTTCGTGGTGCTCAGCCAAACACACCGGCAGGCGACGAAATGGAAATTTTAGCGGTACTCGTAGAAGCCTACGAAGAAAAGCACCATGATATTGCCCCACCAGATCCTATTGAAGCCATTAAATTTCGCATGGATCAAATGGGACTAAAAGACAAAGATTTAACCCCATTTCTTGGGCAACGCAGCCGCGTAAGTGAAGTCTTAAGCAAAAAAAGAGCGCTCAGCTTACGCATGATCCGCAGCCTAAACCAAGGCCTCAACATACCGTTGGAATCTTTAGTCAAAGACTACCCACTGGCGAAAGAAGCAGTTTAGCTCCCATTTTTATAAAGATCGCTTAAATGGATTTATCACCCGCTGATGCGGTCACCGTGAAAAGTGCGGCTTAAAACGGCAATCCAGAGCTTGAGAGGCTGTGGTTTATCACAAAAAGAGATCAGAGGGCTTTAAGCAGTAAGAAAGACAATTTTCATCTGACCCTAAATTCATAGGCGTCACAGGCGAACAGATCGGTAGCTTGTTGAAGTGCGTGGAATACAGCTTATTGTCGACTCAAAGGAAGATCATCGCGGCGTTAGATGAAAGCGATAAAGAACGCAATTAACTAGCAAACATATCGCATAAAAAAGCCTGCTATTTTTGCAGGCTTTTTATTTTCTTTTTTCTTTCTTAAGCGGGTTTTTTTCAAGCTTATTGGCTAACCATTCAAACTCTTGATACATTGTAGGATGTTTGTTTGTTTTGCGTAATTCATAGATAAAAGGCTGAAATTCTGTCCAATCACGTAAGACTGTACCGCAACGCATTCTTTTAAATAACTTAAAGTCGAAGGCTTTCTCTCTGATCCCAGTAGCAACAAACTCATAGTTGTTTAAAACGAAAAGGATAGATGACCGCTCTTCTGAGCCGATATGACTTCCGTTCGAATACTGAGTAATGCCTTGTTTTTTCAATAATGGATTTACAATAGAATTAGCTTTCTTCAAATCTAAATCATTTTTTTGATGCAACACTAAATCAACCGTAGCACGTCTACGGTTGATGACAGTATTTCTATAAATTGAAAATAATGCCGCAAGGGCTGAAAGCGCTAGGATGGAGGTTTTGACATCCATTTGGCTAAGTAGATAAGTTTGTAACGTAGGTTCCATTTAACGTCCCATTTAGGGAAGCGTTATCGGTCTTCCCATTCATCTCTAATAGACATAGTAATCCCCTTTCTTGGTTCACGTTGTTCACTTCAATGTATCAGTTTTTACTGATAACAGCGAAGCGATTCTTGATCAACCGCTCGAGATTCGTGAATCTCGAAACCAAATATTATTGCATAAAACAAAAACTATCAATTGTTATTAGATGAAAACTTACACAGCTAACTGCTTTTTAGCCTCTTTTGCACAGTTCTGCCATACATTGCAGGTTGTACTAACTAGCAAACATATCGCGCTGCAGAGCCTGCCTTTCTTCGAGGGGCAGGCTTTTTATTAGGGCAATCGCCATTTGTTGCGTGGTGTTTCTAGGTGGGTTTAAATCGTGGGAATGGCTCAACTTGTAAACAAAGCTGGCGCTACAAGCCTTTCGTGTTGAGACATTGGCAATACAATGTCTTTCACTGTCTCACACAATACGTTAGACGAGGTGATCAAGGCTTTGTTGTAGCAAAGTTAAGGGGATATGACAGTTTAGAATGTATGTGTTTTTTAGGCAAAAAAAAGCACCCGTTTAATGGGTGCTTTCTAAGTGTAATTTAGAGAGACATGACATTTCAGCTCTAATTGCTTGGTGTGAGAGGCCTCTCTACGTACTAATATAGTCATTTTGGGCTTACATGTAAAGCCATTTTAGTTTACGCATAAAGTAAACTTAGTTTATCAACAAAGTCTTTTCTAGCTCACAAATTAGCTATTTGGCTGCCAAAGAAGAAGCCCTTCCCTAGACCATTTATCTGCAGGATTTGGGCCTTCTTTTGCGTAAACACTGGCAACGACATTGTAGAACTTACCACGGCCCATCTGTTTATTTGGGTGGATTGGGATAATAATCGGACTTGATTGATGTATTTCTATCGTCAGAACCACAGCGGAACCAGCGGCATGAACAGAAGCGGATTTAAACAACCCTTTAGGATTATCTAAAATACTCGGCAACCGCTTTAGTAAGGAAGTCGGCATACCATGATCAAAACAGGCTTTTTCAATCACTGAGCCTGTTATAACAATCGGAAGCTCTGGAAAATTGGCATGATCCACTAAATATTGAGGTGTATCACCTAAAATCAATACCACTTCTTTCTTGGGTGGTGCACCAGTCATAGCGTCCTGAATGATCGCGGTTACAAGACTTGTGTAGTTATTCAACTATTGTTTTCCTTGATAAAAGTATGTGACGCTTTAAACACCACCCTATGAAAATAATTTTACCACAAACGTACGCGAAGTTTAGGATTCGAGTACTAACAGGATAGCTTATAGAACACTGACGCACATTATCTTTTCTATGCCCGCAAAGCCGTCGTTGGTTTCTGGCAATATGGTCAATAGATCACAGCGTATAAATTGAACACGACATTCACTATTAGTAATAAAACAGCCTGAGAGGTTTAGAAGATAAAAATGGGGAGTACAAAGAATGGTGCCCAGAGACGGAATCGAACCGCCGACACGAGGATTTTCAATCCTCTGCTCTACCGACTGAGCTATCTGGGCAAATACTGGAATAACGACCTTAACATAAGGTTCGTTATTTTAAAGTAAAAAAAAGGCCATCTGAACTAACAAATGGCCTTTCTTTATAAATCATGGTGCCCAGAGACGGAATCGAACCGCCGACACGAGGATTTTCAATCCTCTGCTCTACCGACTGAGCTATCTGGGCAAGTGCGGCGTATTATAGATGAGTCTCTTTATTCGTCAACACTTTTTTTAAATCTTTTAACAAAAACTTAGAAAAGCGCTTAGGTCTGTTATTATCTCCCCATATCAAGGAGATAAAATATGCTGCACGTTGTTTTGTACCAACCAGAAATTCCACCTAATACAGGTAATGTTATTCGTTTATGCGCCAATACTGGCTATCAACTTCATTTGATCGAGCCATTGGGGTTTGACTTAGAAGATAAGAAGTTACGTCGAGCAGGGTTGGATTATCATGAATTCACTCGCTTAAAACGCTATCCTGATTTTCAAAGCTTTGTCGATCAGAATGACATCGGGACTATTTATGCGCTGACGACTAAAGGCAGTCGCCCTCATAGTGAAGCGGCTTTTAATGAAAACGATGTGTTGGTGTTTGGCCCTGAAACCAGAGGGCTTCCTACCGAGTTCATTGAAGCGTTACCAAAAGAGCAACGCCTTAGATTGCCGATGCAAGCGAGTTCTCGTAGCCTGAACCTTTCTAATACCGTTGCTGTAATGGTCTATGAATCATGGCGTCAGTTAGGCTATAAGATGCCTCCCAGTGACCAATAAACACACAGAGGCAAGATGAATTCGATTGGATTACTGTTAAGACGCAAACACACTCGCCGCCAGTTTCGTAGCAAGGTGCATCTTCATGATAAGAGAGATTTAAAGAAGCGCTTTATTCTGCTCGCGGCGGTTGTCGGTTTACACTGTATCGCAATGGTGTTCTTTGAAGATCTTAATTGGTGGCAAGCGTTTTGGCTAACAATGACCTCTGCGACGACCACAGGCTATGGTGACATCTCCGCTGTTACCTTTTGGGGACAGTTTTCAACCATTGTGTTGATTTACGGAATGGGAATCACACTGGTCGCTCAGATCGCAAGTGATTATATTGAACTGCGAATAACCAACAAAGAAATGCGCATTAAAGGCCGCATGGAGTGGAATACTATGCAAGATCACTTGCTCATCATTAACACCCCAAAATACGACACAGAACGCTATCTAGACCTGCTAGTCACTCAGGTAACCAATACTCCTGAACTAGCAGAAGTGCCTATTCAGATTCTCACCCCAGACTTCCCTGAAGGCTTGCCGTTAAAGCTTCGTTCGCAAGGCGTTGTTCATCAAACAGGTGAGGCAACCACAGAGGGCATGTTGCTTTCTTCTGGTGCAGATAAAGCGAAATACATCATTGTGCTGTGCTCAGACTATCAAGAGCCGCATTGTGACAGTGTCACTTTTGATATCCTACACAGAATACAGACACTTCACTCATCGGCCTTCATCCTTGCTGAGTCCATTGACGATAGTAACCGAACACGTTTCAAGAAAGCAGGAGCCAATGCGGTCATTAGGCCAGTTAGAGCTTATCCAGAAATGCTAGTTCGATCTCTTATTGCTCCAGGTACGGAACAGGTTCTTGAAAACTTATTCCGCTATGAAGGCGATCATACGATTCGTTTGGATATTCGCTTAGAAGGGTTTACGTGGGCAGACATAGTCACCAGACTCATTCAAAACAATATTGGTACGGCGCTGGGCTTTGAAAATAACAATGGGGATATCATTACTCATCCTGCGACTTCTGAAAAAATATCCGCTCGGTCACTGATATTGCTCGTCGGAGATGAGCAGGTTTTACCGAGTAAAGAGCAGATCGCCAGCTACTTTACGCCTAATTAAGGATTCGTTCTTTTTCTGTTATATATGAGCAGAATTTGAGTGTTTTTAGACTTTTTAGACATAAAAAAACTAGGCAATGCCTAGTTTTTTTATGCTTATCTATTTTATAGCTGGCCAGTTAAGACCAGGTATTTTTCCATTAGCTGTTCTTCCGTTTCTTTACGATTCGGGTCTAATGGAATGCAATCAACGGGACAAACCTGCTGACATTGCGGCTCATCATAATGACCAATACATTCGGTGCATTTAGATGGGTCTATGACATAAATTTCGTCACCTTGAGAAATGGCCTCATTCGGACATTCTGGCTCGCAGACATCGCAATTTATACATTCATCGGTAATGATCAGAGACATTATTCTTCTCTCCTAACAATCAGCAAGGCAATTCTCGCCAAACCAAAACAAGCGGTTAACGTTTCACCGAGTTATAGTGCTCTTTCAGAACACGTGCTACTTCAGGGTTCACAAATTGACCAAAATCACCGTCTAAGGAAGCAATTTCACGCACTAAAGTAGACGAGATATAAGAATACTTTTCAGAAGGCGTTAGAAAAATGCTTTCTACATCAGGCGCAATCGCACGATTCATATTCGCAAGCTGAAATTCGTACTCAAAATCAGAGACAGCACGAAGCCCTCTCACAACAACTTGGCCCTGCACTGAACGTGTGAATTCAGTCAGTAAGTTATCAAAACCAACAACCTCAACATTCGGCAAATGGCCTAATACTTTTTTTGCTAAAGCAATACGCACATCATGAGAAAGCGCTGGCCGTTTTTTAGGGCTCGCCGCTACAGCTACGATAACCTGTCTAAACAGTTTTGACGCACGTTCAACCAAATCAGTATGGCCGTTGGTAATGGGGTCAAAGGTACCCGGATAAACTGCAATCGCACTCATAGCTTTCATCCAAAAATTTATTAAAGGGAGAATACCTTGGCTAGCTGATTATTTACTGTCCATTTTGTATTCCCATTGAGGGGTCGCATCATATAGGAATACGACCCCTTTCTCAATTCACTAGCGTCATTACAGATATGCATTAAGCTTATAAGGCTCAACGCTGTCTGATTAAATAACGTATGGCGATAGAAATTGTTTCAGTAATGAAATCGCCAAGAAGATAAAAATTGGAGATAAGTCCAAGCCACCTAATGGAGGAATAACACGCTGACAGGTGCGATACAAGGGTGCGGTAATTTGCCCGACCAGCATGGCGCCTGGATGATTTGCTCCTGGCGCAACCCAACTCAAAATAACAGAGAGTAATAAGGCCCAAAAGTACAAATCAAGCAGATGGTAAATCGTACCTGCCACAGTATAAATTGCATAATGTACCGGCGTACCGGCAAAGCCAAGCATGGTAAAAATGATTCCGACGGTTACCAGTTGTACCAATAAAGCCAACACAAGGCAGGCGGTATCAAGACGGCCAAAAGAAGGGATTATCTTACGTAATGGCAATAACAATGGACTGGTCGCTTTAACAATCCCTTGGCTAATCGGGTTATAAAAATCGGCGCGAGTCAGCTGCAATACTAAGCGTAGCAATACGACAAATAAATAAAGGTTTGCAATGGTTTTAATCAAAAAAACAAATGGATCTGACGTCATGAAAAAATTCCTCGTTACTCTGTTTGACCAGAAAATTGGCTAGCAAGCTGCTTAGAACGGTCCACACAAGCCGTCATGGCATCATCGACTATTTTGTCAATGTTTGCCGCTTCAAAAGATAATAATGCTTGTTCTGTTGTGCCGTTTGGTGAAGTGATATTTTTGCGTAACTGGCTAATGGGGTCATCCAACTCAGTTACCATTTTTGCCGCACCCAGCATGGCATAAGTCGCTAATTGACGGCATGCTGCTTCATTCAGGCCTTGTTCTTGCCCACTTTTGACCATCGCTTCTAAGAATCGAAAGAAATAAGCCGGTGAGCTACCAGACAACGCCGTCACCGTATGCATGTGCGCTTCTTCCTCTACCCAAACCGATTCACCGATACTGGCAAATACCTCAGACACCCACGCTTTTTGCGTGTCATTTGTATGTGTATTAGCAATCAGGCCGGTCATGCCAGCGCCCACTTGAGATGGCGTATTCGGCATGCTGCGAATGACAGAAACAGATTGTCCTAACCATTTTTCAATCGCCGCTAATTCAACGCCTGCGGCGACAGATAAGAAAATTTGCTCAGGGCGAACCTGATCAGCAAAACCTTCGATAACACCTTGAATTTGTGCAGGTTTAACGCACAACACAACCGCATCTGCTTTTGCAACTGCTGCGTTATTATCTGCCAGCATTTCAATGCCAAAAGTAGCGCTGTATTTATCACGTTTTTCCGCTGTACGGGAGGTCCCCATAATTTTTGAGGCAGGGTATCCCGCATCTATCATACCGCCAATAATGGCACTCGCCATATTACCCACGCCAATAAAGGCAATACTTGGTTTCATTTCAAATCCTAATTAATCTATTGTTAACTCGTCTAATTGACGTGTTTATTCACCAAAAGACGGCCTAGCCATCTTTTTAAAATCACTCTGCTGGTTATCATTTTATAATGCGGGGTAATCTCTCGCACCAAAAATAGCCGTTCCCACTCGGACCATTGTGCTACCCGATGCAATCGCGGCGGGTAAATCGCCGGACATTCCAATCGACAATGTATCTATCATGCTATCAGTCACCGCCAATTCAAGGAAGGCTTGATGTAAGGGCGCATACACCTTCATTTGAGCTTCTAGGCTTTCCTGTGGTGCTGGTATTGCCATTAATCCACGTAGCCGAAGATTTGGCAGTGTCTGAATAAGAGCAACCAATGTTTTTAAGGCTTCTATTGAAACACCTGATTTACTTTCTTCACCACTGATATTCACCTGAATACATACATTAAGAGGTGACATGTTTTCTGGTCTTTGCTCGTTTAAACGACGCGCAATTTTCTCACGATCAATGGTATGTACCCAATCCATATGTTCCGCAATTAGGCGCGATTTATTGGACTGGATTGGACCAATAAAGTGCCATTCAATGTCTGTTAAATGCGCCAAAGCTTGACGTTTATCAACCGCTTCTTGGACATAATTCTCACCAAACAAGCGTTGTCCAGCTTGATAAGCCACTTCTAGTGCTTGCAATGGTTTAGTTTTACTAACAGCTAATAGACGAACACTGTGATCTGACCGATGATACTGACGTGTTAATTCCGCAATTTGTTGAGAAATTTCAGCGAGTTTAGCCTCTATGCTCATAGCAGCTTGCGCTCCTTTTTTATTCGATAAGGCAAACAGGAATGGTTTATGGCACCTTTTTATCAGACTGTAAAAAGGTAAAGGGGAATAATAGCATTATTATTAAATATCGGATAAGAAACTAAAAAGTATAAAACTCTGAGCTTGTTGCATAAATAACACCGTGAAACTCAATACGATAGCCAAAATCAGTTGCTACCGAGCTGGATGCATAAAGAGTAGCACGGTGCAAATCATCCAGCGTGGAATGCTCTGGGTAATAAGCCATTCCAATGCAAATACCTTCGGCAATCAGACGGTTTGATTCACTGCCAGGAAAACGAATCGCTTTTAGCAGTTTTTCTGTGACAATTTCAGCGTCTTTCATATGACGAATGCGAATTCCCATGACAAATTCACCGTCACCATAGTACGCAACCAAGTCATTATCACGAATGGTACTTTGAATAATACGGGCTAATTCCTTTAAGTTTTTATCGTCACCCGGCTCTAATTTGGCTCTAAATTTTAAAGAAATAAGGGCTACTCGAGAAAAATGACGACGAGAATCTTTCAAAACCATGGAGAAATTATTTTCAAAACTGAAAGAACTTAACAGTCCAGTTTTAGGGTCATAGTGCCCTTTTTCTAATAAAATTTGATCTGAATTTTCTCGCAACCCTGCCGCTTGTATAAGTTTAGCGCCATCGTTAAGAACCAGTTCCATAAGACCATCATGCTGTTGTGACGTAGTCTTTTGGAATACTACCATAAGGTAAGTAGCGCCTTTTAACTCATGAACATTGAGCATAAACGCTCTGCTGAAACCATTGCTCGTTAAAAACACCTGCCATAAAGACCACTCTGATGATTGATCAATGTTTGACTCTTTACGGATGGGACAAGAAGGGCTTTTTGAAAAGGTGGCTAATGATTTGGGTAGTACTACGATATGTCCTTCCGAGCGCAGTAGCTGTGCACTTGTCTGGTCGTGACTAACGAGAGACCATTCATCTTTATCGGCGTCTTTTATCAACAAGACTCCATAAGTTTCGGCTGAAATTCCCTGACAACGTTTGAGAATTTCTTCCCAAAAAAAGGCAACAGATCTACCTTCTGCAATCGATAACAAGCGCTTAGTATGTTCAGCATTTAGTTTTTTAAATTGATCGCATTCTTTTTCAAGTTCATCAAGACGGCTACGCAACAAATGAATTTCGTCATGCTCTACAAGATGTGAATCCATATAAAAAACCACAATAGTTGATATTAATAACTAGACTATCAAGTCGGCCATAAAAGTAAAGATTTAACAAAACAATTGAGCCAACGCGCTGCTCGCATTGACTCAATTTATATCACACTAGTTGGTAGACTCGTTGTCCTGAGATAAAAGTAGACATGACACGTCCGGTAAAACGCTCGTCTAAATAGGGCGAGTTTTGGCCTTTAGTTTTACGGTTTTCTAATGTCCAATCCCATGATGCGGTGCTGTCGAACAAAACAAAATCTGCAAAGCTACCCGCGGTTAAAGTACCAGCCTCTAAACCAAAGCAAGAAGCAGGTCCATAGGTCAGACAAGACAAGACGGTTGGTAAATCTAAATCGCCTTCATCAATCAACTTCATCGCCAGCGGCAATAAAACTTCAACATTCGCCATACCGGGTTCAGTGGCGGCGAAAGGGGCTATTTTAGCCATTTTTTCGTGCGGCTGATGATCTGAACAAATAGCCGTGATCACGCCGGCTTTGATACCCTCGATCAAGGTTAAACGATCATCTTCACTGCGCAACGGAGGCAACACATGGTAATGACCATTAAATTGATTAAGTACTTGGTCACTTAACAGCAAATTATGCACTGCAACATCGGCCGTAACATCAAGACCAGATGCTCTCGCATTAGCAATCATCTCGACAGACTTACCACACGATAGCCGAGCGAAATGCGCACGAACGCCACTCTTCTCAACTAATAACAAATCACGCATTAGCGCGATGGTTTCTGCGGTTTCAGGAATGCCTGCCAACCCATGCATGGTGGACATCAAACCTTCGTGGGCACAACCACCTTCTGACAAACTGCTTTCATCTGGGTGGAAAACCACCAGCAAATCATGCGTCGCTGCGTATTCTAATGCGCGATACAGCACTTTTGTGCTTGCCATTGGTCGGCGATGGTTTGACAAGGCCACACAACCTGCGTCCGTTAATGACACCATATTACTCAAATGCGCGCCGTCCAAGCCTTGCGTAAGCGCGCCCAGCGGAAACACATTCGCCATACCTGCGGCATCAGCTTTATCTTGGATGAGTGCTGCGACGGCAGGCGTGTCTACGATAGGATTCGTATCTGGGGGGCAAACCAAGGTTGTCACACCACCAGAAACGGCAGCACGGCCTTCTGTTGCGATATTACCCTTTTGAGAAAAACCAGGCTCGCGCAATGCCACGGCCAAATCCACTAAGCCAGGCAACACCCAAAGCCCAGACGCATCAATCACTTCTGCATCTTCAAAGCCATCTGGAGCGTCACCAATCGCGGCGATTTTTTGGTTTTCCACATACAGATCAGTAACAAGATCCACACCTTGGCTAGGATCGATAATACGACCATTCTGAATTCGTAATTTCATGTTATTTATCATCCCCTACCGCTTGTGCTTCACCACGCTGCAACTGACCACTCATGGCCATCGACAACACCGCCATACGAACCGCAATGCCGTTGGTCACTTGATCCAAAATAACGGAATGTTCACCGTCAGCGACTTCTGAGGAGATTTCTACTCCACGGTTAATCGGACCTGGATGCATCACAATCGCGTCAGGCTTCGCCCATGCTAGAGAGTCTTCAGTCAATCCATACAAGCGATAGAACTCGCCTTCACTTGGTAACAAGGCGCCTTTCATGCGTTCTTTCTGGAGGCGTAACATGACCACTACGTCGACATCTTTCAGGCCTGCTTCAAGATCGTGACAAATGATGGCACCCATTTCGGTGAAGAACTCAGGCACTAAGGTTTTCGGCCCCACTAAACGCACCTCTTCAACACCTAACGTCGTCAAAGCATGAAGCTGAGAGCGAGCCACTCGAGAGTGCAAGATATCGCCAACAATCGCGACTTTAAGCCCTTCAAATGCCCCTTTGTGGCGACGAATCGTCAGCATGTCCAACATGGCTTGTGTTGGGTGTGCATGTCGGCCATCGCCCGCATTAATAATCGCCACATTAGGCGTGCAGTGTTCTGCGATAAAATGCGCTGCACCACTGTCTGAATGTCGAACAATAAACATATCACTCTGCATCGCTTCTAGATTTTTAAGCGTGTCTAGAAGTGATTCCCCTTTGGAGGTGGCAGACGTTTCAATATTAAGATTAATAACGTCCGCAGAAAGACGTTTAGCGGCTAATTCGAAGGTGGTACGAGTACGAGTAGAATTTTCAAAAAATAGATTTACGACGGTTTTACCGCGAAGGAGAGGGACTTTTTTAACCGACTGCTCACCCATCGAAAGGAACGAGTCCGCTCGATCTAAGATTTCCGTCAAAATGGTTTTATCAAGACCATCCAATGTTAAAAAATGTTTTAGCTGACCGTGTTCATTTAATTGTAATGCCCGAGGGTCGGATCGCATCATGGTTTGCTTTCCTCAAACTGCAAAGACAAAATCGTCTTTCTCTGTGTAAGATAGGAAAATGCCCAGCATAGAGTATTCCATAACCGGGCATGTGTGACGCTAAGCAGTGACCTCACTAGATAATTTAAATGTAATATCAAGCGCTTCAACCACCTTGCTAACCACCTTTATCCAGTTGCTAATTGTCGTATTTGTAGACTGAAAAATAAAGCACGATAGACATATTAATGCGCTTCAATCACAGAAACTGTAAGGGGTGAAGGCCCAGATAGCTTAACTCTTTGGTCAGGATTAAGGTTTAACTGCTCACCGATCACATCCGCTTGAATTGGCAGCTCATGTTGACCTAAATCGTAAAGAATCGCCAAGCTGATACTAGCAGGTCGGCCAAAGTCAAAAATCTCATTCATCGCTGCTCGAATTGTTCGGCCTGACATCAACACATCATCCACCAAGATAACATGACGGTCTTCAATGGCAGGAAGCGAGGTTTGGTTTACTTTAGGATTCAAGCCAGCGCGGGTAAAATCATCACGATAAAAAGTAATATCGAGCGTCGCCAAAGGTTCATCTGTCTCAACGGCTGACATCAATTGTTTAGCAACCCAAACACCACCAGTATGAATACCTACAACAATCGGGTTTTCTATGCCCTTTTGTTCACAGTAGCGGGTTAATTGTGCCTTCATCGACGCAAGAGACTGTTCTAAATCTAACTTCATTTCTACTCCACTATATATTGATACCAACAGGCGATTAATGATGAAAATTTCTGTTTGCTTGCCGATACGTGGTCGCTATTCTGACAATTCCATGAACCAAGTTTCTAGAATCATTTGCGCTGCCAACCCATCAACTGAGTTTTCTTTAAAATTGCGATTACCACCACGCGCAATCACTTGGCCTTTTGCTTCATAAGAAGACAAGCGCTCATCCATCATATGGTAAGGACGGTTAAAACGTCCATGAAGTCGTTTGGCAAATTTACGAGCACGCTGGCACATTTCATTTTCTGAGCCATCCATGTCCAATGGCAAGCCAACAACAAAGGCATCTGGAAGCCATTCATCCACGAGCTTAGTGATCTCATCCCAATTGGGAATGCCTTCTTTGGCTTTTAATGGAGCCAGAGGCGTTGCGCTGCCAGTGATAGATTGCCCAATGGCAACCCCCATTCGAGTGGTACCAAAATCAAAGCCCAATACCGTATTAACGGTATTGGGCTTCTGGTTATTACTTGGTGACGGTGTTGCTGTCATTAAGCATGTCCTATGTCCGGTGAAAGTCTTGCCATGTCAATTCCCAACACTTTAGTCGCGGCGGTAAATTGCATGTCACTTGGTGTATTGAATAATACGTCTAAATCGGCCTCGCATACCAGCCAATCATTATTCGCAATTTCAGTTTCTAATTGTCCGGCGTCCCAACCGGCGCACCCGAGTGTGATACGAAACGCCTCTGGACCATTGCCTTCAGAGATTCGCTCTAAGGTTTCTAACGACGCTGACAATGATATTTCATCGGTGATTTTCAGCGTATTACTCCACGATTTATCGGCGGTATGTAAAATAAAACCACGCTCTGCTTCCAGAGGGCCACCATTGTAAATAGGTTCGGAGGTAAGACTAGGACAGGCGATTTGCATGCCCAGATGATCCGCTAACTCAGTAAAATCAATATTGGATGGACGATTAATGATAATGCCCATCGCCCCTTCTACATTATGTTCGCAAAGATAAACCACAGTATGTTCGAAGTGTGGATCGTCAAGATGTGGCATTGAAATTAGAAAGTGATTTTTAAAAGAATCGAAAAATGATGTCATACTAATTTGCCCTCTTTATTATGAATACGCAGTGAATTCACGTCATTAAAACGCCTCAGAATAAGGCTAATGTACATAGAGCGTCTCGGCTAAAGATATATGGCCGACAGTTACAGTATAGGACAAGCTTTAAAATTACCCATCCAGAACACGTTATTTATCTCGATTTCACTTCAAAATGCATTAATCAGGCGGTAAACTGATATCAGCATATAAACACTCTTTTATAAAAAGCGCTTATATACAAATACCGCTTACCGATCCGAGGCACAAGTAAAATGTCTTTTAAATCATCGCTTACTAGGTTGAATACACCGACGCACGTCGTTGCATTTGGCTGCGCGACCGCGATAGATTTAGCAGATTGGCAACGTCATTATCTTGCTGAGTCCATCGACTTACGCCTCTTTTTTCACAGTGGCTGGTCTTCTTAACGCCCTGCTTTGTCGCATGATTCCATTATTAACAGGTAACAACGCTCACCGTTGTCGTACTTGTCATATTGCCTTTTCTCGCCTAACCGCGGGGACAACGACATGGCCTTTGGCCAACAGGAAAACACCATGAAATTAGAAGCCATAGATTACACCAGCGCCACGGCACAAGAAGATTTTGTTAAATCCCTTCACGACACCGGTTTTGGCGTTTTGAAGAATCATCCCATCCAAAAATCCTTAGTTAGCGCCATTTACCAAGAGTGGCAGACCTTTTTTGATAGCGAAGAAAAGTACGACTACCGCTACAACAAAGGCACTCAAGATGGCTACTTTCCACCAGATGTGTCTGAGACGGCAAAAGGCCACACCAAAAAAGACATCAAGGAATACTTTCATTATTACCCTTGGGGTCAGTGTCCAGAAGACAAAAAAGCCTTACTCGCTCAGTATTACGCAGAAGCCAACAGCTTAGCCGCTGAGCTCTTAGCGTGGGTTGAAAAGCACACGCCGGCCGACATTGCTCAGCACTACTCTCAGTCGCTTTCGAGCATGGTGGCTAACAGCGACCAGACACTCCTTCGCGTGCTGCATTACCCGCCATTAAAAGGCGATGAAGAACTTGGCGCTATCCGCGCTGGCGCGCACGAAGACATTAATTTGTTGACGGTACTGCCTTCTGCCAATGAACCCGGCCTTCAGGTACAAGCGAAAGATGGCAGCTGGATGGATGTCCCTTGTGACTTTGGCACCTTAGTGGTGAACATTGGCGATATGCTACAAGAGGCTTCTGGAGGCTACTTTCCGTCTACCTCACACCGTGTGATCAACCCAGAAGGTGCGGATAAAACCAAGTCGCGTATTTCATTACCCCTCTTCTTGCATCCAAAACCGGAAGTTGTGCTATCTGAACGCCATACCGCAAAAACCTATCTGTATGAGCGATTGGTTGAGCTAGGCGTTATTTAACTGTCTCGCCATACCTATCGGCTCTGTCCGTTAGCTCTACTAGTAAAGAAAAGGCGCGCTAAATACCATTTAGCGCGCCTTTCTTGTTAACTCCGACCCAATCAGACTAGTCTTGATAAAACACCTATAACAGCGCTTTAACAGATAAACTCACGCCAGATAAGAGCAATAACACCAAAGCGATACGTTTAATTACTTGAGGAGAAATATTCGGCGGGTAACGCTTCGCTAATAGCGCGGTAATAAAAACACACGGAAAGCCAATGACACTGATCCAAATCATCGGTAACGTGATTTGCCCACCCACGCCCATAATAACGATGCGTAATAAG
The DNA here is from genome assembly GCF_038155025.1 of Marinomonas sp. TI.3.20. Classification (NCBI taxonomy): domain Bacteria; kingdom Pseudomonadati; phylum Pseudomonadota; class Gammaproteobacteria; order Oceanospirillales; family Oceanospirillaceae; genus Marinomonas; species Marinomonas sp. TI.3.20. The sequence goes on along the minus strand of NZ_JBAKAS010000001.1, from coordinate 384,058 downwards.
CAGGAAATAAAGAAAACACTTAATAAGGTGGCGCGAATCACACTAAGTGCAATAGGCTGACGATACATTAAATAAGAGATTGGCGGCCCTGATGTTGCGAACAAACCGCCAAAGATGCCAGAAATACCACCAAATATAAAATACACCCAAGGTCGTGAGGGTTCTGCGTCCTTTTTGGGTTTCATTAAGCTCATCAAACACGCAAAAATAATAGTGATACCAAGCAATAGCTGCAACCAATGCAGCGCATTATTACCGAAGTAACTCAGCAGATACACTCCGATCGCAATCATAGGTGTACAAGCAATGAAGTACATAATTAAGTTCTTCACATTGACCTGTTTCCACACACCACCATATAAGCCAATGGCCGCATTCACCATACTTAATGCACTAACCGAAAAAGCAGCAACTTCTAGCGATGCTAAAGAAAACAACCCTGCGCCACACATCACAATCAAGCCAAAGGCAAAGCCCGTTATACTCTGAATGTAACTCCCTACTATGAAGACGAAGAGAAGCAATATTGAAATATCATGCATAGAAACACGCTCAACTGACAAATGTTACGGCTAAAAATAATTGATTAGTACGCATTAAATCACAAACATTTTAAAAAGGTTAAAATAAGTCACTTTATAATCCGTATTACTAAATATTTTTTACTTATAACATGTAGATAGCAATGATTATGAGCAAATAAAAAACACGATGACGTGATCTTTTTAACCAATCAGACGTCGATGTTAAGCACAAAGAATTGTGTAAATCATCAGCAAAAACTGTCATAAAGCTATGCTTTCTATTTTAATTTCTTATTACTGCCCCCACCTTATTCTTAATACTTTTATTTTAAATTTTATTGAGAACAATTATGAAAGATCAAATCGATATACAGTTTGTCTCTGACATCATGTGTCCATGGTGTGTTGTTGGCTTAGGTAATCTTAATGAAGCGTTGGCACAGCTAGACGATAAAGTCTCTGCCAAAATCACCTTTCAGCCCTTTGAACTTAACCCAGACATGCCTCAAGAAGGGCAAGATTTTAATGAGCATATTCAACAGAAATACGGCATTTCTAAAGAGCAATCTGACCAAAACCGTCAGACAATCAAAGAACGTGGTCAAGAAGTCGGCTTTGACTTTGCCTTCAAACCAGAAAGTCGTATGTGGAATTCTTTTGATGCGCATCGTTTAATGCATTGGGCTGAACACGAAGAGAAGCAAGCTGAGTTAAAAAATGCCCTATTCAAAGCCCATTTTACTCATGGCCAAGATATTAGTAACTACGATGTATTATCCGGCGTTGCCGCAGCTGTGGGGTTAGACCCAAAGGCCGCTAAAGGCATTTTAGAAAGTGGTCAGTTTGCAGAAGAAGTACGCCAGAAAGAAGCTTTTTGGCAGCAAAATGGCATTACCTCAGTTCCAACAGTGATCATCAATAACAAATATGCGATCTCTGGTGGCCAGCCTGCCGAGGTATTTAAAAAATCACTCGAAGACATCATGGAACAAGAGAAAGCTGGTTCAGCTTAACGATTTAATACCCACGCCCCGCTGATCTCGTAATCAGAGGGGCGTATTTTTTATTTCAGAATAGAAGAAAGCTAAGGGCGATGTCCTAGTTTCAATTTCTGGCGAATACGACTTAACGCCACAGGAGTAATGCCGATATAGGAGGCGATATACTGCTGCGGAATTTGATCTTTTAGCTCTGGATAGGCGACACAAAAATCCAAATAGCGCCGCTCGGCTGAATCCTTCACAAAAGTACTTTCTCGCTCTTCTTTGGCAATGAAAATGGTTTCTAAGAAATGCAAATAGCATTCTAAAAAGGCTTTGTCATGGCGCATTTGTTGGTAAAATTCCGCCCAGTTGTAAGACGTAATGACGCTGTCTTCCAGCGCCTGTATACCAAATAGCACAGGAGACGTCGTGACCATAGATCGCGTCGATCCGATGATTTTTGGTCCTTTTACAAGGGTCTGGGTAAACTCTTTTCCCTCATCAGACACGCTAACATAGCGCACTAATCCTGAGTGCAAAAAATACCATCGATCAACGCACTCCCCTTGCCGAAATAAATACTGCGTCTTCGCAATTAAATGCACTTCGATTGGCGTGGTCAATGCCCGCCAATCGATCTCATCCCCTAAGCGATTAAAGTAAGAAAACACATCATTTTGCAGCTGAACTCGATCCATCAAGACTACTTCTCTGTTTGATTCTTTCGTCAATTAAAGCCAGTGCGAGCAATAGCAGCAAGACTCCCATTAGAAAACCCGCATTTAATAACGAGGCCAAGCGTGACTGTGAGATCGCCGTATAGCAAGCTACCCAGACTGGAATCGTATAAGAAATCGCCAACAAACGGCTCGCGCCAACCTGCACCACCAAGCGTTGTTGTAACACAAAAGTCAGCAAGGTCGTAAAGAACGTCAGGTACAAGGCATTCACCCAAAAACCACGACTCGACCACATTACATGGCCAAGGTCTCCCCATAGTAACGCCACCGGTAAAAGCCATATTGATCCAAATAACATAATCATAAAGGCACCCGGTAACGCTCCCAGAGAGCGCCCCCATTTTTGCACCGACACCACATGCAGCGCTAACAACACACAGGCTCCCAGAAAAATAGAATCTCCTGCATACCATTGAAGACTTGTTCCCTGTTGGGTCGCGAACAAGACACTCATAGCGCCTATTGTTCCCAAGACAAACCCCAGCACTCGTAACCATGATGCACTTTCTTTTAACCACACTTTTGCAATCAGTACTCCCATCAAAGGAATCAAGGTATAGAGTACCGAGGTATGCAAAGGTGTGGTGGATTGCAGCGCCACAAACAGCCCCACAAAAAAGCCCACCAGCGTGCCACTGATAAACAAATATTGACGCACTCTCTGCCAAGATTGAAACAGCTGTCGACACTGCTCAAGCCGCGTCAGTTTGCCGCGACGCCAGCTCACCCACAACGCCAAGCTCATCACTGCCAACGCCAACAGAAAACGAAAGGCAGATGTCGCTAACGGACTTGCGTACGCTGCCATATTGCCAGACACCACAAAAGACGACGCCATTAACCAAGCCCAGAGCAACAAGGTAAAAAGGCTACTCATGATTCAAGCCTATTTTCTGCGGCCAATTTTGGGCTAATAAAACGATCAAAAAGGTGCTCTGCTACCACAAACTCAAGGGCAATCGAAAATATCTCAGCCAACACACGCTGCAGCGCTTCCGCGGAGTCGATCCGTTGTATTTGCATGTCTCCCTGAGTGGTTATTTTCAGCCGCTCATTTTGCAAGAAAACGGTTCTTTGCGGTGTTTTTAAACTCGCTATTAAGTTATTCACAAACACAGCGCTGGCGTGCTTATGTGAATAAAAATGACCTAATTCACAATCTGCATCGCTGTAAGACGCCAGATCAAAACAATAGAGCGTAAACAGAGCCTGTTCTTGTTCAATCTGTAACGCGTATTCACGCATTCCATAAGCCGTTTCATAGGTCGCTATCTGATAGCAATCTTGCCCTGCCGTTTGACGCAAATTAGGCGTCAGCTGCAAGGGGGCAATTGGCCCATTGCCACCAAAGCCAGTGTCGATCAAATAGCGCATGCCATCGAGTGTTAACAAAGTCACTCTATGGGTTCTCGGAGCACTGATATCACGATTATTCAGCACTCTTGCCAATACTAGCTGAACCTCATAGCCCAGCGCCTTGAGCAGCTCAAAAGTGAGTTTATTGTGCTCAAAGCAATAACCGCCTAACTCTCGATTGACAAATTTATGGCTAAGCGAAGCAATATCAAGGGGCAATGCTTCCCCAAGTACCACCGACAGGCTGTTAAAACTGTGACGTGCCACATGGCGGCCCTGTAGCTGCTGAACAAACTCTAAAGAAAGTATATTAGGTGGCGTCAGCCCTAAATCAGTTAGATAATCTTGCAATGCTGGTACTAGCTTTGTCATGCCGATGTCCTCTATGGCGATTTTGTTAACGCCAAGATTAACGAAAAAAAATACCGATGGAATTAACCTAGGTTAATTCCACAGCGCCGTTCTTTAGCAAGTAAGGCCGCTTATTCACCCATTATCATTATTCAGTCTGTTACCCTAGTCTTTGATTCTTTGGTACGGGGGACTTTATTTGAGCCCTGAGTTAACTGTCATTAAGATAACGATGGCGATTATTTTATAACACCCTCGGGATAAATCGCTTAGAGTAAAGAAAGAGAGAAGCAGTGCTTTAAGAAGTCACTTTAGTTGGTGATGTCGTTTGTATAATCACTTTGAGAAAAATGAGATCGTTTTATGCATCATTCCCATTCTATTTTTCAATTTCGTCATATGGTTGGCGAGCGTACGTTTGGCTTTACTGATCTCGCCGATTTAATGGCAAAAGCGACCCCTGCTCGTTCTGGTGATCGTCTTGCAGGCGTGGCAGCTCACAATGCAGAAGAACGCGCCATTGCGCAAATGACCTTAGCGGATGTGTCGCTCTCTTTATTCCTCGAACACCTACTTATTCCCTATGAAGAAGATGAGGTAACACGGCTGATCATTGACGATCACGACAAGCTGGCTTTTGCACCGATTGCCCACTTAACCGTTGGCGGCTTCCGTGATTGGTTATTGAGTGATTTAGCTACACCCGCTGTGTTAAAAAGCATTCGTACGGGGGTCACTCCAGAAATGGCGGCCGCTGTCAGCAAGATTATGCGCAACCAAGATCTCATTCTAGTTGCCAAGAAATGCCATGTAAAAAGCGCCTTTAGAAACACTATTGGTTTACCAGGCCACCTTTCTACGCGCTTACAGCCTAATCACCCAACCGATGACTTAACGGGCATTGCCGCCAGCATGTTAGATGGCTTGTTATACGCCAATGGCGACGCCGTGATCGGCATTAACCCTGCGACCGATAATGTCCAACAAGCCTCACGCCTGATCCGCATGATGGATGAAGTCATTCAACACTACGAGATCCCGACTCAGTCTTGCGTACTCACCCATGTAACCAACACCATAGAATGCATTGACCAAGGCGCTCCTGTGGACTTGGTGTTTCAATCCATCGGTGGCACACAAGCGACCAATGACAGTTTTGGCTTTAACCTCAACATCTTAGCAGAAGCCCAAGATGCCGCACTGTCATTGAACCGTGGCACCGTTGGCAACAACGTCATGTACTTTGAAACCGGCCAAGGCAGTGCTTTGTCCGCCAATGCTCACCATAGTTTAGACCAACAAACTTGTGAAGCGAGAGCCTATGCAGTGGCCCGTAAATTTAATCCGTTATTGGTGAATACCGTGGTTGGTTTTATTGGCCCTGAATACTTATACGATGGCAAAGAAATTACCCGTGCCGGTTTAGAAGATCATTTTTGTGGCAAGTTGCTTGGGTTACCTATGGGTTGTGATGTTTGCTACACCAACCACGCTGAAGCCGATCAGAATGACATGGATAACTTGTTAACTCTGCTTGGCGTCGCTGGCTGTACTTTTATCATGGGCATCCCAGGCTCGGACGACATCATGCTGAACTACCAAACTACGTCGTTTCACGATGCGCTTTATGCCCGCCGAGTATTAGGATTAAAACCAGCGCCAGAATTCGATGCTTGGTTAGCGACAATGGACATCACCAAAAATAATGATCAATTCACACTGAGCAACAAGCTTCCAGAGGCATTTCGCAGTTCGCTTACGCGCATGATTGGAGAGCATTAATGAGTAAGGAAAATAAAGCGGTTCATTCTCGTCAGCAGGAACTTGATCCCGTCACTGAAAATGCTTGGTGTAAACTCAATGCCTTTACCGATGCCAGAGTCGGTCTCGGTCGCGCAGGCATCAGTGTGCCGACTAAACATTTACTGGCTTTTCAACTCGCCCACGCTCAAGCCATTGATGCGGTGCATACTCCTCTAAATGTTTCTCAATTAAGCGATTGCATCGCAAAACAAACATGGTCGCCTAGCGAGCTATTTTTATTACACAGCCGAGCTATAAATCGTGCAGCTTATTTACAGCGGCCAGATTATGGCCGTTTATTAGACACCGCCTCAGCCGACACGCTAGACGTTCATAAAACGGCCCATCCTCAGGGTTATGATCTTGCTATTGCCGTTGTTGATGGTTTGTCAGCTCTGGCGGTAGAACAAAATACTTTGCCTTTTTTGACTGCTCTGTTTGAACAACTACCGGGAGAAAATACCGCAGCAGAGACTCGGTCATCCGATGACAGCTGGACCCTAGCGCCTATTTGCTTAGTAGAACAAGGGCGTGTAGCCATTGGAGATGATATTTGCCAACGCTTAAACGCCAGATGCGTCTTGGTTCTAATTGGTGAGAGGCCTGGTCTAAGCTCACCAGACAGCTTAGGCCTCTACTTAACGTGGGAGGGGAAAGTGGGCCACACCGACGCGTATCGTAACTGTATTTCGAATGTTCGTCCTGCTGGCCTGAACTACCAAGAAGCGGCGAGAAAAGCCTATTACCTACTCACAGAAGCTAGAAATCTGAAGCTATCAGGCGTGAAACTAAAAGACCGCTCCGAAGATAACGTAGCAATTAGAGAGACTCTAAACAGCAAAAACCTTCTAACTGAATAATTTCTTTTACCTGAATTAGCGAGTTAAAGGCTTATATTTGATTAATATGAGCCTTTCTTGCCGAATTCATAAAACTTGTTACGTTTAATACACAATAAAAACTATTTATTGAAACAAATATGAAACAGTAATGGTCTATGCTTAATACTATCGTTGGATTCTCTTATATTAAAGGAATCGCATTAAAGGCAAAAATCATGAAAATGAAAATGAAAGGCCAGATCGAAAGCATCTATCCCAGTAAAGCACATAAGATAAAACACAAAACCTCAAAAAAATCGAAAAAACGAACGTCGAAAACAGAGCAAGAGTTAAGTAGCAAAACGGCACTATCTGAGCAGAAAGCACAACCTAAGTCGCTACCACAAGAAGACACTATCAAAAACCGTGCTTCCAAAAACTCTCAACCACTTGAAAGGGCAGATAAACACCAGACGATGCAAGACATCATTAGTCGCATGATGGAAGGTGAACTATCTCAAGGAGAAGCGTTGAAAATGCTACGCATTCGAGTGCTTGGCTTAAAACAAGAGGATTACGCGCAGCTCGTGGGAGTGTCTCGAAAAACCTTATCAGAAAATGAGAACAACAAAGGCAACTACAGTGCAGAGGTGGTAAATAAGGTATTTCATCCATTCGGTCTAAAAGTAGGGCTTGTCGCTATTTCGTCTAAAGCAAGGTAACAGCGACACCCCAAAGACAAAGGAAACTAACCAGCAAAACGGTCCATTCGCTTCGCCAAATTAAAATCTTTTTCAGACACACCACCCGCTTCATGCGTGGTTAATTGAACGTTGACCTTATTATAGGTATTGGACCATTCTGGATGATGGTTTTTCTTTTCGAAATACAGAGCACTCATCGTCATAAAACCAAACGCATGCTGAAAGTCTTTGAATTGAAAGAGTTTTGTGAGTTTCCCATCTTCAATAACCCAAGGAGACACAGTCTCACTGTTCAATAATTTAAGCGCATTTGAAATGCCGAGTTCACTAAGCTTTTGTACTGTCATAGCATCCCCCTATTTATCTAACTAATCACTAAATAGTAGTCCACTTTTCGCATCAAGCAAAGGCTAACTCCCGGCGTAAAGTAATCGCGTAGTAATAGACATATCGAAATGCAGCACAACTAAAGACGCGATAAACAATTCAACGACAGCAAGCACGCATAATTATTAATATCCTTTAGGCTTGGTTACTACTGGGCAATTCACTACTATATTTGTGCGTGTAATCGTCACTAAACCTTGATCTTCTGCATCTAAAATAGCCTCTTCTGAGGTCAAATCATATGCCGTAGATTCCTCTTTCCACGCCACCACGTACATAAGCCACAATGGCGAATAATGACTGTTCTCACTTTGGTAGCCGACTGGAGTAGGGACAGACGCAAATACATTGCGATCTTGCTCACCATTAGGGAATGCGTAAACACGTTCTAAAACAGTTTTAACTCTAGGTGGTTTAGGGTAATTAGGCACAGCATCCGCTAAACGAGGCGCGTAATTTGCATTTTCGGCTTTAGCAAGCGCACGATCCGATACATCCGTCGTAATATAGAAAACCGTCTCGCCATTATGCCAAGCTTTGAGCAAAGGAAGACTCACCATCTCCTGATGACCTCCTTTCTCGCCCCCCTGATAAGCGCAGGCAGATAATAACAAGGTAAATAATAAACCACTTAACACTTTGTATATCATGATCAGATATGCTCCTTAGCATGTAGATTCAGCTAAAGATAAACCTAGCCTTTTGCTTTTAATTTTGCGTATTTATACACGGTATTTCGGCTGACATTCGCGGCTTTGGCCGTTTGCGAAATGTTGCCCTTATATTCAACTAATAAGCGAGGAATCAGAGTCTCTAATGGCTCATAAGTTCCATCTGATGTTGTGGGGAAGAAGTCTATTCACCAAAACCAAAATTGGCTAACGAGAAACCTCAGGGTGTTACCGTGGCTTATGATGAACTGCTCAAATCTTGACAGAAAAAATGGACATCTAGAGCAGCCATAAACACTGTGTAAATTAATTCCATGCCCTAAAGATCAAACTTTTTTTCTAAATCATCCACTAAGGATTCACTAATATTATCGGCGTCTACATGCTCGTCTTTTTCATTCCATTGGTGAATGGCGCGCTCAATGTTTACATAGACGGCTTTAAAATAACCATAAAGTGGGGTGTAGTTTTTTTGCACTAGCTGAGTCACTTCTTGATTACCTTGGTAAACAATCACTTTATGAGAAATCAAAGGTCGGCTTAACGCACGGCCACCATTTTTATACCGACGCAAGTAGTCAATAGTAATCACCAAATCACCGACATGAGGTCCTGGTTTCGAGGCATAAATGCCTTCTTCCATGAGGTATTTATGAATGGCATAAGCAAAATCTTTACTTAACTTATCTTGAGAGGAAAACTGTTTACTACCTGGAATAGCTTCGATGGATTCGGTCAAATTCACCGTGAGTTTTTTAATATAAAACGCGTGGATAGTGTTGGCGTCTGGTGCTTTATCAACCTGCCCGGCGCAGCCTACCAAGGCAACAAAAACACACAAAATAACATTCCTTATTCGCATTTTATAATCCTATTTATGACAGTCAATGGTTATATTATCGATTTTATAAAACGATAACACCGATTCGAATAGTGTAAACATTTAGTATGTTATGCATTTATTTCCTTTTTTAAAAGCCTTCTTTATTTTGTCTCTTTGAAGCCCCTATAAAGAAGGTTTCAATGTCACATTTTCGATGTTAATTTTTCAAAAAAACTTTATGATCAGACGGATTACATCCGCTTATAGAGAAGCCCGTTAATGCTAAGTGATGATTTCATTGATTTACTCAAATTATTGGTACGGCAACCCAGTGTTGTCGGTGCAGAACACTCCTTTTTTCGAGTGTTGCAGCGTGAATTAGAAGAGCGTGGCGCTAAGGTAACTTGGTACGAAGGCTTATTAGTTGCTCAAGGCAGCGATCCTATGAGTACGATGTTTTCAGCACACATCGATCGTCATGGTTTGGTTTGTACTGGACCAAATGAATTTCAATACGCGGCCTTTGTTTCGGCTAATCGTACCGATTTACTTAATAATTCTGTCTCTGAAGAATTAATGAGTAAAATTACTGAGCGTTTTAACCATGAAGATGTCTACGCCTATGATCCTTGGTCAGGCATTTATCGGGGCAAAGGCGTCATCAAGCACGCTTACATATGCGAATTTCGAAATAACTTAATTTTTGAAATCGATGGGTTAGAAGACGTTGTTGCTGGTACGCCCATTGCGTTTAAGGACAAGCTAGACGTTCAAGAAGATCGCCTTGCTGGGCAACTGGATAACGTTATTTCAGCGGCCGCTTTAGTCCATTTATTTAGCCTTGGTTTTAAAGGCACAGCATTTTTTACCGCACAAGAAGAAGCAGGTAAAAGTTGGCGTTATTTATTGGAATGGTTTCGTCGTTTTGGCGGTTCAACCAATCGCTTATTCGTTGTTGATACCAGTCCTTTTCCCAGCACTGAAGCGGCAAATAAACAACGTCTAGTGCTGCGTGAAAAAGACGCCAATGCCACTTTTAATAAAGAAACAACTCAACTAATTGAGAACCTCTGTACGCAACACGGTATGAGTTATTTATACAAAAACCGTTACGCTGAAGCGGAGAATAACAAACGTGAAGCCAATGGTTTACCAGCCTCATCGATTGGCAGTACTGAATTAGGGCGTATTATTGCGGCCTCGAATGGCTTGGTAGATGGTACTACGATTCAAATTCCAACCACGGGATATCATACCATGCATGAATCTGCGTCTAATGAATCCGTTGAAGCCTTTATCAAGATTCTCAAGATAGTGTCTAATACCTAGCCTGCCATATTTATCCATCTAGACGACAACACAAGCTTGTGTTGTCGTGCCTGCTCTGTGTTTTGTTAAGAAATTAGTTTAGGAAATGCAGATATCCTATTTTTTGTATCATTTATTCACCTTTTATCGCTAAAACTATCTTTATAATATGAAGATAAACTGATCTTTAAATGATGAGAGATAATGTGAAAATATTAGTAACTGGTGCAGCGGGCTTTATTGGACATGGTTTAATCAAGCCACTTTTACTTCGAGGTGACGACATTGTCGGTATTGATAATCTCAACGATTATTACGACCCTGCATTAAAGCTGGCTCGCCTAGATGACTTAGCCCATTTTGGTGAGTCTCACCACGCTCAAGATCATTTTCGCTTTATTAAAATGGATTTAGCAGATCGTGAAGCCATGTCCACGCTATTCGAAAATGAAAAATTTGATGCCGTAGTCAATTTGGCCGCTCAAGCTGGCGTGCGTTACTCAATCGAAAACCCTCAGGCGTATATTGACTCCAACTTAGTTGGTTTTGCTAATATTCTTGAAGGCTGTCGTCAAACCAAGGTCAAACACCTTGTGTATGCGTCTTCTAGCTCTGTTTATGGCATGAATAAAAAACAGCCTTTCAGCACAGAAGACCGAGTCGACTACCCCATCAGTCTTTATGCCGCCACTAAAAAATCCAACGAACTAATGGCACATTCTTACAGCCATCTTTATAACATTCCAACCACTGGCCTACGTTTTTTTACCGTCTACGGTCCTTGGGGACGCCCAGATATGGCGGCTTATAAATTTGTCAAAGCCATTTTCGAAGATAATGTCATTGACGTGTATAATCACGGACAGATGAAACGTGATTTCACCTACATTGATGATATTGTTGAAGGCATTGTGCGTGTGATTGATACTGTGCCAACACCGATGGAAAGTGATATTACCGCCACGACGGCACCTTATAAAATTTTTAACATTGGCAATAATCAACCCATTGAGCTGCGACGCTTTATTGACGCGATTGAAAGCGCCTGTGGAAAAAAGGCCAAAGAAAACCACTTGCCGATGCAAGCAGGTGATGTACCTTTAACCTTTGCAGACATTGACGAGCTGATAGAAAGTACCGGTTTCAAACCAGAAACCAGCGTAGAAGATGGAATGCAACGTTTTGTCGATTGGTATCGTAACTTCTACCCTTCGACTCATTAAACATACAGACGATTTAGGAAGATATTTTGACGACTAAAAAATACAACATTGCCGTCGCAGGGACAGGTTATGTAGGCTTATCAATTTCTATGCTACTCGCTCAACATCACAAAGTGACTGCCGTAGACATTATCGCCAGCCGAGTGGCAATGCTAAACAAAGGACAATCTCCTATTAGCGACACAGAAATTGAAAACTTCTTAACCACTAAAGAGCTAGATTTCGTTGCCACCGAAGATAAAATACTGGCCTACACAAACGCTGACTTTGTCGTTATTTCAACGCCAACTGACTATGATCCTGAAACAAACTACTTTAATACTAGCTCAGTAGAAAGCGTGATTTCGGATGTGTTGGCCGTCAACCCAAACGCGGTTATGGTGATCAAATCCACTATTCCTGTTGGCTATACTGCCGAAGTGAGAGCCAAATTTAAAACAGATAACATTTTGTTCTCTCCAGAGTTTTTGCGTGAAGGTAAGGCTCTTTATGACAACCTTCACCCTTCGCGTATTATTGTCGGTGAAGACTCTGAGCGCGCGCGAGTGTTTGCTGGTTTATTGCAAGAAGGTGCCATCAAACAAGATGTACCAACCTTGTTCACTAATTCTACTGAAGCCGAAGCCGTAAAGCTTTTCTCTAATACTTATTTGGCGATGCGCGTTGCGTACTTTAACGAGCTAGATTCTTACTGCGAAGCCTTTGATTTAAGTTCTAAGCAAGTCATTGAGGGAGTAGGGCTAGATCCACGCATTGGCTCACACTACAACAATCCATCATTTGGTTACGGCGGCTATTGCCTACCGAAAGACACGAAGCAACTGTTAGCCAATTACGACAACGTACCGAATAACCTGATTCGCGCCATTGTAGACTCAAACACAACACGTAAAGACTTTATTGCCGATGCCATCATCAAGCGCAACCCTAAAGTTGTTGGCGTGTATCGTTTAGTGATGAAAACGGGCTCAGACAACTTCCGTGCTTCTGCGATTCAAGGTGTGATGAAACGCTTAAAAGCCAAAGGTATAGAAGTCATCATTTTCGAACCAGAACTAGAAGAAGAGACCTTCTTCCACTCTACCGTTTACCGTGATCTTACTAAGTTTAAAGCCGCTGCGGATGTCATCATGAGTAATCGTATGACCGACGAACTAACCGATGTAAACGACAAGGTCTATACCCGCGATTTATTTGGTAAAGATTAAGTTTATCTAGCACATCAATAAACACAGAAACCTAACAGGCTCGGCTTGTTAGGTTTTTTATTAATTTAAGCCCTCCTATTTCCTTTATTTCTTCTATTAACAAAAAAATCATCTTTTCATAAATAGCGTTCATATTTGATAAGTAAAGTCGCTAAACTCTGTTAAAATCTGCTTTGAATCGCCAGTGATTCACCCTGACTGTACTGGACACCTAACACTAGGACTCTACCTTGACCAATAACGATATTTTACGCCGTCTTCGCTATACCTTTGATTTGAAAGATTCTTATGTAAAAGACATCTTTGCTGAAGCTGATCACACTGTGAGCCGTGATCAAATCATCGCATGGATGAGAAAAGAAGAGGAAGAGGGCTACACTTCTATGGTTGATATAGATATGGCTGCTTTTCTGAATGGCTTTATCAATGTGCGTCGTGGCAAACGCGAAGGTGAGCAACCTGCTCCAGAAAAACGCCTAAACAATAATCTTATCTTTATGAAGCTACGCATTGCGCTCAACTTCAAAGCAGAAGATATTCTTGAAATCATGCAATTGGCTGAGTTCAACATGAGTAAGCACGAGCTAAGTGCCTTCTTCCGCAAACCAGATAACAAACATTATCGTGAGTGTAAAGATCAGATTTTGCGTAATTTCATCATGGGATTGCAGCTAAAGTTTCGCCCTAAAACAGACATTTAATCTGTTATTTTTAGATAAAAAAAACGCCCATCAGGGCGTTTTTTAATAAGAATGTCTCACTCATCCGCTTTACAGACGATGTTTACGCAACACCTTCTGCAAAGGCTTCAATACGATTCTCTTCCACTGCATGACAAGCAATTAGATGGCTGTCGTCTTCCGTTCTCAAAAGAGGTGTTTCACTATGGCAACGATCATTCGCATAGGAACAACGTCCATGGAATGCGCAACCAGAGGGCGGATTTAATGGTGAAGGCAATTCACCTTCTAACTTAATGCGTTTACGACGTTTTTCGGGGGACAACTGCGGCGTACTAGAAAGAAGCGCCAAAGTATAAGGGTGCTTCGGATTGTTAAACAGCTGCTCACGAGAGCCCTGCTCAACCACTTTACCGAGATACATGACCATTACATCATCGGCAATGTGCTCCACAACAGATAAGTCATGTGAAATGAACACATAGCTCAAACCGAATTCTTCTTGCAAATCCATCATCAGATTCAAGACTTGTGCTTGAACCGATACATCCAACGCAGAAACCGGCTCATCAGCCACAATAACATTGGGGTCCAACATTAGGCCACGAGCAATCGCAATACGCTGACGCTGACCACCAGAAAACATGTGTGGGTAACGATCATAATGCTCTGCTTTCAAGCCGACTTTTTCCATCATAACAATGGCTTTGGCTTTTCGCTCAGCTTTAGACAACGACGTATTGATTACCAAAGGCTCTTCCAGAATCGAGCCGATTTTCTTGCGCGGATTCAAAGAACCATAAGGGTTTTGAAAAATGATTTGGATTTTCTGACGCAGTTTTTTCTGAGCACTTTTACTCAAGCTTAATAGATCTTGGCCTAAATAACTTAACTCGCCTTCCGTCGGCGTTTCTATCATGGTCAGCATGCGACCCAGTGTGGACTTACCACAACCTGATTCACCAACTACTGCCAAGGTTTTCCCTTTTTCTAAATTAAAGCTAACACCATCTACCGCTTTCACCACGGCTTCAGCCTTAAACATGCCTTGTTTAACATGATAATGCTGCTTAAGCTTCGTCGCTTTCAGGATTAACTCGCTGTCGATTGGTTTTGACGTACTCATGCGGCTGGTCTCCCCTCACTGTTCAATGGCGTATGACACTTCACTTGACGCTCGATTGGACCTTGGTTATCCGGCTCAACCTGACGACAATGGTCTGTCGCATAAGGGCAGCGCGGGCTCAACAAACAACCTTGAGGTCGATCGTATTGTCCTGGCACCACACCAGGCAAGGCTTCCAAACGCGCTTTACCAGCTGCAGATTCGGGCAAAGAAGCTAACAACGCCTGGGTGTAAGGATGTTTAGGCGAACGGAACACCTCTGAGGCAGGGCCAGACTCAACAATTTGTCCTGCATACATCACGATGACACGATGCGCCACTTCAGCGACTAAGGCCAAATCATGAGTAATCAGCACTAGGCCCATTTGCTTTTCGCGCTGCAATTCAATCAACAGATCAATAATCTGAGCTTGTATCGTCACATCTAACGCTGTGGTTGGTTCATCCGCTACCAATAACCGTGGATTACACGCAATGGCCATAGCAATCATCACACGCTGACTCATGCCTCCAGAAAGTTGATGCGGATAGTTGTCTAAGCGAGATTCTGGTGCTGGGATACCAACTTGAGTTAGTAACTCAATCGCACGAGTTTTTAGCTCTTTCTTACTCCCACCCTGGTGGGTTTTTAACGCTTCAATGATCTGATAACCGACGGTAAAACAAGGGTTCAAGCTTGTCATCGGATCTTGGAAGATCATGGCAATATCAGAACCCGTTAGTTTACGACGCTGTTTTTCTGGCATCGTTTGCAGGTCTTGCCCTTCAAACGTCAGCTTATCAGCCGCCACGTTTCCTGGAAAATCAATCAAACCCATAATAGCAAGAGAACTCACACTCTTGCCTGAGCCAGATTCTCCAACGATGCCAAGGACTTCCCCTTCCTCAACCTTGTAACTAATATTATCTACGGCGCGAAAATTACCGAAGGTAACGCTTAAATTTTCAAGCTGTAACAATGACATCACAACCTCCTACTGTTTCAGCTTAGGATCAAGCGCATCGCGTAAGCCATCGCCCATCAGGTTAAACGCTAAGACAGTGATCAAGATCATCAGACCAGGAAAAGTCACCACCCACCACGCGCGCTGTACGAATTGCAGAGCATCAGCCAACATAGAACCCCACTCAGGAGTGGGTGGCTGAGCACCTAACCCCAAGAAGCCCAATGCTGCCATGTCTAGAATCGCACTAGAAAAGCCCATCGTCGCTTGTACGATCAGTGGCGCTAAACAGTTCGGTAGAATACAAATAAACATCAAACGCAGCGGGCTGGCTCCTAATACACGAGACGAAGTAACGTAATCACGTGACATTTCACTCATGGTGGCAGCGCGAGTAAGGCGCACATAATTCGGTAAAGAAACGAGAGATATTGCCAAGGCTGCATTAAAAATACTTGGCCCAAGAATCGCAACAACCGCGATCGCCAACAACAAGCTTGGCATCGCCAACATGATGTCTACAATTCGCATGATAATCACGTCTACAACGCCTTTGCAGTAGCCTGCTACCAAACCAAATAAAATCCCCAATATCAAAGAAATAGTCACAGCGAATGCACCAACAGAAAGGGACAAACGAGCACCATAAATTAAGCGGGAGAAAATATCACGACCCACATCATCTGTGCCTAAAAAGTAAGTCCATTTACCTCCTTCCAACCAAGCTGGCGGAAGTAATAAAGCATCTCGCATTTGATCTGATGGCGAATGAGGCGCCACTACATTGGCGAAAATTGCCATTAGAAAAATCAATACAATAAAAACCAACCCAGCCACAGCGCCTTTATTACTGCTGAAATAGTGCCAGAACTCACGTAATGGCGTTCTCGGTGCTGGTGCTGTATTAACAATCTCATGACTGTCAGTTTCGTTATTATTCGGCGCATTGAGTGGCGCATTAGATTGAACGGTCATAAAACGCCTCCTTATCGGCTGTGTCGAATACGTGGATTAACAACGCCGTAGGCGATATCCACTAATAGGTTTACGATAATAATAATGGTCGCTACGATCAGAATCCCGCCTTGTACAACAGGATAGTCACGACGGCTAATAGACTCGATCAGCCATTTACCAATACCAGGCCAAGCAAATACCGTTTCGGTCAAGATAGCACCCGACAAAAGCGTACCAACTTGCAAACCAATCACGGTGATAACAGGGATCAAAGCATTACGCAGCGCGTGAATCACGATGACTCGCCAAGGCGCGATGCCTTTAGCACGGGCGGTACGAATGTAGTCCTCGTTTAACACTTCAAGCATTGAAGAGCGTGTCATACGAGCGATAACCGCCATAGGGATAGTACCTAGCACAATGCTTGGCAAAATAAGATGAGACACGGCCGAAGAGAAAGCCCCTTTCTCACCAGATAGCCAAGAGTCAATCAACATAAAGCCTGTCGTGTTATCAATCCAATACACCACATCGATACGCCCAGACACAGGCGTCCAACCTAGGGTGACAGAAAACACCAGCATGAGAAGAAGGGCCCACCAGAATATGGGCATAGAGTATCCAGTGAGTGAAAAAGTCATCACCGAATGATCAAATATGGTTCCGCGCTTAACTGCGGCAAAAATACCCGCTGGCAAACCGATTAAAATAGCAAAAATAGCAGCACAAATAGACAGTTCAACGGTGGCAGGAAACAAGGTCAAAAACTCTTTCATGACTGGCTCGTGAGTCACTAAAGAATTACCCAAGTCACCGTGCAAAATACCGTTAACATAATCGAAATATTGGACATACAGAGGTTGGTCTAAACCAAGTTGAGCCGCTAATTCAGCATGACGCTCAGCAGAAACACCATGTTCGCCTGCCATGACCTCTATAGGGTCTCCAGGAATCATGTGGATCAAAGTGAAAGTTAGCAGAGTAATACCAATAAAAGTCGGGATAACCAGACTTAAACGGCGAAAAATAAATTGAAACATAAAGGACTGGCTCTCTAGAAGTAAGATGTGACCGAGCTTGCGCTCGGTCAGCTCAGTGTTTGCCTGCGTCCTGGCAAACAAACACTGCGTATCGTCCGACTGGGGACTTAGTCTTCTTTACTTACATTGTAAAAGTAGAAACCACCAAGTGGATCAATTTTGAAACCTTTTACGTTTTTACGAACAGGAACATAAACCACTGAGTTCGCAATCGGCATGAATGGCGCTTGCTCGTGGAAAATAACCTGTGCTTCTTTGTAGTACTTGATGCGTTTATCGATGTCAGAGGTGCGTTTCGCTTTGATCAATAGATCATCAAAGTCTTTATTACACCACTCAGAATAATTACCACCACCAACAGCATCACAGCTTAATAGTGTGTATAGGAAGTTATCTGGGTCACCATTATCACCGGTCCAACCAATTAGCAGTGAATCTGCTTCGCCCGCTTTAGCACGTTTAAGGTATTCACCCCATTCGTACGTTACGATGCTCGCTTTCACACCAACTTTTGCCCAATCTTCTTGGATGATTTCTGCCATACGACGAGCATTTGGGTTATAAGGACGTTGTACTGGCATTGCCCAAATAGTGGTGGTAAAACCATCAGGATAGCCGGCTTCTGCTAATAGCTTTTTCGCTTTAGCTGGATCGTATTGGTAATCCTTGATGGAAGTATTGTAAGACCACATAGTTGGTGGAATTGGGTTCTTAGCAACTTTACCTGCGCCTTGGAAAACAGAATCAATAATCGCCTGTTTATCTGTAGCATAGCTTAGCGCTTGACGAACTTTTACATCACCAAATGGCTTTTTCTTGACGTTAAAAGCAAGATAACCAACGTTCAAACCTTCTTGATCCAATAAATTAATGTTTGGATCTGCTTTCATTTGCTTAAGATCAGCAGGATTCGGATACGGCATCACATCACATTCACCGGCTTTCAGTTTCGCATAGCGAACAGAAGCATCTGGAGTGATAGAGAAGACTAAACGATCTACTTTTGCTTTGCCGCGCCAGTAATCTTTAAAGGCAACATAACGAATCACGGAGTCTTTTTGATACTGTACTTTTTGGAATGGACCAGTACCGACTGGATCTTGGTCAAGTTTCTCCGGTGTGCCCGCTTTCATGTATTGATCAGCTTGCTGTTTAGAGAAGATCGACGCAAAGTCCATCGCTAAGTTAGCGATGAAAGGCGCTTCTGGATGATTAAGAACAAATTTCACTGTGTAGTCATCGACTTTAACAATGTTTTTGATCAGTTTATCCATGCCCATGTCATCGAAATAACCGTACGAACCACCACCTACTTTATGGTATGGATTACTTTCAAGACGCTGACGGTTAAATGTGAACAATACATCGTCGGCATCAAAGTCACGTGTCGGTGTGAAATCTTTAGAGGTTTGGAACTTTACGCCTTTACGTAAATGGAAGGTATATACCAAGCCATCATCAGAGACGTCGACACTTTTTGCTAAACCAGGTTCAACTTCCGTCGTACCTAATTTGAATTCCATTAGACGGTTAAACATTTGTTTTGAAGAGGCATCAAAAGTAGTGCCTGAATAATACAATTCAGGGTTAAAACCTTCTGGGCTACCTTCAGAACAATAAACAAGAGTAGACACGGCTTGTGCCGACGTCGCCATCAATGCGCCTGTAGCAATAATTGCTAGCGGTAATGCTGCTAACCCTTTTTTCATTTTCATTCTCCATTTGGCATAATTATGATCGTGTTTAACACGTGGGAAGTTGAATCAAGGTAATCGTTTCTTTGTGATCGTTGAGTGGATAAGGCGACACTGAAATTGACATAAAACCACCCCGTTTAGACCTTAGTCCAAACGGGGTGTTCTGTCTCATCCTTGAGCCCCCTTTAGCAATTTATCGCGCCTTGTAAAACAAGTACGTTCAAAACAGCATCATTCAAGACTACTTAAGCTTTTCAGAATGACCAATCGAAATAATGATATGTCCTATGCGTGTAATGAATGAGTAATTTATGTGTACGTCCGTGTGACGCGAAAACAAAGGGTTTAAAGGTTTTTTATGCCGTAAAATGGCAGTGCAGAATGGCGTGCTTTTTCACTAAAAAGATACAGAGATGTTGCTCTAACGAAGAAAATTTCATTATTTTATGAACAATTCAGCGCAATAACACCCACTCATGAAGCCATCACACAAGCAAAAAAGACAGGATATGAGGCTTTTATACAAAATATAAAAAAAGCCCTGTGTTATTGAAAACACAGAGCTTGTTTATGCCTCTATTCGTCGATTTTCTAGAGTATTGCTTTGCTCAGAAACAAGCTAAGTAAATACGGTGCTATGCTTTTTTATCTAACGCCTTGATTAATACAGAAGTATCCTGACGTCCACGCCCTTCTGCCATCAATTCTTGATAATCTTGATCTACCGCTTTTGTTAATGGAATAGATAAGCCCATTTTTTCGGCCTGCGCCAAACATAAGCCTAAATCTTTATGCATCCATTCGATGGCAAAACCAAAATCAAATTCCTCTTTTGCCATGGTTGCCCCACGGTTTTCTAACTGCCAAGAACCTGCCGCGCCATGCTTAAGTGTTTCGACCAACGCTACCATGTCTAATCCTGCCTTTTCCGCAAAGCGAACGCCCTCGGACAAACCAGACAATATACCGCCAATAAGAATCTGATTGACCATTTTAGCCAACTGTCCATTACCAACCGGCCCTAATAAAGACGTGGATTTTGCGTAGCAATCTAAAATAGATTGAGCCATCTCTAAATGAGATTGCTCGCCGCCCATCATCACGGTAAGTACCCCATTCACAGCACCAGCTTGCCCACCAGAAACGGGACCATCCATAAATAAAAAGCCTTTTTCTTGAGCAGCAGCACTCAGCTCTTTAGCCACTTCAGCAGACGCCGTCGTGTGGTCAATAAACAAGGTTCCCGGCTTTGCCATTTGAAAGGCACCATCTGTGCCTAAATACACAGCACGTAAATCATCATCGTTACCGACACAAGTAAGCACAATGTCTGCTTCTTTAGCCGCGAGAGCCGGTGTCGTTGCAAAACCGCCAGAATATTCTTCACACCAAGCTTGTGCTTTTGTCGTAGTACGATTGTAGACTGTGACATTATGACCTGCTTTGCTTACGTGTCCCGCCATTGGATAACCCATGGTTCCCAGACCGATAAAAGTAACCTTCATTTTTCTGCCTCCGTATTAGTTGTTATTTCAATACCTTTGATCATACCTTTTCATTGAAAAATTTCGAGGTACACAATTTTGATAAAACCAGCATACAGAGCAAAATACGCTGAATCGGAACGAATTTGACAAATATTGATGTATCTATAACCCAAAACGCCTTGTGGATAACTCTGTGAAAGGTTTTAAAAAGAACCCTTTATTTTTGCCTTCCGCTATTGACATAGATTCCATGGGTTGATTTTTAAACGAATTTTTCAATTCGCCTAGAATTGCTCAAATAGCGTGATTACTGTCAAGTCTATTATCGCTCAATCTCACTACAATTTTTTCTGTAAAATCGACTTTATACTTTGAAAAAGGATCACATCAGAAAAATCGCTTATACTTTCATGTAATTATTCATATAAAACAGTATCTTGGAAAAAATACAATTCTACTTTTATACCATTATCCAATCACTCTGCGATTAATGAGTCTGTGCAAATCGGCAAAACTCTTTTTATATAAGCAAAGCGTCATCGCGCATTAAAAATGTTGGAATTTTCTTATCGCTGCATTAAAAAGGATGATGAGAGGGCTTTTTTAGAGTGTAATCTGAACGCTATCGTTACTGAGTCAATTGGGGATAAAATAATTTACAAGGTTTTTTTATCGTCATTCATGAAAAAAATAACGGTATGGGTGCTAGGCCTATAAATAGGTTACAAGTGACGCCTTAAACAAGTGATACATCAGCCGACACAGGGAAAATATATTATTTAGAGGGGTGGAACGATTCGGAGAGGGGAATAGCATCATCGCTGGCTTGCGAAACGCGAATGAACACGCGGCAAGCCAGACAGCACTTTATAACATTTAAACCACTGGAATTTCGCGATGAACGACTGGATGTATCGCAGCTCTTTCCCAATCGCCATATTCAATCACGTCGACATCATGAAAAGGTTGGTTATAAACATAAATCCAACCCTTGCCGTAAGGAGATTGAACCTTCTTTCTGATAAATAAAGAACTATCTGGTGCATTTGGATCATACTCTTCAAGGCGATCCATTGCCTCTAATGTACTGTCCGTCACTTTGTACCATTCAACACGAACTCGCTGATTATCTTCATGGGTAAAAATAACGCCGGGGAAATCGCCAAAATTCCCCATTCGATAGCCCGTCAACCAGCCTTTTCCAATAGGTTGGCTATTAAGCAAGAGTTCGTGGTTATCAAAACCGGATCTGAGACTGCCGTAAACGGCTACTATATTTAAAGACATATTTTCTTTCATCCTGTCATACTTTTGCAGAGGATCCCCTTCCTTACTCCACATTTCAAGAGCCACACTTAACTCATAACGATAAATTAAACTTTCATGACAGATACCAAAGACAACCTTTAACTTTCTAATAATACAGTTACTTAAAGAAACAAAACTTTCACCTTTAACACCCAATGCTCAGTGTGTTTTATATTTGTTTCTTCGCAAATAAACGTATCTTTTCTCATCACTTTGGCCCTAGAATCACGCCCTGTTTGGCCATTGATTATTATTGAATGAACATCATCTCTTTTGACGCTCTCCGCACTTTACACCTACCGAATGTTCGCTACATAAAACCAGAATCCATGTACGAACACTTAGAAGAAATTAAACAAGCTGACTGGCTTCTTTTCCCACAATATTGGCAGCTAACGGCACTGATTCATGGATTAAAAAAGCGTATTTTTCCAAGCTTAGCGTCTTATATGATTGGTCATGACAAGATAGAAATGACTAGAACCTTTCGTACTATCGTACCTAACCAACACCCTTACACGATAATTACCGCCAATACCCCTTACGAAGCGGAGGATATTTGGGACACCATGTCATCACCTTTTGTGGCTAAAATCCCAAAAAGTAGCATGGGTAATGGTGTTTTTTTGATAGAAACAATTGGCCAATGGCGTGAATACTTAGCAAAAACGGATGTGCTATATGTACAAGAATATTTGCCTATAGATAGAGACATTCGGATCATTTGGGTGGGTAATAAGATCGTCAGTGGATACTGGCGCCTACAATCTGATAATGGCTTCCATAATAATGTCAGCCAAGGTGGCCAAGTAGAAGTTGCCTTGATCCCGAAAGAGGCACAAGAGCTGGTAACGTATATCGCTCAATCTTTAGATATAAACCACGCGGGGTTTGATATTGCTATGCTGGGAGCCGTGCCTTACGTTATTGAGATTAATCGTATCTTTGGTAATCAGGGCATTACCAGTATTCAATCAGATGTAAACACAGAATTATTAAACTACTTGAATGAGCAACATCTATTATCTACCGCTCATCAAATGGATCAACTTAGCGGTTTTTAACATAATAGTGACGGTAACTTTGTTGTC
Organism: Marinomonas sp. TI.3.20; assembly: GCF_038155025.1. Lineage (NCBI taxonomy): Bacteria > Pseudomonadati > Pseudomonadota > Gammaproteobacteria > Oceanospirillales > Oceanospirillaceae > Marinomonas > Marinomonas sp. TI.3.20. The sequence goes on along the minus strand of NZ_JBAKAS010000001.1, from coordinate 360,826 downwards.
ATAATTCTCTTTTATGCTTTGACCCACTCAGTGGTAGATGGCTAATCTGACAAATAAAGTCCGTCCAAAAACACATTGTTTTTCTACTAACGTACCAAGAATTCAAAACTCGAGAGATGATGATTAACCCGTCATTTTTCTAGAACAAGAGTAAGCAACAAAAGCCAATCATCATTTTTGAGCGCTTGATGATTGGCTTTTCCTTATTAGCTAGCCTGATAATTGCCATCTCCTCCTCGCGAGCAGATGACTAGGGATAATTAATAATCTTCAAAATAGGAAGCTAAGCTGGCTACAACCAGCCTCGATGTTTGAAATACCAATAAGGTGCAAACGCCGACGCAACCATCAAACCCAAAGCACCTGGATAACCAAGGCTCCAGTTTAGTTCCGGCATGATATGAAAGTTCATCCCATAAATACTCGCAACGAGTGTTGGCGGCAAAAATACCACCGACGCGATTGAGAAAATCTTAATGATCTTATTCTGTTCAATATTGATAAAGCCCTGAGTGGAATCCATCAAGAAGTTAATTTTATCGAATAGGAAGGTCGTATGTGACATTAAGGTATCCACATCGCGCATAATCTCACGTAAGGTTTCAGAATGATCATGCTTGCTGCTGAGATGCCGTAGTAAAAAAGAAATATCTCGTTGGGTATCCATCAAACACAAGCGGATTTTCCCGTTACTGTCCTCTAAGCGCGCCAACTTCTCAATGACGGTGTCCAGTTCTGTTTCATTTACTTCCAATACCAGATGACTGACTTCTTCAAGCTGTCGATGAAAATCTTCCAAGCTATCTGCATGGTTTTCGACCTTATGCTCAAGCATGGTAACCAATAACTGAGCAGGTGAATCTGCCGCAATTTGACCGCCTCTTGCACGCATTCTTAATAAACGAAAGTCTGCTATTTCACCGTCTCGAACGGTCACTAGTCGATCTTTTTGTAAAATGCACGCCACAGTGGACGTTTTGTGCCTGCCTTCGCTCTGAGTTAAAAACAAAGAATGAACATGAATACCAACTTGGTCCACAAAACAGCGGGCAGATGCCTCAATTTCTTCTACATCATCAGACTCAGGCAAATCAGTGCGCAGTAATATACGTAACTGCTTACGTTCTTCTTCATCTGGCTCAATAACGTCAATCCAGTCGGCGTCTTTATGCATACTGGAAATAGAGCCGTCGTCTTTGGGGATCTCTTTGATCAACCCATTATTAATTTTAAAAAATCTTAACATTCACGTACCTCTGTAAACCGATACCTAATGGGTCTCAATGCTATGAAAAAAAGCGATTACCCTGTTTCAGCGTACTATCTACTTATGACAAAACGTACTGTTTGCTTAAGACAAAACGTACTATTTTATGATGACAAAACGTACGATCTATCTACTTCAATTTTCTTGATAACAGCCCAAATCAAAGGCGTAAGTTAAATAAAGGGATCGATAATTGCTATCATAAATTTTAAGAATAATAAAAGCGAAGAATAAACTCGATTTGAACAACTTAGATGCATGCCGATCAGAAACGCTAAATAAAGTGTTAGCAGCACCCTCTTCTCAAAATAATTTGGCACACTTGGAAGAAGAAAAGCATCAGATTCCTATATCAGAAAGTAAGATTGTAACTGACTTATCATGACTCTAGTGTTAAAAAGAGGCCTATTTAAATAACAACGAAGAGGTTCTCATGCCCCAGTCTTCACAAAGCGGCATATTCTATGCTCTGACAGCGTTTACCTTATGGGCTATAGCGCCTGTGTATTTCAAATTTATGTCATTTATTCCGACAACAGAAATACTCGCCCATCGTGTTATTTGGTCCTGTCTGATCGTACTGATATTGATCTTAGCCATGCGAAAAGCAGACAAGCTAAAACAAGTATTCACCTCTAAAAAAACGCTGCTAGCCATGCTACTTTCAACCGTTTTAATTGGTATTAACTGGGGAACCTTTATCTGGGCGATTGGCAGCAACCAGCTGCTAAGTGCCAGTCTTGGCTACTACATTAATCCGTTAATTAGCATTCTGCTTGGCATGATTTTCTTTAAAGAGAAATTAGATCCAGTGCGTAAAGCCGCGGTGGTATTATGCTTTGCCGCCGTTGCCTTTGAAGTCATTAAGTTTGGTTCTTTACCTTGGGTTGCACTTGTCTTAGCGATTACCTTCGGTTTTTATGGCTTAGTACGCAAAAAAGTGGCAATCGACAGTTTTACTGGAATGGCCGTCGAGACATTATTAATGTTGCCCGTTGCGCTGGTTTACATGTTCACTGTTCATACTTCAACTTCCAACATGTTAGAGAATCCAAGCCTCACCAATTGGCTACTCTTCGCGGCAGGCCCCATCACAATGATACCTCTCATGTGCTTTGCGGCAGCGGCTAATCGGGTGAGTTTAGTAACGCTTGGCTTCTTCCAATACATCGGACCAAGTGGCATGTTTATTCTTGCTGTCTTTTTATACGATGAGCCTCTAAGCCCTGAAAAACTGACTACGTTCGCCTTAATTTGGAGCGCTCTTGCGTTGCTGATTTTTGACTCTATTCGTCAACTTCGCAATACGAAAAGAAAACGCTCTGTAGAAGGTATTACGAAAACAGAAACAATTTAAACGCCGCCATGCAAGATAGAATTCGGATCAACCATTTGAATTGAGCCGGATTCACTTTTTTCAGAAAGTGGTAGCCAATAAATGATCCAAGTAATAACCCAGGCAACGCAATCATACTTATTTTTACGCTTGTAGCCGTCATTAAACCTAAGCCAATATAAAGTGGAAGTTTAAGTAAATTGATAATAAAAAACGCCCAAGCCCGAGTGCTTACGTATGACGCTTTATCGAGTTTTTGCTCTAATAAAAATAAGCTAAATAATGGACCTGCTGCATTGGCAGTCATACTTACTACCCCTCCTAAAAAGCCCATTGTATAAGCCGCCAACGGCTTTCTCATAAACGTAGTAGGTCGTAAATCTAGATATAAACCCAGTAAAATCATTGCGACGACAATGACGCCTAAGAAATTAACGAATTGCCCAGCATCAATGCCAGACAGAAAATGGCCACCTATAAAAATACCAAGAAAAGCCAATGGTAAAAGACGCAGTAAGACAGACCAATTAATATGGTTCCTGTAGCTAAAAACCGCCATCAAATCCGTAATAATATACAATGGCATTAAAATACCTAAGGCTTCCGGCCCAGGGAATGCAACCATTACAATCGGCAAAATTAACAACCCCATTCCACCAACAGAAAATTTTGAGAATCCGGTAACCAAACCCGCAATTAACAAGATAACAAACGATGTGTCCAACGTTTTCTCCTTCAATAAAACATGACTTCATTTAATGTCTGCTATGATACGATTAAAAATGAAAGAAAAATAATATCGTTTTACTATTAAAATGATCAGGTATTTTTATCATGAAGTTAGATCAAATCAGAGCATTTATCGCCGTTGTTGAAACTGGTAGTTTTCGCTCGGCGGCTGACGCCATACACAAAGCCCAACCGAGCATCAGTGCTGCGGTTAAAACATTAGAAGCTCAATATGACATTCAGCTGTTTGATCGTGACAGCTATCGACCGACACTCACAACCGAAGGAAAAGCTTTTTTCCTACAAAGTAAAAAGCTCATGTCTCAGGTGCAACAATTGGAGAATTTAGGCCATGACTTGGCACAGGGAATCGAAGCGCCATTACGACTCTGTTTAAGCCAATCCTGCTTCTCTGATCCGTTTATGGCTCGCATCAAAGCATTTCAAGCAAGCTACCCAGAGCTCTCTATGGACATCACCACAGATCACCTCTATGGCGTTCATGAGAATCTACTGAAAGACAAATCTGAAATAGCCATAGGACCACGATATGGCTTGGATGATAGACATGCTTTTACTGAGTTATTACAACTTGAAATTATCACCGTAATAGCACCTGAACTGCTAGCAACACTGACCCATAAAGACAATCGTTTAAAACCATCCCAGCTTTACCCTATCGCTCAAGTTCTGGTAAATAATTCTGCATTGAATCAAAGCGAAAGTGGCCATCGTTATGTATTACCAACGGGGAAACGTTGGTATGTGAATGATTATTTTTCCAAGAAGTCGCTATTGATCCATGGTTTGGGCTGGGCAAGAATCCCTCGTTATATGGTAAAGACCGAATTAGAATCAGGTTCATTGGTTATTATTGATGTTGAGAATTTCACTTCGCACAGCCAACTGCCTATTTTTATGATTAGGCTAAGGCATCAGACATTGAGCTATCAAGCGAATTTATTTTGGGAAGCTATGAATCGTTACTCATAGCAAATGCTCTCTTGGCGCGCCTGTGCTTAGGATTCCTGTTCTTAAAAAAGTTTTAGGATAAATGAGGGACCTTAGAAAGGTAGATTATTTATGTTCAACAGAGATGTATATTTTCGTTAAGCCTGGCGCAATATAATGCTCATAATCGGTTGTATAGGCTCGTTTATACACACAGTTTTGCTCATTAAAATAACGTCGAACTTGCTGCCACGCTCTTAACGTTGCTTGAGGAAGAGTACCCACAGCAGAAAACATTAAATAGTTGCCTTCTTTAAGCGCGACTTCATTGATCTCGTTGCTTACGTGAACGTCATTTTTTTCGAAGTCTTCGCTACTAATTCCAGCAATCATGTCGAAATGATCGTATTGCTCTGGATCATTATTAAAAAAGACGCCATAGAATTGATCTTCCTCTTGTAGTTGAGGAACAATAACTTGATGAAAGGATTGCCATAAGGAGTGAATTTTCCCCGTATTAGTCGCTTCAGTTTCACTTTTAGTGCGGACCTTAAACCCTTTTATGCTAAGAGATGGTCTTCGTTGGGGGGTCATAACTCTCTCCGTGCGCTTATCTTAAATAAACTGTATTTTATCTATATAGACGGCTTATACCTATACTGAGTCTAGTCATAATTAAGGAAATTTATTCTAGATATTCGTACACCTATTTTGTGAAATAACTCATGGTTATAGAGTGCCATTAATTAGATAATTTCTATTAAATAAATGGCACTCTATTCTTACATTATTGACAGTAAAAACCTCGTAATAGCAGAGATCTTCTAGCCTCGACGCCAAGAGTGGTACTTTTCCAACCAGTTTAATATACGTTTTGGAGCATGTGCTCGCTTCCATTCACCTGCCGCATATTTATTTGATTCAGCCCATGTTGGATAGGTGTGTATCGTGCCTAAAATCTTATTCAAACCAAGGCCGTGTTTCATGGCTAAAACAAACTCAGCCAACAACTCACCAGAGTGTTCACCAACAATAGTGACACCCAAGATTTTATCTTTGCCTGGTACCGTTAATACTTTAACAAATCCTTTAGTTGCACTCTCTGCAATCGCACGGTCTAGGTCATCAAGACCATAACGAACCATTTCATAAGCAATGCCCTGATCTTTCGCATCTTGCTCGCTTAAGCCAACACGAGCGACTTCAGGGTCCACAAATGTCGCCCATGGAATCACTCGATAATCTGCACGAAACTTCTTAAAGGTACCAAACAAGGCATTTACCGCCGCGAACCAAGCTTGGTGTGCTGCGACGTGAGTAAACTGATAAGGACCAGCAACATCACCTACCGCGAAGATATTCGGAAATAATGTTTCAAGGTAATCATTGGTTACGATAGTGCGGTTTGTTTCAACCCCTAAATTCTCTAAACCGTAGCCTTCAAGACGCGCCTGACGACCTACTGCACAAAGTAGCGCATCAAATTCAATCACGGTTTCGATGCCGTCTTTTTCGACTATTAAACGCTTAACATCACCTTCTTTTTCACAACGAATCGCATTGTGTGATGTCAGGATAGTGACGCCATCAGATCGCATACTCTCTTGCACAAGTGCAGACACTTCTTCATCTTCTCTCGCCATAATACGAGTCGCACGTTCAACCTGCGTCACGTTAGAACCTAGGCGCGCAAAACTTTGAGCCAATTCAGATCCGATCGGACCACCACCTAATACAACAAGACGTTTTGGTGGCTCATCAAACTTAGCAAACTCTTCCCACAAGTTATCGCTTGTGTAGTAGCCCACATCGTTCAAACCAGGTAAATCAGGAACAAATGGGCGAGCGCCCGTCGCTAATACAATACTGCGAGCAGTCAAACGCTGAGTGCCACCATCGTTTAGCTTAATTTCTACGGTCCAAGGATCAATTAGCTGAGCGTACCCTTGTACAACATCGACACCTAACTCTGTATAGCGCTCAACGCTGTCATGAGGCTCTATTTTACTAATAACATCATGAACTCGCGCCATGACCTTTTTGAATGAGAATGCTGGTTCGCTGCTGTCTAAACCGTAATGTTCCGCATGGCGCATTTGCTGCGCGACCTTTGCACTCTTGATCAAAGCTTTACTTGGAATACAGCCATAGTTAAGGCAATCGCCGCCCATTTTATTCGCTTCGATTAACGTAACTTTAGCTTTCACTGTCGCAGCAATGTAAGCACTTACTAAGCCACCAGCACCGCCACCAATAACAATCAGGTTGCGATCAAACGTTTTAGGTTTAGTGAACTTAGCGTAGACACGACGAGCTTTTACTACATTTACTATCTTTTTAGCGATCAAAGGAAACACCCCTAACAAAACAAACGACAACAGCAAAGACGGTGACAATATGCCTGACAAACTTTCTAACTGACCAAGTTGCGTGCCAGCGTTCACATATACCACGGTGCCGACCAACATACCGACTTGGCTTACCCAGTAAAAAGTCAGTGCTCGAAGCCTTGTTAAACCCATTAATAAGTTAATTAAGAAGAAGGGGAATACAGGTACAAGTCGAAGAGTGAATAGATAGAAAGCGCCTTCTTTTTCGACACCTTCATTAAACGCCTTTAAACGACTGCCGAATTTCGTTTGTACCCAATCTCGTAATAAATAACGCGAGACTAAAAAGGCTAACGTTGCACCGATAGAACTAGCAAAGGAAACAATGACGGTTCCCCAAAACAAACCAAACAAGGAGCCAGCGGCCAATGTCATAATGACAGCGCCAGGTAAAGATAAGGCGGTAACAACGACATAAAGTAATAGAAAAGCACTGCCAACAAGCAGCGGGCTTTCTTCTCGCCATGTTTCAAATTGCGTTAAGCCAGACTTCAGCCCATCGAGCGTTAATAAGCGATCAAGGTCGTAATGGAAAAACCCCACCACCAATAATACGATAATGACCACTAACCCGATTTTCTTCATTGCCGAACTCCAATTTACGTTAAGTTGGTTTGCTTACTATTAAGCATTAATCTTTATGATTTTTGCCTTCTCTACGCCATGAATAAATCAGCATAAAAGTAAGGTTACCCATGTTAGACGCGACAACCTCAATAACTATTACAACGAATGTGAGTTATTTTTAAAACGTTTCGCAATTAAACTTAAACTGCCACCGCAAAGACAAAACACCAAGACCAAAATAACCAGTCCTTGTGCTCCTAATAGGCTAATCATAGCGGCAAAACTAGGCGGCCCTATCGTCGAGCCTAAATTACCAAACTGCGCAACCAAACCATACGTTTGCGCTTGCTCATTAGGGTTTCGTGCCAGTGCTGGAATCATTGACATAGCGGACCCTGTAACCATACCGGCAGACAACACCATCACACCTGCAACAATGCAAAAAAGCACAGGCGTCACCAATAAGAAATTCAGAGCAATCGCGCTAATCGCTATCAGCGAATAAGCCATAATAGCTACGTTTTGAGGGCGCATAGTGTATTGAGACAAAGTGCCTGCTAGAAAAGTTCCTATAATACTCATCAAAGGTAAACACGTTCGGACAATCGATTTTAAATGATCATCTTCAATCAAACGCGGAACGTAAGTCAGCAAGGAAACGAACATACAGGTATAAAATAAAAATACGGCCGCTGGTAGCAAGCACCTTGGGTTACGATACACGAGTGACATCTGCTCCAAGATTTTCGTTTGCACACTGCCTTTTTCGTTTTCATAAAGAGGGTTATTTCTCTCAAGACGAAAGAAGAGTACGCCCGCCACGCCACCGATTAATAGTCCATGAGAAAAGAACAAGCTCCCCGGCCCATAATGACGAAGGATCATGTCGCCGAACAAACCGCTAATAGCAAAAGCCACCCCAAAGAAAGTACCCCATAACCCCATCGTGATTGAACGATGTTGTGGTGCACTTAATCGAGCTATCATGGTTGGTGCGGCAACGACAACACCCAATTGAGAAAAGCCCTCAACGACTCGACACACCATCATGAGCTCGAAACTTGGCATAAAGGATTCCAAGAAAGACATCATCGCCCCTAACGCCAGCGCGCCAATTAACGAACGACGATAGCCAACACGCCCTACGATTACCCCAGCCGAAACACCAAAAATAAGCCCCACGACACCAACGACAGAAATGGCAGCACCCGTTAATGTTGCGCCTTCTTGGTAATACGCCAATAACACATCATAAGAAATAGAAAACTTAGCAAATTGCATAGCCGCAGAAATCCCAGCGACCCAAAGTAGTATTACTTCTAGCCAAGCTGTTTTTGTTTCGTACGGAGAGGTGTGCCCTGTCATGTAACTTCCTTATCAATAAACATATCAATCGAATCGGACCAAACATAAAAACTGATTTTTTGGTCAAGTTGGACCGCTATTCTAAGGCAAAAACAAAGCGCATGATGCCCTATCAGTCAAAAAGCACTACTTTGATTTCGGGCTTGGTGGTCTTGTACCTGCCAAGGTCGGCATAACATCACGAATCAAGTTGAGAAATTTTCTTAATCGGGCCGGATAATAACTAGCGTAGGGATATACGAGGTAAACAGGTAAAGGATCGGCATGCCATTCAGGCAATAAATGCACTAATTTACCGGAAGCAATATCGTCGTTAATCACCCACGATGACGTTACCCCTATCCCAATTCCAGATAAAATAGTATTTCTGAGGGCATATAAGCTGTCCGTAATGAATTTCGGTGCAAACTCTAGCTCATAGCTAGAGCTGCCTTTCTGATCTGTGCTTTTTAATACAATTTTATTTCGATAAAAAGTACTCAAGGAAACCCAAGGTAAGGTATTCAAATCTTCTACTTTTTTGATAGGTGAATGCTTACTTAATACACTAGGAGATGACACGACAATTCGTGGTACTTCGGCGATTAGAATGGCCACCATTGCTGAGTCTATGATTTCCCCCACATGAATCGCACAGTCAATTCCATCATTGATAAAATCAGGCGAATGGTCATTTAACATCCATTCGACCGTAATTTGTGAATGATCGGTAAGATATTGCACTAATGGTACGATCAACTGGTCTTGACCAAAAGCGTGAGGCACTCGAACCTTTAACATACCCACAGGTTCATCATTGGCGTTTTTGAGATCTTCTTCTAGTGCATTCCAATTCTCTATTAGTTTTTTCGCATGCTGATAACAGCGTTCACCATCGTCTGTCAGCTTCATCGCATGGGTGGTACGCATGATTAATTTTGTCCCCAATCTTGTCTCTAAAGACTGTAATCGACGACTAATCGTAGGCTGCGTGGTTCCCAGTTGAGTGGCGGCGGCTGACAAACTTCCACTCTCGACGATACGCACTAAAGTCTGCATCATTTCTATACGGTCGATGCCACCATTTTTTATATTGCTCATACGTTATACGTATATCAGTTTTACCTAGTATGTGGCTACCAAACTTTTTTTCAAAAGATAAGATATCGCCATTATCAACATCCTTTATACGCCCAATCAACACGAGACTTATGATGCCTACGCAAGAAGCTTTTGCCTCCTCAACGCCCCAAATGGCAACAGAACCATCCAGCAAACTTATCTTCAGCCTTTCCGCAGGGGCAGGATTAAGTGTGGCCGCCATCTACTATAACCAGCCGATGATCGACAACATTGGGCAAGACTTTCAATCCAGTGTCAGCGCCACTGGACTTATTCCGACACTGACTCAAATAGGCTACGCCTTAGGTATCTTGTTTCTGATTCCACTTGGCGATCGATTTAATCGTCGCCATGTGATTTTAGCAAAAGGTTTACTGCTCGCTCTCGCTTTAGTGATGTGCTCTTTTATGCCCACATTGAATGGCATGTTAGTCGCCAGTTTAGTCATTGGCGTTATGGCAACCATGGCTCAAGACATTGTGCCAACTGCCGCCATCTTAGCCCCTGATTCTCAGCGAGGTAAGGTCGTCGGTACGGTAATGACAGGGCTGTTGATAGGGATTTTATTATCTCGGGTGATCAGTGGTGTGGTGACGGAGTTTGTAGGATGGCGAGTCATGTACCAAGCCGCTGCCGTCAGTATTCTCGCCATTTCCATGATTATTTGGCGTATTTTACCGAATATGGACACTCACACTGATGTTGGTTACCTCTCGTTAATGCGCTCCTTGTTAACGCTATGGAAACGCCATCCAACCTTGCGTCGTGCTGCCACATCTCAGGGCTTATTATCGCTAGGGTTTAGCGCTTTTTGGTCTACCTTAGCTGTCATGCTGCATCAACAATATGGACTCGGTAGCGCCACCGCCGGTGCCTTTGGATTAGCGGGCGCCGCTGGTGCGTTAGCCGCACCCTTAGCAGGAAGAATTGCCGATAAACAAGGGCCTGCTCGAGTCACACAAATTGGATCAGCGTTAGTCGCTTTTTCTTTTGCCTTGATGTTTTTAATGCCCTATTTATCCGTCAATAACCAAATCCTGCTGATTATCATTTCCGCTATTGGCTTTGATTTTGGCGTACAAGCTGTGCTGGTTTCTCATCAAACATTAGTTTACGGCATAGATCCTACCGCTCGCGGGCGCCTCAATGCGATCTTCTTTACTGGCATGTTTATCGGTATGGCATCAGGCGCAGCTCTTGGTAGCCAAGCTCTGATGATTCTAGGATGGAGTGGTGTTGTTGCATTGGCAACAATCGCTGGAATCTTAAGTTTGATCGTACGGATGACGGATCGCTCTTCTTAACCATCGATGCTAAAAAAGAACCAGACTGACCAAACTTCTTTTTTGCACATTGGAAGTAATATTTTACAAACAACAGAGAGAGTGATAAAAAAGTTGGCTTGCTATATGCGTACAACTCATTCAAATGCATGAATGACGCTGTGCTTTTCTTTGAACGAGCCAACTCAAGAAGTGTATTTATGAAACTATCAGCGACTTTTTTACTGATCACCTCCGCACTAACTTTCAGTGCGTTTGCCCAAGCAGATCGCCTTGAAGATATCCAAAAACAAGGTTATATCACTGTTGGAACGACGGGGGATTACACACCATTTTCTCACTACGATGGTAAAACATTTACCGGTTATGATATTGACGTTGCAAAATACTTTGCCAAAGAAATGGGCGTAAAAGTAAAGTTCGTTCAAACCACATGGAAAAACTTAATCCCTGGACTACAAAGCGATAAATACGACATTGCCATGGGCGGTATTACTCGTCGCACATCACGCCAAATGGCCGCCGATATTTCTCAAGGCTATATGACGTTTGGCAAATGCTTCTTAGTGGCAACGGGGAAAACCGCGGCGTTTGACACCTTGGCTGAAGTGAACCGTCCAGACGTTAAAGTCGGCGTCAATATTGGTGGAACCAATGAAAAGTTTGCCGAGCAATACCTTCCTAACGCCACCTTAGTTCGCTTTGAAAATAACCTTGATGTACCAAAAGCCGTCGCTAGCGGCAAAGTTGATGTCATGATAACTGAGACGCCAGAAGCACTTTATTACCAAGTCACTGATAAAAAACTGGAAGCTTCTCGAGCCGAAAATCCATTCACGAAAAGTCAGTTCGGCTATTTGATTCCAGCGGGCGAGCAGCGTCTTCTAAATACAGTCAATTTCATGATGGATGAAATGAAGTTAAAAGGCATTGATACTCAAATAATGCACGAAAATCACCTCCAGTAAGTGTTCTTTTCCATGACACTGTCTGATTTATAGTGACTATATATCAGACAGTGTCACTCTTCGCTTCACATAAAAGTACTTTTATGAGTAGTATCCTTGCTCGGCTTTTCTTATTTGCATTCATCGATGTAAGGATACTATTTTGGACTACAGCCTTTTCACCGTTTCTCTCTTGATTGGTACCGGATTTATTGCGGGTATTATCAACACGCTTGCTGGTGGTGGGTCTAATTTAACCTTACCTGCCCTCATGGTCATGGGCATGCCTGCAGACATTGCCAACGCGACGAACCGAGTCGGCGTATTTTTACAAAACCTCACTGCCGTTGCTGGCTTTAGAAAAGCCAAAAAACTCGATAACGCAGACATCATGCCGGTCATGATTCCGTCTTTACTCGGCGGTGTAGTCGGCGCATTTGCAGCCAGCTACGCTCCTGAAACTTGGCTAAAACCTCTGCTATTAAGCGCGATGATTGGTATGACTCTGATCATGATTGTGCGCCCTGCTTTAATCGCGCCTCCAGAAGGTACCGTGCCCTTTAAAGTCTCAGAAAAACCCAGCGCTTGGATCGCGTTATTCATTGCTGGCGTTTACGGTGGCTTTGTACAAGCCGGTGTTGGCTTTATTCTGATTGCCGCTTTAGCTGGCACTCTGCGCTATGACTTAGTCCGCACTAATGCCTTAAAGATGGTGTGTACCATTGGCTTTACTGCCTTAGCATTAGGGGTCTTTATTTGGAACGATCAAATCCTTTGGGTTCCTGGTTTAATACTCGCTTCTGGCACCATGTTAGGCTCGCATCTTGCCGTGAAATTTGCCATTAAAGCCAATCCAAAACATCTGAAATGGTTCCTTTTCGTAATGACAGTCTGCGGCAGCGCCGCCGCGTTATTGACCGATTAGCAATCTAACGGTCTAATAACACATCAAAAAATACCCACTTCAAAAGTGGGTATTTTTTTATCTCAGAAAGTTGATATCAGAACACTGGAGAGTAAAAGAAAACGACCTCATTCATGAGGTTATACGCCCAGCATCCAAGAAAGCAGGAACATGGCGATCGCTACCACAGCCGACATAAGTATGCCGTATAACAAATTCGATCGAGCAAGCTGGAAATTATCGATGCCATACTTTCCTGCTACCGATAAATTAATCCCTGATAATGGACTAATCGCGGTTCCCACTCCCCAAGAGCAAAGACAAACAAAGGCCAACAAGGTGTTATCAACGCCATGGGCAGGCACCACCGAACTCATCAATGAAATGCCCACAATCGGGTGTAAGCCCAACAAAGCAATGACACAAATCCCTATAAAACAGGCGAACGCTTCAACAAAACCAAACGAATCGAACAAAGACCAATTTGCCCCTAACGCACCCGCTAACGCCAAGCTCACGGCTTTTGTTAACAAACCAGCCGATAAAAACAAAGACACTTCATTCGCCATATTTGGCAAACGAATATGAGCATGATCGGTCAACCGTTGTTTGGTATATCGAGCGCCACTTTTCATAACCAAGAGCAAGATAACAGACACTGGGCTCAGCAAGGTCACGATCGACAGTATGGGTAATTGGGGCATGATAAAATAATGGAAAACTAAAACAGATATCGCCAAGCTAATTGGAAAAATTAACGATTGGAAAGCCAAGGGGAAACCTGAAAACGACGCCAGTGTGCCTTTTCTATTAAATTCCCACAGAGAAATTAGGCACGAAAATATAGCGATAGGGACGCCTATCATCGCCAACTGGTGAAACTCCGCATTCGGTGCAATCGACAAGGCCACCGCCATGGAGGCAAAAAAAGGCGACCAAAGCCCAGCACTGGTCAGCGCTCGAACTAAGATTGAATATTGAGACTCAGACAAAGAACCGGTGTTTCTTTGTAGCTTGTCACCCACTAGAAACACCGATGACATATTAATAACGGCACCTAAGAGATGAACGCTCGACCAAGTGCTAACGACGCCTTTCGTACCAATAATCGGTGCCTTTTGCTTTACCCCATCAGGCAATAAACCCAACAAAGACACCGCCGACAACATGGCTACAATGCCTAAATTACCTTCTATTAAGGCAAAAAAGTTCAGCTTTACACCATTAACATAGGCAACCAGTAACGCCACTATAGCAACCCCAAGCAGCAGCCGGATTTGTTTTTTGTTGCGCGGGTTTAAACGCGGCCACGCCATGATAAAAACAGACCAATAACAAAGCGCAGAAAGCGCATAAGCCCAGTTTGCACTAGGAATAATGGACAATAGAAACAAGCCACAGCCGATCGCCACACCATAACCAGAAAGCCTGTGCAGTGAAAACGCGGAACCATCCTGGTCACGAAACATAAAATGCCTTAATGAAAACGAGTAGGGGTAAATGATGTAAGACTGATTAAAATACCACTCTTTTGACGATCAATATAATATAACTTATATGCCTATTTAAAATTCATCGTAAACAAACTCTTCGAAAATACTTAACCCTTTTTCATAATCTATATAAGGCCATAGTTAAGATCTTGCATGATTCACTAATACAGTACTTCAACACCCTGACTGTGTAATTTGCTAAGGAGCCACTGTGAGGGTTTGATGTCGGTAATTAAGCAGTGGTAATCGCACACTCGACGCCAAACACAACGTGATTCAAGATCAAATTTGGTGCTGTCTAATACCAGAATACGATACTGTGAATTGTCGACAAGCGCTTCTAATGCCATGATATCGTCGTCTGTAAAATCAAAAAGTTCACCATTTTTATTCATAGCAGCGACAGAAAATATACCAATATCAGCACGATAGCGTTGAAAGAAGCGTACAGCATCACCACCCACCACATCCTGATCTCGTTTACGTACTTGTCCGCCCGCAATGGTTAATTCGCAATCTGGATGTTCACAAAGATTTCGCGCGGCATGCAAATTAGTTGTCATCACTTGTAGACCTTTTAAGCTATCTAAATTAGCGGCCACTTCAGATACACTGGACCCGGTACCAAGAAACAGAGACTGATAATTAGTAATTTTACTCATGCAAAGATCGGCGATGCGTAACTTCCCTTCTAAATTTCGAATTTTGCGTTGATCAAAGCTTATATTTTCCCTATGAGGAAAAGGTATCGCCTCCCCATGATTGCGCAAAATCAGTCCCCTATCTGCCAACAAACGTATGTCTGACCGTACCGTTTGAACAGAAACAGAAAACGCATCAGCGACATCATTGAGTGACCTGCGCCCATTTTTGTTCACCCACTGAACAATTTCATATTGTCGTTTATTCATTTAATGCACCAAAAAAATAGTATTCCATAGGTTTTTCGATAAAACGAAAGCGTTTATTTATTAAACGAAAGTTTGGTGTCATTTTAATGTCAAAGAGTCGCGCTATTGTTTGTTCTCATCCAAACAACAGAGCGTTCCACAATGAATCTTAAAAAAAGTCTACTTGCTTTTGCCTCAGTTTCACTTGCCGTACCTCTAAGTGTACAAGCTGCTGAAACACTCACTTTGTATACCAGCCAACCCAATAAAGATGCTCAACTCACCGTAGATGCTTTTGAAGCACAGAATCCTGATATCGAAGTGAAATGGGTTCGTGATGGCACTACAAAATTAATGACCAAGCTGCGAGCAGAGTTAAGCAGTGGCGTGGTAAAACCTGATGTTTTGTTGATTGCTGATAGCGTGACCATGGAATCTATGGTGGCGAACAACTACTTATACGCCTACAAAAGCCCTTATCAAAAAGACTATAAGCCCGCTCTTTATAATAAAGACGGCTATTACTACGGCACTAAATTAATCACCACAGGCATCGTTCGAAATATTCGAGCGCTAGAGACCCCTACCGACTGGAAAGACTTAGCCAAGCCTAGTTATAAGAATCAAGTTGCTATGCCGAGCCCTCTATATTCTGGCGCCGCTCTGATTCATTTAGCCACTCTGACAGAAGATGCTCATCTTGGCTGGAACTATTACCAACAGTTACACGCAAATAAAGTAATGGCACAAGGCGGAAATGGTGGCGTACTCAAGGCGGTCGCTTCTGGCTCTAAGTCGTATGGCGTTATTGTTGATTTCCTCGCGATCAGAGAGTCCCGTAAAGGCTCTCCAATTGAGTTTATCTTTCCAAAAACGGGCGTCAGTATGGTGACTGAACCCGTTGCGATCATGAAAGAGTCTAAACACAAAGAAGCGGCAAAGCGTTTTGTGGATTTCCTTTTATCTAAGCAAGGACAACAACTGGTACTCGAACAAGGTTACTTGCCAGCACGCAGTGACATAGGTGTCCCAGCCGGTTTTCCAAGTCGCGAAAGCATCAAGCTAATGCCGTTTGATGCAGCAAAGACATTGCGTAATAACGCGGCCAATAAAGCCCGTTTTAGCGATATTTTTGAAGGATAACTGTGATGATAATTCGCGCTATGGATAGTCAGTTACGCTGGCTATCATTTCTCTTATTCTTGCTGATTGCCTTACTTAGCTTATTACCTAGTTTGCGTTTGTTAACCGAGGCTTTCGTGAATATGAGCTTCACTACATCATCCCCTTTATCTGAGGTGTTACGGAGTGAAAGAACATGGCGCGCGTTGCAACACAGCTTTTATACCTCAGGACTTGCGACGTTAATTGCCGTTGCTTTAGGGTCTGGATTCGCATTCGTAGTATCACTCACTAACATTCGCCGTCGCGCTTTATGGGTTTTCTGCTTTATGTTGCCCATGATGATTCCGCCACAGGTCACGGCGTTAAGTTGGTTGCAGCTATTTGGCCCTGCTAGTCCATTATTAAATACAT
Source organism: Marinomonas sp. TI.3.20 (assembly GCF_038155025.1). Classification (NCBI taxonomy): domain Bacteria; kingdom Pseudomonadati; phylum Pseudomonadota; class Gammaproteobacteria; order Oceanospirillales; family Oceanospirillaceae; genus Marinomonas; species Marinomonas sp. TI.3.20. The sequence continues at coordinate 344,067 of NZ_JBAKAS010000001.1, read as the reverse complement.
TCGGATTGGCACCCGCGCTAGGCAGTTCAAACCCAATGTATTCGCCAGAAGGTATCGCTCTTTTGCTTGGTATTCAAAGTGCGCCTTTAGTGTTTCTTGCTTTGCGTACACAGCTCATTAATCTACCTCAAGATATGATCGAAGCCGCTCGCATGGCTCGTGCTTCTCATCTTCGTATCTGGATAGACATCATTGTACCTTTATGTCGTAGCGCGATGGTGGCGGGGGCTGCTCTTGCTTTTGTATCCTCTTTAGGCAATTTTGGCATTCCAGCCATGCTCGGAATTCCAATTAATTACCTTGTTTTACCAACGCTAATTTATCAACAAATGGCAGGGTTTGGTGATGATGTTCTAAGTGAAATCGCGGGGCTTTCCATGATCATTGCCCTTCTTGTACTCGCCGGTATGCTGCTACAACAATGGCTACAACAACGCAGCCAATACGCATTGATCGGTCACACCACACAATCCATATCGTTTAATCTAAAAAAAGCCCGTGCGCCAGTAGAAATCGTATTGGGGGGCATTCTTTGCTTCATCTTAGTCATCCCATTATTAAGTTTAATTATTAGTTCTTTTGTACCTGCGCTAGGGATGCCTTTGAATGGTGAGACCTTTACCCTAAATGCCTACATTGAGATGTTAAGCAAGCAAGGCTCTACCGCTCGAGCATTTAGTAATAGTGTGTTTTTGGCTTTGGCGGCCTCTCTGACACTCATGCTCGTTTGTTTGCCTCTCGGTTATTTATTGATGCGCCTACCGATGCGACTAAGATCGGTTATTGCCAGTCTAATAGAAGTACCTTATGCCATTCCCGGCATCGTCTTAGCCATCGCGTTTATCTTACTGTTCGCTCGACCTTTGCCTTTTATTGAAGTGAGCTTATACGGCACCTTAACGATTATCTTTCTAGCGTATTTATCCTGCTTTTTAAGTGTGTGTTTAAAGCCAATCATGTCGGCTATGTCGCAGCTTGACGCCTCCCTTGAGGAAGCAGCACAACTGGCTGGCGCAAAACCACTACAACGCCTTTTTCATATTGTTCTACCGCTAACAGCGCCTGCGTTTTTTGCCGGCGGCTTGCTGGTGCTTTTAATATCTATCAATGAGTTAACCGTATCGGCTTTGCTATGGAGTGCAGGCAACGAAACACTTGGCGTACTTATTTTTAATTTGGATGAAGGCGGAGACAGTGTTTTAGCCTCCGCCATCTCCGTGTTGATTGTCTTGCTCGTCGCGTCCTTGATGGCATTGCTTAGTTTACTAGCACCACGTTTACCTAAAGGAATTATCCCATGGCACGATTAACTCTAGACAATATTTGTAAGCAGTTTGATGGGCAGACCGTCATTGATCATTTAAGCATGAACATTGAACCCGGTGCTTTTGTCGCGTTACTAGGTCCGAGCGGCTGTGGCAAGTCGACTATTTTAAGAATGCTGGCAGGCTTCGAACCCGTCAGTGCAGGAGAAATTCGTCACGGTGAACGCCTTCTATCCAGTAAGAAACAGCATACACCGACTGAAGAACGTAACTTTGGCATGGTGTTCCAATCTTATGCTCTGTGGCCACATATGACCGTGGCCGATAATGTCGGCTACCCATTACGTATCCAAAAAATCATCGGGGAAGAAAAAACCAGACGAATTAAAGACGCCTTAGCCGTCGTGGAGCTTGAGGAGTACGCCGACCGATTGCCAGCACAACTCAGCGGTGGTCAACGCCAACGAGTTGCATTGGCCAGAAGCCTAGTCACCGAGCCAGATGTCGTGTTATTTGATGAGCCTCTCGCGAACTTAGACCGTCACCTAAGAGCGACGATGGAAGAAACCTTTCGCGCGTTTCATAAACGCACTAAGGCGACCATTGTATATGTCACTCACGATCAAGCAGAAGCCATGTCTCTCGCAGATCATATCGCCGTTTTGAACAAAGGTGAATTAGTCCAATGGGGAACACCACAAGACCTTTATGCCACCCCTAAGAATACGTGGCTGGCTAATTTCATTGGTCGTGGCTCAGTACTTAATCTCGTGGCAACCGAGCCACAGCAATATATAAGAGGTCATCAATTACAAGAATTACTCCGCCAATCTTTACTCAAAGGCCAGTCTGAACAAACCCCATTATCACAGAAGACAACAAGTCCGGTGCTTGTTCGTCCACAAGACATTCACTTTATTAATAATCCTTTAGAAGAAGGATTTTCCGTCAAAGTGCGCAACTGCATATTTCGTGGCGAGCGTTATGACATTGAGCTGATATTAGCCGATGGCCAACGCCTACAGGCCTACAGCGACGTACCAATGGACCAGGATAGCCAACATACAATTCACCTTGAGCAAGCTTGGTCTTTGGAGACAGACGCATGAAAATTAGTATCGATATATTAAGTGGTGCAGGACGAAAAACCTCAGCCGCAATTCTAGTGACGTATCAGTCCGATTTATTTTCTAAACCGATTCGCTTTCTACTGGATGCAGGGGGCGCATTAGAAGCGAATGAAGATAAAGGCTGGATACAACCGAAAGATCTAGACGCCATATTCATTTCTCATGACCATCAAGATCATATGGGCGGCCTGATAGACATAGACAGTGACGTACCTGTTTTCGCTACGTTAGCAGTGCAGAAACAACTTCCGACACACCTCAATCTGAAAACATTACCCGTCAGCGGAACAACCTCTGTATGCGGTATTAATATAACGACAGGCTCGGCGGGCCATTCTTTTGGAGGTGTATGGCTCCATCTAGACATCGGGGATGGCGTATTTTACAGCGGTGATTTTAGCCTTGAGTCAACACTGTACCCTTTTACCTTTCCACCAATGGCAAGTATTGCCTTACTAGACGCCTCCTATGGATTGTATGACGAGTCGCTCGATCAATGTAAAAACGAACTAGCCACATATTTGAACGATGACAAACACTTGCTTATGCCTGTTCCCCAGACCGGCCGCGCTCTAGAAATTGCCTGTTGGTTAACGTCATTAGGGTTTGAGGATTGGACTCTAGGTAATGATTGTATTTCACCTAAAGACGCATTATCTGGTCCAAAAGAAGGCATCTTCACCAATATGCGACCTGTCTTAGAAAGAATCAAAAAACAACCATTCAACCTCTCAGCCAAAGCCATATTATGTGGTGATCCAGACGGTATGGGAGGCGAAGCCGAAGCCTTATTAAAACAACCAGAACGTTACCTCCCTATTTATACTGGTCACTTACCAGAACACGCTCGACAAGCGGTCAGCAAAGGAGATGCGCATTTTATTCGCTGGAATGTACACCCTCGTAGACGAGATTTAAAGCGCCTAATCGATCACTTAGAGTGCCACACCTGCGCGCCACTTTTTAATGATATTAAAGACCTAAAAGAATGGCAGCAGGCTCTGGGGCCAAGCATCACATCAAATTCTTATATTGAGCAAAATAATGACATTAATAAAAAAACCTTTTGTGTTCGCACGTCACGCGCAGAGCACGTATAACGCCGCCCACTTGATTGGTGGGTCTACCGACAGTCCATTAAGTGATATAGGAATACAGCAAGCCCAAAATGCGGCCGAGAGGCTGGGATTAATAATATGGAGCGCCGTTTTTACCAGCACCCTTAAACGCACTCAACAAACAGCATTTTACGCAGTGCCAAAGCAAGAAGTTATCCCCCATGCACAACTAACAGAGCGTCATTGGGGAGACCTTGAAGGCTGCTCTATCGATCTGCAAACACCTTATGAGATAACTCCTCCTAATGGTGAATCTTGGCAGATTTTTGAAGATCGGATAATTGGAGCCCTTAATGACATATTAGGTCAATATGAAAAACCGTTAATCATCGCTCATTCTGGAGTATACCGTGTTTTAAACAAGGTCATTAATGGCACACCTTATTGCCCAAGAGTAGATAACCTAACTCCTATTTTTTTCGAACCCAGTCAAAATGATACTGGCTGGAATATCACACCAATAAAAGGAAAGTTTTTATGATGCCAAACGCTGTGATTGTTGATCTCGATGGCACCCTTGCAGAATTTGACCACACTCAAGTTGCTCACTGGGTATTAGGGGAAGTCAAACACTGGACCCCATTTTTTGACTATATGAAGGACGCCCCAGTAGTCGAAAATATTTTACGCTTAGTGAATATACTAAAGCAGCAAGGTCAACATATTTTGATCTGCAGCGGTCGTCCAGAATCCCATAAGCAACACTCTATTGAATGGATGGAAAAAAACAAGATTCCCTTTGATGGTGTGTATTTACGCCTAGACGATGCCGATTCAATGCCCGATGAGGACGTAAAAAAAGCGTTATTGGAGAAAATTCGTGAAGATGGATTCGAACCTTGGCTAGTACTAGATGACCGCGATGCAGTGGTTAAAGGCTGGCGTGACCTCGGACTAACCTGCTTACAATGCGCGCCGGGGGATTTCTAGCAAGAAAGCGAATGCGCATATACTCAATAACCCGTATTCAATCGCCTTGTCACAAAAATTGATGACAAGGCGACGTTACCTGAAGGCTATAAGTGTGCTGGAATGACTTTAAAAGCGAACAGTTGAGTGACTTCGGTTGCGTTGAAATTATTGTCCGAGATAAGGACAAGAGCCTGTTGGCCATCTGCTAATTTAGGGCCAAAGGTGATGCCTTCTAAGTTATCAAGTCGAGGTAAATTAGCCTGATTCAAGTTCAGCAATAAGCGTTTATGCATCGGTTTAAACTGACCGGCGACCAGTTTATTGCGCCCTTTCACATTCGTCGCGCCCTTCATGTCCGTTTGATAGATACGAATGTAATCATGATAATGACCCTTCTTATCCTGAATACCTGCGCGTTCTAATACCAATAAATGCTGATTATCCACCGCTAAAATTTCTGATACGCCATTATCTGCGTGTTTACCGGCACCTGGCGCGGCGGGCAATGAGTCGACCGGATAAACATACTCACCCAGTACGGTATTATTTTTGCCGTAACGAAGAACTCGTGAAAAAGCCCCCTTATTAAGTGAAGGTACTGGACCATCTTGTATTAAGGGCGCTTCCATCGCGACAAAATACGCCTTCTTATCTGGGGTATAACTGCTGCCTTCAAACGCCAAATTATCATAAAAGCCACGAGCTTTATTTTTAGGGTCGAACTTAAACGCCGCCGGTACTGGCAGTTCGTCTAAGTAATGACCATCCATATCTGCATCTCGAATAAAAGGACTAAAACCTAAAGAACGATCACCTTCGCTGGTATAACGGATTCCCTTAGTATCAGGATTAAAGCGTATGGACTCGAAATCTGGCACAACACCTTTATGATCACTAAGATAAGCGACCTTACTTGGGTAAAGGCTACCGTTCGGCTGTAAGAGCGGAATCATTTTTGTTAGCGTCATAGCGCCGACGTTATTGGCCGTGATGGTCATTTTTCCAAGATAAGCACGATCGGGACCTTTATCAGACCTGTCATCACTGATCATTAACCATTGTTTATTTTTTGCATCGTAATCAATTCCAGATAATCCCCCAACAGTCACACCATCGACAGTGGCATCATTAGGAATGATGTACTCACCGATATAATCTAGCTTACTAATGGGATAATGCTCTTCCTTAGCGGCAGCAGAAGCTTCTACAGATACAACCAAACACCCAATAGCGAGCATTGAAAAATAAGATTTTCTCATTTTATTTCCTTCAAAATTTCAGAATATCAAGATGACTTGAAAAATAGGATAGGACTCGTCGAGGGTCAAGAATATTTACAAAGTCAACTAGTTAGGCTTGGTCTAATGAGTCGAGACGCACTAAAAATACCTAACGTAATAGTGAATAGAGTTAGGCATTAAAAATACAAAAAAAAACCAAAAGACACCCAGTTTTTTATGCATTCATAATAGAATTTATCGCTCATGTTAATTGTGATAAATCCAATATTATGGAGAGTGCATATGAATTCTATAGCCTATTCTGAAGCTCAAGAAAACCTAGCTGAAGTAATGGAGAAAGTATGCGAAAGCCATACTCCAATAAATATTATTCGAGAGGATAAAAAGTCCACCGTTTTAATCTCTCTTGAAGACTATACCGCTCTGTATGAAATGGCTCGTTTGTTTGATAACTTTTCTAATTCGAAAGACATTCTTAGTGATATTGGAAAAAAATAAGCATAAACATCAAAGCCATTTAACTAATCAATCAGATTATGTTCTATCGCGTATTTCACTAGACCTGCTGACGAGTGAATATTCAGCTTACGTTTGATATTTTGGCGATGGGTTTCAACGGTGCGTACACTGATCTTCAAACGCTGCGCTATTTCTTTATTCGACCAGCCGCTGGCAACTTCTATCAATACCGAACTTTCTCTTGGCGAAAGCATTTCTTCTGCTGCGGTAGTCACCGCTAACTGTCCAAATAAAGCATCTGATGCCTTGGAGCTGAAGTAGGTACCACCTTGGTGAACAATGGTGATGGCTTGTACTAATTCCTCAGAAGGTACGTCTTTGAGAACATAGCCATTGGCACCAGATTGAATCAGCGACAAAATATATTCTTTGTCATTATGCATGCTTAGCATCAAAATCTTGATGTTTGCTTGCTCACTACGAAAGCGCTTGGTGGCATCAAGCCCATTAAGAACAGGCATAGAAACGTCCATCACTACCAAATCTGGCTGTAATAACTTCGCTTTTTCTAATGCTTCGAGACCATTGGCAGCGGTTCCAATAACATCAATATTAGCTTCCATTTCTAAACGCGCTTGTAGGCCATCCAGTACCAACATGTGATCATCAACTAGCAGTACTCTTATTCTTGATGGCTCAGTTGTCATCCCACTCTCTCTTATTGTTAGGTGCTAATCCATTATAGGCGGCTCTATTGATAAAATAGCACTGACTTTTGTGCCTTTTTCCTTTTGCGACTGAAAAACAAAATCGCCTCCAATAAGCTCAATTCGCTCACGCATATTAATCAAGCCAATACCTGGTGACAAAGTTGATTGGTGAGAGCAGCCTCGACCATCATCCAAACACTCGAAAATCACCCGTTGGTGAGATTGCCATACCTGTAGTATGACATTGCTTGCTTCAGAGTGCTTTTCAATATTAGTTAAGGCTTCTTGTGCAAAACGATAAAGTGCAATTTCAATCTCGTCGGGTAATTCAGCCATGACTTTAAAGCTATATCTTACCTTAATGGCGGTTCTTTCTTGAAATTGATCAATCAAACTTTTAAGCGCGGTATTTAAGCCTAGGTCATCAAGCACCGTCGGACGTAGATCATGAGACACTTGGCGAATATCATTGATCGTCTGGTTAATTAAGTCTTCCGCTTTAATCAGCTCAGCTTTGATAACCGCCTCATCATCACCTCGCTGTAGTTTATTACCAGCCAGCTCAATGCGAAATTTACAGGACACCAGCATTTGATTAATGCCATCATGCAACTCACGGGACAAACGACGCTTTTCAAGCACCTGTAGCCGCATGAAACGCTGCACCAAGGCTTTTAACTTTGAATCTGCCAATTTATGTTCGTGTAGATTAATTGCCAGCCCTAGTAGTATGACGAAGACTAGAGTGATACTCGCAACGACACTGACTAGAAAAAAGCTGCGTCGGATATTGGCGTTCATGGTGGCTTTGGCTTTGGCTAATTCTTGATAAACATCGTCTAAATACAGCCCTGTTCCTAACATCCAATGCCAACGATCGATCATCACGGCGTAACCGATTTTTTCTTCCTGCTCCATTAATGGCGGTTTTTCCCAGATATAACGATGAAAACCTCCTCCCGTTTTCGCTTTTGCCATTAAGTGTTGGATCAAGTAATTCCCCAAGGTGTCTTTAAATAACCAAAGGTTTTGCCCAACCAATTCCGGCTGTGTGGGGTGCACCAGACTGACGCCGTTACTGTCATAAACGAAGAAGTAGCCATCATCGCCATAACGTAAACCATTAATAATGGCTTTCACCTTTTTCTGAGCAGTGGCATTGTCCATTGTCGTGTCTTCTAAAATAGGACGAATCGTACTCATGGCAATAGCGATGTGGCTTTTTAACGCCTCTTTTTTTGCATGGATTAGATTGAATTCATAGATGGAGAGTTCATCAGAAGCCAAATCTCGTGCTGACTGCTGATTCAAATAGATAATAATAACGGTCGATATAACCAGAGGAACAACCGCTAGCAGAATGATTTTACTTTTTAGTCCCACACTAAGGCCTGTTTTATTATTCAATGTTTAGACGACCCCATCAATAAAAAAGCGGAGGCTCCATCTTCTGAAGGCCCCCGCTTTTTAGTGATTCAATCCTGTTGGCTTATTCCATTCCGTACCATTCAGGGAAGATCATAAGGCTTGCCAAAACTAAGACTTGGATCAGAATAAAAGGTATGACCCCTTTATAAATATCCGTTGTTTTGATCGAGCTTGGGGCAACCCCTTTTAAGTAGAATAAACTAAAACCAAAGGGAGGTGTTAAGAAAGATGTTTGCAAGTTCATCGCAATCAGAATCGCAAACCACACCATATTAATGCCTAATGCTTCAGCAACTGGCGCTAGAATAGGCACAATAATAAAGGCAATCTCAACAAAATCGATAAAGAAGCCAAGGATCATAATGGCTACCATCGCCAAGATGATGAAGCCCCATTTCTCACCTGGTAGATTCAGCAATACTTCTTCGACGATCTGATCGCCACCGGTGTAGCTAAAGGCCATCGAGAACGCGGTAGCGCCCATCAAGATAGCAAACACCATAGCGGTTACTTTAACCGTTTCCATGCTGCTCGAATAAAGCATTTTCCAATTAAACTTACGGTATAGCAAAGCCAAAACAATGGCACCAACACCGCCTAACGCAGAAGACTCCGTTGGCGTCGCAACACCCGTAAAGATAGAACCCAGTACGACTAATACCAAAGCAAGAGGTGGAATAATGGCTTTTAGTGCACTGATAATTTGCTGAGAACGTGTTTCGTCATCCAAATTCTCAGGCAACGCAGGCGCCATCTCAGGTTTTAAGTACGTAAGAATCAGGATATAAACAATATAACACCCAATCAGTACCATGCCTGGCATGATCGCCGAATGGAATAAATCACCAACCGGAATACCGAGTACATCACCCAGAATGATCAAGATGATTGATGGTGGAATGATCTGACCTAAGGTACCTGACGCACAGATAGTGCCGCAGGCAAGGGATTTGTTGTACTTGTACTTGAGCATAACAGGAAGAGAGATAAGTCCCATCGCAACCACACTCGCTCCTACTACACCGGTCGAAGCCGCCAACAGCGCACCGACCAAAATAGTAGAAATCGCCAATCCGCCACGTACGCGGCCAAACAACTTGCCCATCGCTTCCAGCAACTGCTCAGCAAGCTGTGTTTTCTGTAACACAATCCCCATGAAAACAAACAGAGGCACCGCCATCATGGTGGTGTTTTCCATGTAGCTTTGAATCCTAAAAGGCATAAAAGCAAACATGTCGAAACCTTCGGCAAAGACGCCAAAGATCAGTGCAATACCGCCAAACGTAAAAGCGACGGGGAACCCTAGCATCAACATAGCTAAGGCAACGAAAAACATAATAATTCCAATCATAAATGACCTATATGCAATGAGCTGGAAGTGCGCTTAGTGTTGAATCGGTGGGTTCTTAAAGCCATCTTCGCTGATACCGCGAATGGCATTAATAGAACGAATCATCATACCCACGCCACTGATGGCCATGGAGAAAAAAGCAAATGGGATTACCGCTTTGATAATCCAGCGATACGGTAGACCACCTGGATCACCACTGCCTTCACCTAAAGCAAACGCTTCTTGTGCGTGACCAATACCGTAATAGCCAACCAATAACGTAAACGGCAGCATGAAAAAGGCACAGCCAAATAAATCGATCCAAGCACGCTTCTTGATGGACAAATTTTCATAAATCAAATCAACACGGACATGACCGCCATGCTGGATACCGTAAGGGATGCCTAATAAGAAAATCGCTGAGTACAGGTGCCACTCAAGCTCTTGCATCGCAATCGACACATCATTGAAGGCATAGCGCAATAAGACGTCGTAAAAGACATTACACAACAACGCGATTAGCAAGATAGTTGAAATACTACCAAGCAGATTAGAGAAACGAGTGATTCCTCTCTCTAGGTTTGTTAAAAACATGCAAAACTCCTAGAAAAGACGCACAACGAGATTGGCTCGTCGTGCGTCGTAGAGGGTTATTCAGAGATACTGTCTAAACTTTCAAGGTAAGCACGATCAGAAATATTCGTCCATACACGTGCAGTTTTCATGTACGCTTTTTGTGAATCAAGAATTTCTTTGGTAAGAGGATCTTTCGCAGCCGCTTCAGCTAACAATTCTTCGTTGGCTTTGCTCATTGCTTTTAGTACTGGCGTTGGGAAAGTTTTCACTTGGATATTTGGGAAATCCGTTTTCATGGTTGCCCAGTTCACACCACTTTCATGGTAAGACTGAATGTACATGTCGTAAGCAGACAGTTTCATAGAAACACGAAGAATCTCACGAAGATCATCTGGTAAACGTTTCCAAGTACGCTCGTTTACTAAGTACTGCAACTCAGTTGCTGGCTCATGCCAACCTGTGTAGTAGTAAGGTGCAATTTTGTGGAAACCCATACGTAAATCAAGAGAAGGTCCAACCCACTCTAATGCGTCGATGGTATTACGCTCTAGCGCTGTGTAAAGCTCACCAGGTGGAATGTTCGTTGGTTTCGCACCCAATTTTGCCAGTACTTCACCCGCAAAACCTGGAATACGCATTTTCAGACCTTTAAGGTCATCCACTGTGTTGATTTCTTTTTTGAACCAACCACCCATTTGCATTCCAGTGTTACCGCCAGGGAAAGACAATAGGCCGAATGGCTTATACACCTTTTCCATTAGCTTCATACCATCACCTTCGTAAAACCAACCGTATTGCTCAGGCGCAGTCATACCGAATGGCATGGTAGTGAAATACAATGTGTTTGCCACTTTACCCTTCCAATAATAAGAAGCAGAGTGACCAATATCATATTGACCAGAACGAACCATATCAAAGATACCAAAAGGTGCTTTGTGCTTATTCGCAGAGTCGATGGTGATTTTTAGACGGCCGTTAGACATTTCGTCAGCCAAACGGGCCATATTACGTGGCGCATCGCCGAAAATAGGGAAGTTTGTCGTCCACGTTTCTGCCATTTTAAGTTTATATACTTTATCAGCAGCAACGGAAGACATAGAGAAAGTCGTCATAGTTACTGCAGCCGCAGCAACCAGAGAGGTTATTTTTAAAGAGTTCATCTTTATATCCTGTTGTTTATTATTTTTAATACGGGATCACACAGACAGGATAATCACTCAGTACAGGTTTGTAAGCTATTCGTATGAATACGCAAAAAAATGTATTACTACGCAAATACCGTACGTATTAATACTTAAATCATTCTTTTACTTATCGATAGAAATCAAAAAAGCCGCGAATAAAGCGCGGCTTTTGCATTCAGGTAACGCAATAATTTATCGTTGTTTGGCGCGACATGCCGCCGCGGTAAACAGCACATCGGTCGAGCTATTCAAGGCTGTTTCAGCAGAATCTTGCAATACGCCAATAATAAAACCAACAGCAACCACTTGCATAGCGACATCATTAGGGATGTTAAACAAGCTACATGCCAATGGGATAAGCAACAAGGAACCGCCTGCCACACCAGAGCTACCACAAGCCGACACGGCCGCGATAAAACTCAGAAGAATCGCCGTGGCAAAATCAACAGGAATGCCCAATGTATTCACAGCGGCAAGAGTTAATACGGTAATGGTAATTGCTGCGCCAGCCATATTAATCGTTGCGCCCAATGGAATAGACACGGAGTAAGTGTCTTCGTCTAATTCAAGGCGCTTACAAAGGTCCATGTTAACGGGAATATTGGCCGCTGAACTACGCGTAAAAAAGGCCGTCACACCACTTTCTTTTAAACATTGAAAAACAAGAGGATAAGGATTTTGACGCGTACTTATGAAGACTAAAATTGGGTTAGTTACCAAAGCGATAAACAACATGGCTCCGATCAGTACTAACAATAAATGTGAATAGCCTAACAGAGCACTAAAACCGGTCGTTGCAATCGTATGAGCCACTAATCCAAAAATACCAAACGGGGCTAAACGAATCACAAAACCCACTACCATGGTGACACTATCAGCAATATTTTGTAATAACTCTTTCGTGGCGACTGATGCATGACGCAAGCCAATACCAAAACAAACAGACCACGTTAAAATGCCAATATAGTTACCCTGTACAAGAGCATTAATCGGGTTATCGACCATATTGAAGAATAAAGTATGCAGCACCTCGCCAATGCCTTGAGGAGCAGATTGAGTAAAATCAACGGTGACTAAATCTAGTTGAGTAGGAAAAACGTAACTAAAAATAACCGCGGTAAAAGCCGCTATAAGCGTTCCGACGCCATACAACACTAAAACAGGGCGAATAAACGTTTGTTGATTTTGTTTGTGATTGGCTATCGACGCCATCACTAAAATAAACACTAAGACTGGCGCAATGGCTTTGAGTGCTTTTACAAAAAAATCACCAAGCAAACCTGCTGATTCTGCAGCACTCGGTAACGCATAAGCCAGAGCGATACCACATAACACACCAATAATAATTTGCAGTACTAAACTGCCACTCATATACCTCTGAAACAAGGACGGGGTCACCTTTGAAGCCATGGGAAGAAAGTCCATATAATTTTAAAGTGGAGCACCATAAATCATCAAGCCGAATAAATGAACCATTTGGGTGCGCTTTATTTTTAATTCTGCAATTCCCTCCTAGATCCCGACAACAAACCCTGCCTCTTTCCGATTAAATCAAGCCTCTCACTCTAATCTTGATCTAGATACAGGATATCCCCACTTGTTACACATCCGGCTCTTGCCAGAACAAACAAAAAAAAGCATATTGTTCTCAAACCATATATCGAAGGATTTCGAAATGTCGAACTTGTTAGAACAATTGAAATGGCGTTATGCCACAAAAAAAATGGACAACACAAAAGCTGTTCCTCAAGAAAAAGTAGAGCGTATTCTTGAGGCAATTCGCCTTACCGCGACTTCTAGTGGATTACAGCCTTACGAAGTTTTTGTTGTTACCAACGATGATATTCGTCAAAAAATCATGCCGCACGCTTGGAATCAAGCGCAAATCATCGATGGCTCTCATTTATTGGTATTCGCTGCATGGGATAACTATACGGTAGAACGCATTAACCACATGTTTGACCTAGTAAATGACGAACGTGGTTTTGTAAACCAAGGGTGGGAAGATTATCGTAAGATGATTCTTGATCTTTATCCACCACGTGATGCAGAAGTAAACTACCAGCATGCTGCGCGCCAAGCTTACATCGGCTTAGGAACCGCTTTGATTGCGGCCGCTGAAGAAAAAGTTGATAGCACACCAATGGAAGGCTTTGATCCAGAAAAAATTGATGAAATTCTAGGCTTAAAAGAACGCGGACTGCGCTCTGTTATCCTCCTACCACTAGGTTACCGGGCTGAAGATGGTGATTGGTTGGTGGATTTGAAGAAAATCCGTCGTCCAAAAGAAGACTTCATCATTGAAGTAAAATAGTAACATCACGTCATTTGTCTTATCGGCGATTAAGTTATAAAAAAAGCGGACTCGTTATTCACGAGTCCGCTTTTTAAAACGTTGGCTGCAAGAAGATAATTAGTGCTTCGTCATACCTGGATTAGGAATAAAGTTAATCACTACTTCTTCGGCTTCTGGCGCGCTGCTGTGGGGCGTATTCACGCGCGTTGGAATTTCGGTTGGTTGCGCCTGAACTACCGTAGATTGTTCATCCGTATAACCACACGAAATACATTCACGGTATTGCTTTTCAGCATCATCATCACGCCATGCGCGTATCTTATCCATTTCACTACAGCGAGGGCAAACAGCCCCTGCGATAAAGCGTTTTACTGTCATAATATCAATTACCTTAGTCGGTTAATGGCTGATATTCTTGACCAGCCATAAAGCTGCCCTGTGATTCTGTAGATAATTTTCCTTTTACCCTACAAAGCAATTTATAACTCTCGGGGGCCTCATTAGAAATTAACTCTACACTAAATGTCATATCGTTCTGCTCTTCTTTCAAAATAGAGAACAATTCCAAGGATAAATATCTAGGAATATACCCTACAAGCTCTGGAGGATTTTGCGTCCGAAGAAGGACTGCATTGCTATCAAATTCATTTTGAATATCTAAGCATGCATACAAAATATCTCTTGATGTCAAAGAATTAATTCGATTTTGTGCACTTTCCGATAAATAACGGCCCCCATGAACAAAAAATACATGCTCAAATCCCCCATCACTGTCTAACTCGATTTTGGGAAATAACTGCAGGTTATCGGTACCTCTTACACCACCAGATCGAGTCAGCATGTTCATACTGTTCGCAGTTTCAGAATTTAGCCCTAACCACGAGATAAATTTAGGAAACTCTGGACGCTTGGAAGATAACAATCGATTTTGAAAGACTGGAAATAATTCTGACGATCTATATTTTTTTGTTAAATTGTCCATTCCACTAAAAGGAATAAAATTATTTGTCGCTTTGCTTCCTTGTGTATACCTAAAAGAGTACTGCTTTTTTTCATACTCTAAAATGCCAATAACATGCCAGTCCCTTGAATCTGGGTCTTGCCAAGTTAAAAATGCTGTTTGTTTATTCATAGTCTTCTAATAACCTTTTTCGATTTTCAATAACCACTCTGTAGGCGAACTCTCTACCAATATCAGATATCAGTTCAGGTGGTATTCGATCGAACACTTTCTTAATCTCTGCATTTTTCACCGAAGACAGCTTCGATAGCCAATGTTCCTTTGCTGCTGGATATTTTTGTACGGCATAATTGAAGGCACTTACAGTCTTCATAGGCTTTCTATCTGTTTTAAATTTGTATAACTGTGACTGTGCTTTTTGAACAAAGTGCTCAATTGATCGATATTTATCTTTGGTGCTAATTCTTTCAATTCGCTCTTTATCTAATAACTCTCTACCCATACTTGCAGCGTGATCATAAGTTGGACATAACCTAAAAACAGCTTCACCATTCATAGTCTCGCCTATCACAGCCCAATTTTCGTGATGTCTATCTTGATTACTTATTAATGCATCTAACATCAAGTAGCCACAAAATACTTCTGCAGAACCCAAAGTACCTAAATCAAAGCGTGACTCAGGAGGCAATATTTCAGACCTTGAGAGAAAGGCAAGCACCCTAGTTACGGTATGACTAGTTACTTTCTGTTTATTATCAAGATATTCAACAGGTTTCGGATAGTCGTCAGGATCATCTCTATGAAGTAGCTCATTCCCCATAACCAAATGCTTATTCTTATCTACTATATTAGGAGATGTAACACCATATCGACCATCGTGAATAGCTATCTCATATTTAACATGAGGTAATTCTAGTAAAAGGCATAGTTGTTCAGCACATTTCTCAGACCAGTGTTCTCCTGTATTTGGTCGAGAGTATTTAAATAATGTTCTCTGTTTCTCTTGTGAGCTTAAATCTCGGAACCAAAATTTTTCTTTTGTTCCCAATTGCTCTAAAAAGTCGGCATTTTCAGTTAACTCATATACAGTATAAAAGTCTTCAACTTCCATGTATCCAACCTCATTCAGTTATTAATGACAATATGATCTAAGCGACGATGCCACTGTGTCTTAATAAAGCATCGGTACTTGGTTCACGACCACGAAATTCAGCAAACAATTCTGCTGCGGGACGCGAGCCACCATTGGCCAATATGGTATCACGGAAGCGTGCACCCGTGTCTTTATTGAAAATGCCATCTTCTTCAAATTTCGAGAAGGCATCCGCGGATAACACTTCTGCCCATTTATAGCTGTAATAGCCGGCCGCATAGCCACCCGCAAAAATATGCGAGAAGCCATTCTGGAAACGGTTAAATTCTGGCGGCGTCGTGACGGCTACATCGCGACGAACCTCATCAATCACAGATTGAACAGAAAGGCCTTTTTTGTATTCCATGTGCAAACGGAAATCGAACAAAGAAAACTCCAACTGACGCATCATTTGCATACCAGATTGGAAATTTTTCGCGGCTAACATTTTCTCTAGCAAAGCATCAGGCAACGGCTCACCCGTTTCATAGTGACCCGCAATGTGCGCTAAAGCTTCCGGCTCGTAACACCAGTTTTCCATAAATTGACTTGGCAGCTCGACCGCATCCCACGCCACGCCATTAATACCAGACACAGAAGACACATCGACTTGCGTCAACATATGGTGCAAACCGTGACCAAATTCATGGAACAAGGTCGTCACTTCGTCGTGAGTTAATAGCGCAGGCTTGTCTCCAATCGGTGGAGTGAAATTACACACTAAATAGGCAATAGGAAGCTGTAAACGATTGTCGCTCAAACGGCGACGTGTTCGACATGAATCCATCCAAGCACCACCGCGCTTTGCTTCACGAGCATAAGGGTCTAAATAGAAGCGAGAAATGTCTTCCCCGTCTTTACTGATAGTAAATAGCTGTAAGTCTTTGTTGTAGCTATCGAATTCTTTTTCTTCACGAATATCCACACCAAACAACGTTTGTGCCACGTGAAACAATCCAGACAGTACCTTGTTCATTGGGAAATAAGGGCGAAGCTCTTCTTGGGAAATACTGTACTTATGCTGGCGTAATTTCTCTGCATAATACCCCATATCCCAAGCGTTCAATTCAGCCACGCCGTTTTCATCTTTAGCGAACGCGGTTAATTGAGCAAGGTCTTGTTCTGCAGAACTTTTCGACTGCTTCGCAAGGGTTTGTAAAAAGTCGATTACTTGCTGACCGTTGTCTGCCATCTTGGTCGCTACCGACAACTCTGCGTAGTTTTCAAAGCCAAGAATGTGAGCCATTTCGTGGCGTAGCGCTAGAATTTCATCGATCAGAGGCGCGTTATTAAACTTGATATCACCACCTTGATCGGACGCTCGAGTCGCAAAGGCGCGATACATCTCTTCACGCAAAGCCGCGTTATCCGCGTAGCTCATTACTGGCATATAGGAAGGGAAATCCAGAGTAAACAACCAACCTTCTTTGTCTTTCGCTGCTGCCATTTGCTTAGCTTGTGCTAGCGCAGAGTCTGGTAAGCCGGCTAATTCACTTTCATCGGTAATTAGCTTGCTCCACGCTTGAGTTGCATCCAGTACATTCTCTCCGAATTGGCTGCCTAGTTCAGACAAACGCTGGCTAATCTCGCCATAGCGTTTTTTGGCGTCGCCTTCTAAACCAACGCCTGATAATTCAAAGTCACGAATAGTTTGTACCAAGGCTTCAGTTTGTGCGGCAGACAATGTATTTGCGGCGTCACTTTCAGCCAAGGTTTTATAAGCTTGATAAAGCGCCTTATTCTGACCTAGATCCGTGTAATACTGGGTTAATTTTGGCAAACACGCATTGTAGGCTTCACGCAACTCTGGGGTGTTTTTCACTGAGTTCAAATGACTGACCGGTGACCAGAAGTTAGCGAGATCGTCGTGCAGTTGGTCCAAGGGCAGCACCAAGCTTTCCCAAGTTGGATTCGTATTTTCACTCACACAGGTATCTATTGCCGCTTGAGTATTACTTAAGCGCTCTGTTAGCTCAGATTCGATGCTCGTAACATCAATTTTGGAAAAGATTGGTAAGCTGGTCGCATCCCATACGGACTGTGACATATCATGTTATCCTTCTATGCGAAAAACGCGCTAAGACCACCATGGTCTCTTGTGCATCGCGTTTCATAAAAATGGTTAAGGGCGCGCATTCGCGGCCTTATGTAAAGCAATCTATACCTAATAAGATATGTGGTATTTATGTTTTTTCAATGATGAAATCACTATCATGTCGATAGTTCATCTTTACTGCACACAGAACGTCCGATAAAAGAGAGACTTTACAGTGATTAAATCGTTTCGTGGTAAGACGCCACAACTAGGTGCGCGAGTTTGGGTTGACGACAGCGCTGTGATTATTGGTGACGTTGTCATTGGTGAAGACAGCTCCGTTTGGCCTTTGGTTGCCATACGTGGTGATATGCACCACATTCACATTGGGGCACGTACCAGCATTCAAGACAATTCTTGCTTACACATCACTCACGCCAGCGCCTATAAACCAGACGGCCATCCGCTAACTATTGGCGACGATGTTACTATTGGCCACATGGCCATGCTGCATGGTTGTCAGATTGGCAATAAGGTATTAGTTGGAATGAGTACCACAATCCTAGATGGCGCTATTATTGAAGATCGCGTTATTATCGGTGCGGGTTCGCTAGTACCGCCAGGTAAACGTCTTGAGTCTGGTTATTTGTACCTGGGATCTCCCGTCAAACAAGCTCGAACATTGAGTGAAAAAGAGATTGAATACTTCCAGTATGCCGGCCTTAACTATGTAAAACTAAAAGACGAATACCTCAGTGAAGCAACTCAACTAAGTCAGAACAACAAAGAGAAAGAGACACAATGAAACGCAAAAGTAACTCTACCGCTGCTTGGATTTTTACCCTTATCGCTGTTGCTGGCATTCTCTGTGGGCTAAGCGAAACCTTTAGTAATTATTTCGAGGAACCACATCTGTCTGAGCAAGAACAAGCCGCATTGCAAATTAGCCTATTGCCAGAGCCGCGGGATTTACCAAATTTATTGAGTATTGCCGGAGTAAAAAAAGATAAGTGGTATGGGCTTCTATTACAGCCAGCTATTTGTGATGCCATTTGCCAAGGCGAAGTATCTGCTTTTGAAGAGAGTGGCCAAGCGATCTTGCGACCTAGTAATAGGTTTTATAAAGAAACCTCCGCCATCGTTACCAAGGTGGGCTACAACGATAACCATGGCTTATTATTGCTGATCAACAAACATCAACAACTGGCTGGTAGCATTTCGCCACCTTATACAAAAGAGAGTATAAACAAAGCATTTACGGCACTTAATAAATAATAATTTTTATACTAAAAAAACTTTTTTTCGTCAGAACATTTAAGCTAATTTATAGTCTAAAATATTAATATTCAATACAGCAACAGCAGAGGCTTAAATGACAAACGCCAATATTTCTTCGGAAGCGGGATACTCCCATGCAGCGGGGATTTTTCTGAATGCCGAATTTATGAATGATCTTCGGCTCCAGATGATAAAATTCGCCCGCGTACAGGTACGTGATGAACAACTTGCCGAAGATGCAGTTCAAGAAGCGATGCTCTCTGCATACCAAAATATTGAACGATTTTCACGTCAAGCAGCACTAAAAACATGGGTGTTCTCAATTTTAAAGAACAAACTGATTGATTTACTTCGTAAAGAGAAACGCCATACCGCGGCCAGTCAATTAGAAGACGGTCCAAATATAAATGGTGAAGAGCTGATTGAAAAACTGTTTAACGAACACGGTCATTGGCAAAAAAGCGAACGACCTCAGAAGTGGGACAACCCGGATCACGGCGTTGAAAACGCGCATTTCTGGCGAGTGTTTGATGCCTGCTTGAATGCTCTCCCAGAAAAATACAGCCGCTTTTTTATGATGCGCGAGTTCCTCGAAATGGACACCGCTGAAATTTGTCATAACGAAGAAGTTTCTGTCAGCAATCTAAACGTGACACTTTACCGTGCCCGCTTACGTTTGAGAGAATGCTTAGAAGACAGTTGGTACCAAAAGGAGAAATCATCATGATGAGCTGCCATCAAGCGACTCAACTTTTATCAGAAAAACTCGACCGTCCTCTCAATACCAAAGAAAAAGTCGCTTTAGGGGTCCATACAACTATCTGCCCTCCCTGCCGTCGTTTCTCACAACAAATGGAAGAATTACGTTCAATTTCAAAACGTTATACGCAAGATCCTGACGCCACATAACTTTTTTTAATTTTTCTCATTATATTGTGTAAGAAAAACCATTTCGTTCACGTCAAAGATAGGTAACACAAGTAAGGCGCATGGTTTTGCTTGTTACCCCTTTGATACACTATTAAAAAAATGAGGATACACCAATGAAAAATACAAAAGCATCTCTCGCTCTAGCTCTAGGTACTGCCGTTGCTATTTCTGCTGTGTCAGTACCGGCACAAGCCGCCAGCAAAGAAAAATGTTTCGGTGTTGCTCTAGCAGGTCAAAATGATTGTGCTGCAGGCCCAGGTACTTCTTGTGCAGGCACCTCTAAAACTGACTACCAAGCCAATGCTTGGAAAATCGTTCCTGCCGGTACTTGCATAGAAATGGATTCTAAAACATCCCCTACTGGCCACGGCCAATTGAAAGCTTTCTAAGTAAACGGACGCGCATTCTTATGTCTCGTTTCACTCCAAAAGTCGAAGGTGGGAAATTTCCCCCTTCGACCTTTTCATCCCTCTCTGGTATCAGTTTAAAACCTGCTTATTATCAAAGCATATTAAGCGACTTACCCGAGGTAGGATTTTTTGAAATTCATGCGGAGAATTACTTAAGTAAAGGAGGGCCTGCTCGCCATTATTTACATCAAATTCGTGAACATTACCCTCTCACCGTACATGGTGTTGGGTTGTCTATTGGCGGTGAAACAGCGCTTGATCTTGAACATTTAAAACGCGTAGCCACCTTGGTCGACGAGATTCAACCTGCTATTTTTTCAGAACATTTAGCATGGTCAACACACTACAGCCAGTTCTTAAATGATTTATTACCTGTTCCTTATGATCGCCCAACACTAGATCGTGTATGTCGGCATATTGAGCAAGTACAAGAGTGTCTACAACGACAAATTTTACTTGAAAACCCCTCAACCTATTTTTCCTTCACGCGCAGCAACATGAGCGAGACGGACTTCATCCGTGAGATTGCTAAACGCACAGGCTGTGGATTATTACTGGATATAAATAATGTGGAGGTATCTTGTTTTAATAACAGGACCAACCCTTATGACTATCTCAATGACTTCCCACTCGATGCGGTAGGACAAATGCATCTTGCCGGTCATACGGTAGACGGCAACACCATATTGCCATTGAAAATAGACAGCCATGATGAACCTGTATCTGATGATGTATGGACGCTTTATCAACATACATGTCGCCAGCTTAATTCATTGAATCTTGCCAGTCCGACGTTAATTGAACGCGATGGTAATCTTCCCCTGCTGTCTGAATTACTAGCCGAAGCACGCTATGCCGATACCATTCGACAAAACGTACTAATGGAAAGTGAGAGTCGCTATGAACAACGAATTTAAAGCTGCACTGTTGACGGATGACACACGTTTTTATCGTGAAATCGACGCTCAAACGATGCAAGAAAAAGAAATTCGACTTAACGTATATCGTAACAACGTAGTCGTATCCTTGATCGATGCATTAGCCGACATATTTCCCGTGACTCAGGCCTTAGTTGGAGACAATTTCTTTCGTGCTATGGCCAAGCAGTACTTACTGGTTTCGCCTCCAGAATCCCCTATTATTAGCGAATATGGTCATTTTTTTTCAGATTTCATTCGCCAATTTGACCCAGCTAAAACGTTACCCTTTCTCGCTGACTTAGCAGCTCTAGAATACAATTTGCTGACTCTAACCAATGATGCAGAATACCGCACGCTAGATCACGAAGAGGTAGCAACGGCCTTTGCTCAGGCAGAAGATCCCTCTGAGCTGTATTTAAGTTTACCGCCAACAACACAATTACTAACGTCCCCTTTTGCCATTGGCTCACTTTATCAAGCCCATCGTAACGACGGTCGTTTACGCTTAAATCAGGTGGCAATTAATGAGTGTGAGTATTTGTTGATAGCCAAATCTCATTTAATCGCTCAACTGCATGTCATTAGCTATGAAGAAGCCCGTTTTTTCAAACAGTTGTTACAGAACAAAAGCCTAGAAGAAGCACTGCCTGACTCGAATGATTTCGACCTTGGGGCTACGTTAGCCAAATTAATAGAATGGAAATTAATTTCCTACATTGCTGTTCAGCCCATAAAGGCTGAGTAACAATAAAACCATGAGGGTAAAAAATGCTGTCTTTAATCTTATCTAAAAGTGATGCTTTGTTTCGTCGAATTCCTGAGTCGCTGGTACTTTTTATCGCGAGATTTGCGATTGCGGCAGTATTTTGGAAATCTGGACAAACTAAAATTGAGGGATTTGCACTGGATATTATAAGTGGGCATATTCAATTAGGATGGCCGCATTTAAAAGAATCCACCCTGTTTCTCTTTGAATACGAATACAACCTACCATTGCTTTCTCCTGCCATTGCCGCCTTATTAGCGGCGATAGCCGAGCATGTTCTGCCTATTCTGATTCTGACTGGTTTTTTCACTCGATTCGCCGCTCTAGGTCTGGCTGGTATGACTTTGGTCATCCAAATCTTTATCTACCCAGATGCTTACCCAACCCACGCCACATGGCTCGCTATTGCATTATTGCTCATGTATCGCGGCGCAGGGGTTCTTTCTCTTGATCATTTAATATCTAAACGCTAAAAGCGTCTAGCTAGCAGGCAAAGTAAAGATAGATGTCGCTTCTTTAGTTTGCTCTGCTGCATCAAACAAATCATCGGTTAATTTACTCAAGCGAAGAGAGGTCTGACCGTTATTCACCGTCACTTCGGCGATTAGCGTCGTATGATTCGCAATATCGTTCACCTCTCTTGCTTGCTGTTGAGCTAACTGAGAAAGTTCATCAAGACTTTTTAGTGATACTGCCGAGTCCGATTCTAGCTGGCTTAACGGAAGAACAACCTCTTCTATTTGCAACACACCCAGGCGCATTTTCTCTTGCCCTTTGGTCATTTCATCAGAGATTTGAACAGATAAACCACCAATATCCGTTATAACTTTATCGATAGATTCAGTTACTTCTGCGGTACTCGTTGCTAGATTTCTTACTTCATCAGCGACCACAGCAAAACCGCGACCCGTTTCACCTGCTCGCGCCGCTTCGATAGAGGCATTCAGTGCTAACAAGTTAGTTTGCTCTGCCACATTACGAATACTGTTTACTAAGTTAGATACTGTTGAAGCACTTTCCTTAAGTTTGGCGACAGAATGAGAGGTTTCTTCAATATAGGTAGCAACGGAGGTAATATCTTTAGCTGCAGAAGTGATAACAGATTTACCATGTTGTGCTAAATGATAGGCTGCTTCCGCTTGGTTTCGAGACACGGTAACGTGCTCTGCCATGGTTGTAACACCCTCTGACAACTCTCCAACCGAACTATGGATATCATTCACCATTGTTTGCTGTTGATTAGATCCTTGCTGCACGTTTTCCATACTAGATCGTATGTTTTTGACCGCGCTGACAACCGTTTGAGCGCTGCGATCAATTTTATCTATTACCCCAACCAGGCTTGCACGCATGCTAATAACACTATCAACTAATTGACCAATTTCGCCTTTCTGCTTAATAGAAATGCTATGCGATAAGTCCCCTTTAGCCACACTGTCCAGCAAGCTAACTACTTGTCCCAATGGTTTAACAATACTTCGGGTGATCAACACAGACATCACGATGCCAATGATCAAGGCTAAAATACCTTCACCAATCACAAACCAAATACCCGATTCAGATTCCGATAATATTTTCTGTTGTTTAGATTGAATAATAGCTTGCTGCCTTTCAGAAAACACAGCCGTTTCATTTAGAAATGTTTGTAAATCATCGCGTGTTGGACCCGCCATTAGCTTTCTAGCGTCATCTAATTCGCCAATTTCTAGAGCTTCTACCGTGTCTTGAAGTGCTTTTTGGTAAACCGCCCGCTGAGATTTAAGCTTCTCAACAATTTGCTTATCTTCTGGCAATTTGACGAGATTTTGCATTTTTGCAAGGCTCGTATCTAACATTCGGTTTCGTTCATCTATCTCTTTATAAATAGCGACTCGAGCATCTCTGTCTTCTAATACAAAGAGCATTAGAATGCGACTAGCAAGACTTTCTGCATTGACATTCAACTCGCCTGTCAATTCAACTAGCGCCGTATTCTCGCCCACGATATCTTTGATATTGCTCGACAATGACTGAAAGCGTGTGGCTGAAAAACCAATCACCGACAGCATTAAAACAAACAAAATCAGATAACTTCCCCAAAGGCGTCCCCGAATGGTTGAAAAAACCTGCATATAACTCTCCACACCTTAAAATAGATAAAAACCAGTCAAAAAAACCTATAAACAAAGTAAATATTTCGATTGTTCTAAACATAGTATATGTCGTAACTAAGCAGGATTTCATTACAGATATCAACGAAAAGGAGAATAAAGTCATTCTAATGAATTATTAAGAATGACTTTATTTCAAAAAATAGAAGAAAAATGAAGGATTAGTATGAACTCAGGCAGACCGACGTTTAAAGGGTGAGCTGTAAGCAATTATGAAGAGCAGAGCAGCACAGACCACGACACTTGGGCCCGTTGGAGTATCCCAGCGATAAGAGGCCCACAAACCACCACAGACAGCCAGACAGCCAATAAAACTCGAAATAGTCGCCATTTGAATCGGTGTATTAGATAGTTTACGCGCCGTGGCAGCAGGAATGATCATTAATGAGGTAATCAGCAAGACCCCTACAATCTTCATCGCGACCGCAATCACCAAAGCCACCAGCAACATAAGCAACAAGCGAATCGCTTCAACGGGATAGCCTTCCACTTTAGCAAGCTCTTCGTTGACCGTAACAGCCAATAGCGGCTTCCAAAAAGTAACTAATAGCGTTAAGACTAAAATACCACCGCCATAAATCCAATACAGATCGGTTTGACTGACGGCCAACAAATCACCAAACAAATAGGCCATCAAATCGATGCGCACATTATCAAGAAAGCTCACGGCCACTAACCCTAACGATAAGGATGAATGAGCTAAAATACCCAACAAGGTGTCTGTCGCAATAATTTGTTTTTTCTGTAACGTCACTAAAATCGCAGCCAAGCCAACACATAAGACCACAATGGCAAGATTCAAATTAATATTGAATAGAAAGCCTAACGCCACACCTAATAAAGCGGAATGCGCTAATGTGTCGCCAAAATACGCCATACGGCGCCATACGACAAAAGCTCCCAGCGGGCCAGCAACCGCCGCTACGCCCAAGCCACCTAACAAGGCTCTAATTAAAAACTCTAACATGGTACCGTTTGCTCCAAAGCTATGCGGTTAAGACTTTTCTTGGTGAGAACAATGCGAATGAGCATCGTCATCATCAGATAAAATACTGCCTTGTTCATTGTGAACATGATCGTGTTGATGAGCATAAATAGCGATCGATTCATCTGCGCCAGGAATGCCAAATAATGCCTGATAAGCTGGGTGCCCAGTTACATGTTGAGGGCTACCTGAGCAGCACACGTGCTGATTAATACAAACCACAGTGTCGGTTTTTGCCATCACCAAATGTAAATCATGAGACACCATCAACACTCCGCAATGAAGCTCGTTACGAATACCTTCAATCAAATTATAAAGCTCGACTTGGCCATTTACGTCCACGCCTTGCACGGGTTCATCTAAGACCAATAAATTTGGATTGTTCAACAAGGCACGAGCTAACAACACTCGCTGAGTTTCACCACCAGATAACACTTGAACTTGGGCGTTAAGTAGATGAGCAATGCCGACTTTTTCTAACGTGGGAAGGATATTTTTTTTATCCACATGACGTACCAGCGCCAAAAAATGCTTCACCGTTAGCGGCAGTGTCGGGTCAATATGCAGTTTTTGCGGCATATAACCAATACGCAGTCCTTTATCGCGAACCACTTTGCCTCGTGTCGGCTCTTGCAACCCCAACAGGATACGAATAAGCGTACTTTTCCCGCTGCCATTAGGACCAATCAACGTAACGATTTCGCCGGCATCAATCGTCATGTCTATGTTGTCTAATAGCACACGACTGTCAAAATCAATGCCAATCTTATCGAACGAAACTAAACGCTGGCTCATACAGATGCCCCCGCCGTTTTACACACGGAACAAAGCCCAGTGAGTTCAATCGTTTCGGAACGCAGCTCAAAGTTTTGTTCCGCGGCTCTAGCAATTAAAGACGTGTGAATATCTTGGTAATCAAACTCCATAACGTTATGACACTCATCGCAAATCAAAAAGTAGCCTTTGTGCGCTTTATCCGCATGAGCGCAACCTAAAAAAGCATTCATCGATTCAACTTTATGAATCAAACCTGCGGCCAATAAAAAATCCAACGCTCGATAGACAGTTGGAGGTGCCGAGTTAAAACCTTCTTCAGCCAATTTTGCCAATAACTGATACGCACCCAATGGACGATGGCTTTCCCAAATTAACTCTAATGCCCGACGACGGACCTTAGTCAAACGCTGCCCCTGCTCGGCACAAAGCAGTTCAGCTGTTTCTAGCGCGGCATCAATACAATCATTATGATCGTGACCCGAATGTGGGTGATGTTCTTCACTCATTAGAAGACCCTTCCTGCATTACTGCTGTAACTCCACATCATAGAGATGCTGATAATGATCAATACAATAGCGGCAAAAAAACCAAAACCTCGGGACAATCTTTGTCGCCATATGCCTTGTTTGCCACCCATTAAAAAACTGCTGTCACGAACAATAACACTGACCGCAGCAAGAACTGCGACTGTTATCGCGGTTCCTAAAGACATCGCTAGCGTGGCCAATATTCCCCAGTGAAAAATGTCAGCGCTCATCGAAAACAGCAACACCAACACGGCACCGCTACAAGGACGAATTCCCACGGCTAACACCATGGCAATGATACTACGACGATCGGCGGTTTGCTCTTCGACTGCGTGGTCGTGGTCGTGGTCGTGGTCGTGGTCGTGGTCGTGAGAATGATCATGACCACAACTAGATTGACCGCGCATCAACCGAGTGAACATCCATACCCCAATCAAACCGACTGCGGCAAAACTTGCCAGCTCAAAAAAACGACTAATCTGCATCGCTTGCCCTGCCAAGGAAAACATCTGCCCGACAATCACCATTAATAGTACTGCCATCAAACCTTGCGCTGCAGCACATAAAAAAGACAAGCTAATACCGCGGCGTAATGGGGCTTTACTCGCGAGCATGTAAGCCGAAATCACCGCCTTGCCATGACCCGGCCCGGCTGCATGAAAAATACCGTAAATGAAACTGGCTGATACCAAACTCCATAACACAGCAGGACTACCATCTTGACTCAATTGTTGTACTGATTTAGCAAGCTGGCGGTGCCAACTCACTTGTTCAAATACAATCCAGTGAATAAACGAATCATAACCAAGAAAGTTTATTGCTGCGTAGGCAGGAGCGACGCAGAAAAGACAGGTAAAAAAGAAAAGAACGGCGTTTCTCGCCATGGTGCAACTCTCTTAAATTAAATATTGTTTGTTATGCTATAACAAAACAAAATTAAGAAGAAGCCCAAATAGAGAAACGCCTTTTTAGAAGCGTATTTAACAGGAGTTACTCACTGCTAAAAATGGTATCGACATAATCAGGGGTATAAATTATGTCACTTGTTTAGCCTACAACAGGTTTTAAAAAGCCCATTAAACCGCTCATAAATATTTGTGCCGCCATGGCCGCCAAAATAAGACCGGTTATTTTTGACAATACATTTAATCCTGTACGACCCAACATACGTTCAATCAAAGAAGCGGAATACAATAAGAACAATAGACACCCAAGCGCAAACAACAAACCGCACAGGCCAAGAATCATATCCCAACCATGAAGCTCAGCACCATAAACCAAAATAGTACCTATGGTGGCAGGACCAATAATAATAGGCACAGCCAATGGTACAACAGACACATCTTCTCGTTCTTCGCTAGGCATGCCTACTGCGTGATTTCTCGTACCATCTCTGACTAAACTCAACGCAGATAAAAACAGCAATACGCCTGAACCAATACGAAACGCATCTAAGGTGATGCCTAATACAGAAAACAAACTACTGCCAAAGAAAAACAGCACAAAGGAAATCACCACAGACGCAATAATGGCTTTATTTGCCACTTGCCTTCTAACGGTAGACGTTTCACCTCGAGTCAGCGCTAAAAACATAGATAGCACAAAGAACGGGGCAAATAAGAAAAAGAATTTAATCCAAATCGAGATTAATAAGCTCATTTAGGGAAGTACCAGAAAAAGTAATCTGCGAATAAGCTGATTACCAGTTTATCTCAAGCCTTGCGAGGTCATCATTAAGGCCTACCTAATTTAGTACGCTTGTGGCGTCTTAAATATTCGTCTAGAAGTCGTCTCCGTAGACGCGATAATTCTAGCAAAATAACGCCAAAAAACGATGTTTAAATAAGCTAAAAAAAAGAAAACCGATATAAACGCAAAGCAGCTATATCGGCTATCATCAGCAACATCGAGCCATTAACGCTGGGTCAGAGCAAGCTTAACGCCAAAGCTCAGTAACAATACGCCCGTAACGCTATCTAATACTTGAGCTACTTTTGGTCGAGCCAGCCAAACTCGTGCTTTGTGTACCATAACAGCCAGAAACGTCTGCCATGTCATCGCAATAATAAAGTGCAGCGACGCCATAAAAAGAGATTGTGCTAAGGCAGAATGATTTGGGTCAATAAACTGTGGCAAGAACGCCATGTAGAAAATAATCGGCTTGGGGTTCAATACATTTGACAAGATACCTTGACGAAAACTGCTCCACGCGGTCAACGTTTTACTTGGTTTGGTGTCTTTAAAGGACATGCCCGTTGGTTTCATCGCACTGCGAATCGCTTGCACCCCCAAATACACCAAATACGCTGCACCCAGTAGTTTAAACGCCGTAAATAAGTTGGCTGAGCCTAATAAGATCACCGACAACCCAAGCGCTGATAGCGTCGCATGAGCAAACAGTCCCATGCAAATTCCTAAGCTGGTTAAGAAGCCCAAACGCCAACCACCCGCAGCGGCATTACGCATAACAAGAATCGTATCCACTCCCGGACTCATGGTCAGTACAGTAATAGCAGCCAAGAACGGCAACCAGTGAAAATGCTCTAGCATCTAGACTCTCCAGTTTAACGGCAATGTTAACGGTAATAATCAGTAGGGATAAACCCCGTTAAGACTGACAACTCAAATCGATCCAAGTTTCGATGCCTTGTTCCTTAGCATCATGATCCACTGGCGTACAACTTTCTGCCAAGGCGCCCGATAGACGCAACAAACCTTCTTCCAATGGCACCATAGCAAAGTAATACTCAGGATCACCAAATGCCATACTTAACGTCGTTTTTTCTAAATTAACCGGCTCCGCCAAGCGAACCTTGAGCGTCAACCATAGCATTTTGTTCTTCATACCAAAATCGGTAATGGTGACGGATTTGGGCTTTATTGCCTTACCTGCCACCTTTAGATGAACAAAGTAATCGTCTTTCTTGAGGTTTTGTAATCCCTCTAACAACTCGGTTCGTTCGTTACCGGTAAACTGCCCATCACCATTGTCGTCGTAAGCTTCAAGCAAGCTAACTGAGGTAAACAAATCCCAAGACCAAGTCGCGTTCAGGCTCTCTACGACGGGTGAGTCAACAACCGCTTGGTATTGAGCATCCACCCAAATGTGCGGATGCGCCAACGCCGAGTTCGCGCCAAGTAGCGCAAACCATAAAACCCCAATCAAACGAAACACGTGATTACTCCATTAGCGCAGGTGCATAACGCACACGCGCTTCTAAAATACGCTGAAATTCTTTTGGATCATGCTGTTGTGCCAAACGCTCAGGGTCCCCTTTTGCGCCATGCCACGCTTCAAGGCGAGACAACCAAAAGCGCACCGCAGCCATACGTAACATATGTGGCCAAGCAAGAATTTCTTCAGCATTAGGGCGGCGCTCATGAATGTAGGTGTGTAGCAAGGCACGGTATTTTTCCATGTCCAACTCACCGGTATTAATATCAGAACACCAATCGTTCACCACAATCGCTAAGTCGTACATTACCCAAGAATAGCTGGCATTGTAAAAATCGATAATCGCCGATAGCTGAGCACCTTCGAACAAGGTGTTGTTAAAAAACAAATCGCCATGAATCGTCGCTTTAGGAAGATCAGGATGCTGCGTGACAAACTCGTCAAAAGCCTCGATTTGTGACAATAAAAGCGTTGCCTGCTCTGGCTCTAATTCAGGGGCAAGCGCCTGACTGGTGGCTTTCCACCATGTTTCACCGCGATGACTTTCTCGTTTCTCTGGGAAATCCTCGCCGGCTATGTGTAATTGCGCCAAGGCAGACCCAATCAAACCGCAGCTTTCTACGCTGGTGTTTTCTAGTCCATCACCGGGGAAACAATCCACAATAATGGCTGGGCGATCTTTTACCACGCGTAAACGCTCGCCATGAATGTCGATCAATGCCGCCGGCACATTAAAGCCTTTGTGCTTAAGGTGCGCTACCACGTCTAAAAAGTAAGGCACTTCGTCAAATTCGAACTCTTCAAATAAGGTAAGAACGTATTTGCCCGTGGTGGTGTTTAGAAAATAATTGGTGTTTTCGACACCACCAGAGATACCTTGGTACGAAACCAATTCACCTAAATAATAATCAGCCACTAGGGCCTTCATGTCAGAGTCCGAGAGGGAAGTGTAAACAGCCAAGTTTGCTACCTATTGATCGTCAAGGGGATAGAGCGATTAAGAAAACGCCTATGCTCCACAATAAGCAGCAAAAGGTCAATTCGAACAGACCGATATTGTTACTTTCTATTAGGATTTTATCGTATTCACGAATAATGGCGAAATACCCCATTTAAAAATGAATACCGAATTTAGACTGAAAAAATCCTCGTAAGTGCTTAGAATAGGTGCCAATAATCGCCGATTCATACAGAGGTTTCATTTTGGCTACCGATTCTAAGACACACACTTCACCGATGATTCTGGTAGACGGCTCGTCTTACCTTTACCGCGCATTCCACGCGATTCCACCGATGAGCACCAGCGACGGCCAACCAACCAACGCTACCCGCGGTGTGATCAGCATGATCCGCAGTCTTATCAAGAGTTACCCAGATTCTCCAATGGTCATCATCTTTGATGCCAAAGGAAAAACCTTCCGCGACGAGATTTACAGCGAATACAAGGCGCAGCGTCCGCCAATGCCGGATGACTTACGCCCACAAATCGAACCGATTCACCGCATGGTTGAA
Source organism: Marinomonas sp. TI.3.20 (assembly GCF_038155025.1). Taxonomy (NCBI): domain Bacteria; kingdom Pseudomonadati; phylum Pseudomonadota; class Gammaproteobacteria; order Oceanospirillales; family Oceanospirillaceae; genus Marinomonas; species Marinomonas sp. TI.3.20. The sequence goes on along the minus strand of NZ_JBAKAS010000001.1, from coordinate 312,860 downwards.
GCCATGGGCTTACCCTTGGTGATCATCGATGGCGTAGAAGCCGACGACGTCATCGGCACCATTGCCAAACAAGTGGGCGAAACCGGTCGCGAAGTGGTTGTTTCGACGGGTGATAAAGACATGGCTCAGTTAGTGACCGACAAGGTCACCTTGGTCAACACCATGAATGACACCGTGATGGACATTCAGGGCGTAAAAGACAAATTCGGCATCCCGCCAGAACTCATCATCGATTACCTCGCGCTGATGGGCGACAAGGTCGATAACATTCCTGGCGTACCAGGCGTGGGCGAAAAAACCGCCCTCGCGCTACTGCAAGGTTTGGGTAGCATCAAAGAGATCTACACGCGTCTAGACGACATCGCCGCATTGGGTTTTCGTGGTTCGAAAACCTTAGCGAAAAAAATGGCCGACAACAAAGACATGGCCGAGCTGTCTTACACGCTAGCGACCATCAAATGTGATGTCGAACTGCCGTTTAATTCTCTCGAATTACAAAACAAAGAAGCCGATAAAGACACGCTAAAAGAATGGTTTACCAAGCTGGAATTCAAACGCTGGGTGGCCGAACTTGACCAAGCACCGAGCGTAGAAACCGCCAGCGATACGCTTAATACAGACGGCCAAGTAGCGGTACCCGTCGCTTCTACCCTTGAAGCAGACTACACTACGGTATTGGATAAAGAGACCTTCGCCGTTTGGCTAGAAAAAATCCAAAACGCCGAACTCACCGCCTTCGACACCGAAACCACTAGCCTAAATTACATGGCAGCAGAATTGGTCGGCGTGTCTTTCTCAGTAGAAGCAGGCGTTGCCGCGTACGTTCCCTTTGCCCACGATTACGAAGGCGCACCAGAGCAGCTTGATCGCGCTTGGGTATTAGAACAGCTGAAACCTTGGCTAGAAGACGACAGCCAAGCAAAAGTCGGCCAGCACCTTAAATACGACGCTAACGTCTTGAATAACTACGACATTGTATTGCGTGGTATTGCCTACGACACCATGCTGGAATCGTACGTGTACAACTCAGTGAGTTCACGTCACGACATGGACACACTGGCGAAAAAGTTCCTCGGACACACTTGTGTCAGTTTTGAAGAGCTTGCAGGTAAAGGCAAAAAGCAAAAGACCTTTAACGAAATTGATCTAGAACAAGCGGCTTTTTACGCGGCAGAAGACGCCGACATTACTTTGCGTCTTCACCAAGCCATTTGGCCTCAAGTCGAAAAAACACCAGAATTGGTGAGTATTTTTAAAGATATCGAATGTCCGTTGATTCCTGTCTTGGCAAAAATGGAACAAACCGGTGCTTTGATCGACCCAGAATTGCTACACCTACAAAGTGCTGAGATTGGCGCCAAGCTACAAGAATTAGAAATAAAAGCTCACGAAGAAGCCGGCGAGAGTTTTAACTTAAGCTCTCCGAAGCAACTACAAGTTATCTTGTTCGAGAAGCAAGGTTTGCCCATCATCAAGAAAACACCAAAAGGCCAACCTTCTACTGCGGAACCTATCCTGCAAGAACTGGCACAGAACTATGAACTGCCTCGTTTGATCATGGAACACCGAAGCTTGTCTAAGTTAAAATCGACTTATACCGACAAACTACCAGAAATGATCCAAAAAACAGGCCGCATTCATACTTCTTATCACCAAGCCATCACCGCGACCGGTCGTTTATCGTCGACTGATCCGAACTTGCAAAATATCCCGATCCGTACGGCCGAAGGTCGTCGTATTCGCCAAGCCTTCATCGCACCAACAGGCTACAAACTACTCGCAGCCGATTATTCTCAAGTCGAATTGCGCATCATGGCGCATTTGTCACAAGACAAAGGCTTGCTCGACGCCTTTACCAAAGACGCCGATGTGCACAAAGCCACAGCAGCAGAAGTGTTTGAAGTCAGCCTAGACGAAGTGACCACAGAGCAACGCCGCCGTGCCAAAGCCATCAACTTCGGCTTGATCTACGGCATGTCGGCATTTGGTCTGGCGAAGCAACTTGGCATTAGCCGCCCAGAAGCCGCAAAATATATACAGCGTTACTTCGAACGCTACCCAGGCGTACAGCAATACATGGAAAACACCCGCGAAGGCGCCAAAGAAAAAGGCTTTGTGGAAACCATCTACGGTCGTCGCCTGTACTTGCCAGACATCAGAGCGAAAAACGCCATGATGCGCCAAGCCGCCGAACGCACCGCGATCAACGCACCGATGCAAGGCTCCGCCGCCGACATCATCAAACGCGCCATGATCAAGATGCACGACTGGCTCGCCACAACAGAACTAGACGTAAAAATGATCCTGCAAGTACACGATGAACTCATCTTCGAAGTGGCTGAAAAAGACCTAGAAGCCGCTCAAGCGAAAATCACAGACATCATGGAAAACAGCAGTAAAATCGACGTACCTTTATTGGTGGAAGCAGGGATTGGAGACAACTGGGACGAGGCGCACTAAGACAAGTGCTACTCTAGTTTAGAAATATAGAAAGGCTTTTGAGTAATCAAAGGTCTTTTTTTATGCCCGAGAAAAACCTCTTGCAATATACATTAATATATAGAAAGCTTGTCCTGTGTCCCGAGACACAGGACAAGAGGTTTTATGATTCAATGAAAAGTCAAGATATCGGTTTGCTGTTAAAGCTAATTTCTCTCGAACACCAAGAGAACACCCCCTCACAAGATAAGGGCATATTCACATGGCCTCACGACTGGAGGGATTGGGAAGGTCATAGCGATAGTAATTGTATTGACCAACACACATTCCTCCCAACAGAAGACAGTGAATTCCTTAATTACGCCTACACTACCCGTAACCTCCAAGCAGAAACAGGCATCGGAAAAACTCAGATCAGCGAATCACTAAGACGCTGTATAGACATTGGCTTAGCTAAAAAAGACCGTCAATTTGGTGTACCAAGAGCCAACAAAAAAGCTCTATTTGAGTTTATTGTTTCAGGTATTAAATATGTCTTTCCAGCCAAACTAGGCGAAGTGACTAGAGGCATCGCTACATCGTTCGCCGCCCCAATTTTACAAGGTGATATTATAAGCTCTGGAGAACTTATTCCTGTATGGCCAGATGCAAGAGGAACAAGTAAAGGTCAAGCGGTTGAGCCCTTATTTAAGACGGTAACTCTCGCAATAAGAAAAGACCCAGACATGTATGCCATGCTCGCTCTAATCGACTCGATACGGCTAGGTAACGCACGAGAAAGCAACATAGCAAAGGATAAGCTCAAATCATTTTTGGAGTAAGTAATGAGCGTAAGAGAAATCCAAAAAGCCATGTTAAAGCAAGTCGCTTTAGCATTAGATGAATTAAGAGAAACAGTAACCTTTATCGGCGGCTGTACAACGGCTCTGCTGATTACAGATGAATTTACCGTTGAGCAAGTAAGACATACCGAAGATGTCGATCTGATTGTTAGCGTAATGGGCTATGTCGAATACAATAAACTAACGGATCAACTTAAATCACACGGTTTCATAGAAGCATCTAGGCTCGAGGAAGATTGGCCTATGTGCGCAATGAAGCTAGGCGACCTACGAGTAGACATTATGCCCGACGATGAAACGATTGATGGTTTTAGTAGAACCTTACTTGGTTTTAGTAATCCTTGGTATAAATACGCAATGGAATCCGCTATTGACTACAAATTAGATGAAACACTCACAATCAAAGTCGTCAATTCCATCGCTTTTGTTGCAACCAAGCTTGAAGCCTACAAATGCCGAGGAAAGCAAGACCCATTGGCAAGCCATGACATCGAAGATCTTCTCAATCTAATTGATGGTAGAGAAAGTCTAGCGACTGAAATACAAAACGCACCAGAAGGCGTTAAAGCCTACATAGCCCAAGAGATTCAAACACTGATGAAAATTAACGACTTTGGTTATGCAGTGCAAAACATAACAAACGGTAATCAAGATCGGGAAGACATAATCTACGAACGTTTAACGGCCATTTCATAATAAGGCATGCAATATGGATATTGATTGGTTTAGCCGACAAGGAAATACTCGCAAGAGTAACAACGATGCTGTCGCGATAGGTGTAAAAAATAACAAGCTGATCATTGTTATAATGGATGCAGCCGAAAAAGGCATCAATCCAATCGCGTTTTCAAAACATTGGACAACATCACTGACTCATGCCTTCCTCAATAACCCCGACCTTCACTCAGAAATTGAAGCAACTCAGCTTTTAAGAGAAAGGCATAAAATATTAAGAGAGCAACACTTCCGACTCGAAGTCGCCAGCTTTTGCCTTGTCGAAATAAACCTAAATACGCTAGAAGGAAATACTCTCTGGCTCGGTGACTGTCGTATTGGCATCGTAACAAACAACAAGACTCAATGGATTAATAAGCCGCACAACCTAATAAGTCAGCACCAAACTACGGCATTACCAAACGAGCTACAAAATCCGTATATCCTTACAAAATCGTTAAAAGCTCGACGCTTTCAAAATCCTGACTTTCTGACATTAGCGCTTGGAACTGTAGATGCATTACAGCTCAGCACAGATGGTTACTGGCGAGAACATATCGAAGGTAATGTACAGCTAGAGCAGTGTGAAGACGATGTGAGTCGACTAATAATAAAAAACATTGGCGAAAAAATACTAAATCAGACTAGCGAAGCATTTAATCTATTTATACTCACTGAAAAATAGGAAAAGACTTCCTCCTAAACAGGCATTATGTGTCGCAAGAGCATAGTGAATGTAAGCGGCATTTAAAGGACATTGCATGAAACATAGTAATCAGAGCCTGTATCAACTAACCACTTTCTGGCTAGCTATTTTAATACCCCTTATCATAGCAGCATTAGTCGCTGTTTGGATTGCTTGGCATAGCTTGCATGTCGATGGTTTCTTGGCATGTTGGTCAGCATCGTGTATTAACCAAGCTTTGGGAATGATGAAATTGCCTATCACTATTGCCGCATTGGCATTTCCATTAGCAGCTTTAGTCGCTTCACATCACAGATCCGTTCAGACTGCCGAGCAGATAAATCAAGCTATCATCAATAATACTTTTTCAAACTATTATAAACATGTAGAGCATTTTGAAAGTCGTTACAAAAACATTGAAATTGATCTACAACTAGATAAGCATTACATAGTTGAATTTGAATTTTCTAGCCTTTCCAATTTATATATATCAGTATTTCCATTTAACTTTCCTCATGATTTCAGCCCTGGCTACAGAGGCGATTACCAATCTGGATTAGAAAAGGCTATTGCCTTACTGCAAGTAATATTTCATAAGCCAATAAACTTTAAAAAAACAGATAGTAATTGTTTAAATTTAACTCATTCACAAAATCTTTTCAGTTCACTTTCCATTAGAAGCGCAACAATACAGCATGATAAAACTTATAATTTAACACCTAAAGATTCTTCGGATATGGAATGGAACAATCCAAAAACTAATACAGTGCTAATTATCGCTTGCATGAAATTGGTTTTTTCTTTAAACAAATTTTCTAGCAGTAAAATTCCAATGTCATATGAAACATCTAGTAGAACAGGATTAGCTACTATAGATTTTAAAGGGCAAGACTTTTCTAAATCATTAAATTAAATAACCCCCTCTACGTTAAACATCGCACAACAATTGCTTGAATGTCATGATGACCATCGAGTCTAATACCAAAGGTGCAGAAGAAAATAAGTCAGGACTTCTCATATCCATGGTTTATCAGCGCCTTCCAAGGCCTTAGAAGTGAAAAAACCGACACTAGGCCGGCTTATTCGTCCAACTCCAGGGGTCTGTATGTCGCCACGCGTGGAAGAAGGATAAGTTGTGAGCACAACATAGCCAACTAGAGCAAACATTGCAATGCTAACTCTCTAAAAGCTATGACATTAAAATGAGCAAAGTTCTGCTCAAAAACTACTCTTAATAGCCATAATGAGCAAAACTATGCGCATTCAAGGATTCGATGAAAATGCTCGCTATCCAGACAAATGGCTAAAGAACTCACCAATTAAGGGCTTTTAGCCAAAAAATTGACGCATCCGTCAAAGGTATATATATTTATTCATGCGAGCCGTGGGACTTGTTTAGCGAAAGCTTTCCCCCGCGGACATATGATAAAGAAGCCTGTATCGAAAGATATGGGCTTTTTTATGCCTGCTAAAATCTACCCTCCCACCTTCTTTACTCAATACTCTTACACTACAGTAACCCAGCAAAAGCAGACACCCAAGCATCTGGCGTTGGGCTTAGCCAGTAACCTAAACCACACACTAACACTAATAGCAGCGATGCCAGTGGTTCGCCCCAGTCGGTGAGTTTGAGTGCGGTGCCGAAGGAGCGTTTGATGCGCATGCCTGAGAGTTCGATGCTGTATAGCTCGTCGAGTATCAGGTGTATGGTTGCGCCTATGAAGATAAAGGCACCAATGCCCCAAGCGGTTTTCGCGCTAAGGTCAAACACGTGGAAAGCGATGGGCACGGCGATAGCGGCAAACATGGCGTTGGCCAGTAAGCTATGCAATGCTCCTCTATGTATGGTGAGTTGCTCAAATATCCATTGTATCGGGAAGCGTACTGCTAGGTATCCAGCGGCTGCCAGTGCGAGTACTTGCCAGTGAGGTAATTGGTGCACCCATACTGCGATGATCAAACCCGCAGATAAGGCGCCAAACAGTCGAAAGACTAACCGAATAGCAATGGATTCATCTGCGTCGATATCGGGCAGCAGTCCTCCTAACGTTCCTGCTAAAGCATAAAAAATTGCTTCGTTCATATTAGCAAAACCCATAATAAAAGCACCGGCTGCCAATGGCGCACTGATTGCGGCAGCAACGGTAACATGGGTATTAAAATTGGCCATCTGGCGTTGTCCTTGTTGCGATGAAATAAGGTAGGGTCAGACTGAGCTGACAGTGGATTTTGGTGCGCGTATGCTACAGGAATCGGGGCATGAGGTCTGTGCATCAATCAGTAAAAGGTCCTACCCTTTCCAGTAAAGAGGCAAAATAACACGGCTAGAACACTTAAATATTAATAGGCGAAAAGTTGCTATCATATGACTTTAAGGGATAAGCCCCTTTTCACCTTTGAGGTAATGAATGGCAAAGCGTAAACCGGGTGTTTTCAGGAAAGTATGGTCGATCAGTTGGCGCGCTTTGATCGCCTTTGTTTTGATCTTGCTGGTTTTTCGGTTCGTTCCACCACCCACTACGGCGTTTATGTTGCAAAGTGATTATCCGGTGACTCAGGATTGGATCAATATCGATCAACTTCCACCGCAAGTGCCATTGGCTGTGGTTGCCTCAGAAGATCAGCGCTTTCCTGATCATTTCGGTGTCGATTTTACGGCGATTACAAAAGCGTTGAGCCAATACGACGATGGCGAAGGTCTTCGTGGTGCCAGTACGATTACCCAGCAAACAGCAAAAAACCTGTTTCTTTGGCCGGGGCGAAGCTTTATTCGCAAAGGGTTAGAAGCCGGTTTAGCCATCAGTCTTGAGGCTGTTTGGGGGAAGAAACGCATCTTAGAAGTGTATTTGAACGTGGCGGAGTTTGGCAAAGGCATTTATGGAGTCGAAGCGGCGAGTCAGCATTATTTTGGCAAGTCAGCACGTCACCTGAGCGCCAATCAAGCCGCACGCTTAGCGGTATTACTGCCAAGCCCACGCAAACGCGATCCAAATCACTTAACGCCGAACCTTCTTGAAAGAGTCGCTTGGATAGAGCGACAAATGCAACAACTTGGTGCTGATTATCTAACACCGATTCTTGATTAAAGAGGCTTTTATACCTCTCGAATCAAGCGTAGTTGTCGGCAGGTTTTAATGGCTCGCGTTTTTAATCGCTTGTTGTAAGGTTTGTAAATCCACGGCTCCGCCAATTACCGTGGTATTGTCAACGGTCGCACCATTCGCTGGCGTAATAATAAAGCCAGGCGTGCCTTGGAACCCGACTTGCCTTGATAACTGGTCATTGATGGTAATGGTTTTCTTATACGCGTCATTAGAGACTTTTTTCAAGGGCCCATTAAGTGCACTTTTAGCCACCTTTTGAATGTCGGCGTCCGTCAGCTTACCTTCGTTATGCCCTGTCCCAAAAATGCCATTGTGGTAATTAACATAGGCTTTAGCGCCTTTTTCTTGCCAAACTTCAAGTCCTGCAAACGCCGCTGTTGCTGACGTTTCCCAGCGAGATGCAAAGATAGGCCAATCACGGAAGATGAACTTCACATTAGGGTTCACTTTCATCAATTGTTCAATTTCTGGGGCCATTTTGTTGCAGTAATAACATTGGTAATCAAAAAACTCCGTTACCGTGACCTTGGCATTTTTTGGCCCGACATGTGGAACGCCGTCCAACGTCATTAAAGCCGGATGTGCTTTGACGGCGTTTTTACTCAACGACGCCTGAGCCTTTTGCTGCTTGGCTTGCTGCTTTTTTTGTAGCTCTTGACTCACCTGAATCAAAATCTCAGGGTGCTTTAGCAGGTAGTCAGTGGCAATTTTGCCTATCTGTTCTTGCTGCGTTGGTGAAAAACTTGCGTTGTCACTAGCATATGCCGCCGTTGCGGTTGTCATTATCGCTGCGACTGATAACGCGACCAATGTTCGTTTTTTCATAACTACCACCCATCAAAATAATGTAAGTAAATCCTTATTTTTTTACAATATCTATGCCACTGCCGGAAATCAACGAGGAATCTAAATCTGCTAAAAAATCATTAAAGCTATCAACTTCTTTACATTAATTCTTTCTAAAACAAGAATTTAATCAGACATATAGCAAGCGTTTAGTTCACTACAGAAACCGTCTGGCGTTGTTACTATCGGTTTTCCTTTTGGCCGTTATCGATAACAAAAAACCAGAGTATTTTTTAAGACTGCTAACCTCTTTTAAATGCTAGAATGCGCCCTTATTTTATCCGTTGTTACGCTTAAAGGCAGGCTATGACCGTTCTTCTAATGACCCCTCCTATGACCCAGTTAAATACCCCGTATCCGGCGACGGCGTATCTCACTGGTTTTTTACGCTCTCGGGGCTATGAGGCGGTTCAGCGAGACCCTGCCATCGAGCTTTTTCTAGAGATGATGACCGCTCCAGCGCTGGATATTATTCGTCAGCATGTGGAAGAAAACTTCGAGTCGTTTGAAGACGATGAACTGCCCGATGTGATTTATACTTTCTTGTCAGAATTTGATCGCTATCGTCTTGGTGTTGAGCCTGCTATTCGTTTTTTACAAGGCAAAGACCCTAGTCTTGCACTGCGCATTATTTCTCGTCGCTTTTTGCCTGAAGGTCCAGCTTTCGACACCATCGAACAAATGGAAGCCGTCTCGGGCGATGTGTTAAAAGCCGCATTTGGTAACTTAGGTGTACAAGATAAAGCCAAATATTTGGCGACCTTGTTTATCAACGATTTGTCGGCAGTCATTACTCAAGGTGTTGACCCTTACTTCGAGGTAAGCCGCTACGGCGAGCGACTTGCTGCGGCAAACCCAAGCTTCGACAATCTCTACGATACGCTCATGGGCGAGCCAAGCTTTAGTTCTGAAATTCTAGAACAGTTGGTCGAACAGTATTTGGAAGAAACCCAACCAAGCGTGGTGGCATTAACCGTGCCTTTCCCGGGCAATATGCTGGGGGCACTGCGTATTGCGCAAACCTGTAAAGCAATTAACCCAGATTTACCCATCGTAATGGGCGGCGGCTTCGTGAATACCGAGCTGCGCGCACTCAAAGATACTCGCGTCTTTGAGTTTTTGGATTTTATTTGCCTCGATGACGGCGAACGCCCTTTTATTACGCTATTAGAGTTCTTTGACAGGCAGCGAGAAATTGATGAGTTAGTACGCACTTACTTTCTCTCGGAAGACGAAAATGGCGAGCCTTATGTCCATTTGAACGACAATAAAGAACTGCACGACATTCCTCAAGCCGATGTAGGTACGCCGATCTACGATGGCTTGCCATTAGGCGAATATTTGTCGCTTTGTGAAATGCTTAACCCGATGCATCGTATTTGGAGCGATGGCCGCTGGAATAAGTTAACCATTGCCCACGGTTGCTACTGGCGCAAATGTAGCTTTTGCGATGTGAGTTTAGATTACATTGATCGCTACGATGCCGCAGGAGCAGATCTGCTGGTCGACCGCATTGAAGAGTTAATCGAAGAAACCGGACAAACTGGCTTTCACTTTGTCGATGAAGCCGCTCCGCCAAAAGCCTTGTTCGCTCTCGCCAATCGCTTGATCGAGCGCGGCGTCGTGATCAGTTGGTGGGGTAATATTCGCTTCGAAAAAACCTTCACTCCAGAGCGTTGCCAATTATTGGCAGATTCTGGCTGTATTGCTGTTAGTGGCGGTCTTGAAGTTGCATCAGACCGATTACTGAAACTGATGAAAAAAGGCGTCAGCGTTGAGCAAGTCGCGCGCGTTACCAAGGCGTTCAGCGATGCTGATATTTTGGTGCACGCGTATTTAATGTATGGCTTCCCAACGCAAACCGAACAAGAAACCATTGATGCCTTAGAAATGGTTCGCCAAATGATGGCTCAAGGCTGTTTTCAGTCCGCTTTCTGGCACAGATTCGCCGCAACAATACATAGCCCGATTGGGATCAACCCAGACGAGTACGGTATCACTCTAGCCGAACGCCCTGACATTCTGTTCGCAGAAAACGACGTTGATTTTACCGACCCAACCGGCACTGAGCATGAAATGCTCGGCGAAGGTTTGCGAAAAGCACTCTATAACTACATGCATGGCATCGGGTTTGATCAGCCAATGAACTTTTGGTTTGAGCGTCCTGTTGCACGTACGACGATGAAAAAAGATTTGGTTTCAAAAGCGGTAAACAGTGTCATTGCCAGCAGCTAGTCATATCGTTCAATAGAGAGGAGCTTCTGGCACTCTCACATTTCACTTCTCTCCTTTTAATAAAATCGCACGGCAGGAACTTCTCCGTGCGTTTTGTTGACTAACAAAGATCTACTTTTCGCAACGCCTGAATAAACCAAACGGACTCTATTTATGACTATTAATGCGCGCCTTGTTATTGGCTTTGGCATCACCTTGGCACTGACGGTTATTTTGGCAGTGATTGCGATTCACCGTATGAACTTCATCGACACCACCATCACTCAGATGACGGACATTAACTCGGTGAAACAACGCTATGCCATTAACTTTCGCGGTAGCGTGCACGACCGTGCTATTGCAGTACGCGATGTGGTACTGGCCAGAAACGACACTGAGCTCGCGGCTGTTATGAAAGACATTACAAACCTTCATCTCTTTTACCAAGAATCCGAAAAAATGCTGGATCCTGCCAACATTCCAATGACGGCCCAAGAACAAAGCATATACAGCACGATTCAACGCATTGAAAAGCAAACCCTTCCGCTCATTGATCATATTATCAAAGCTAAACAAGCCAATGACTTAACAACTGCCAATGCGTTATTGCTCAACGAAGCTAAACCGTCTTTTGTTGAATGGCTAGCCGCTATTAATGCTTTTATTAACCTTGAAGAAATGGCAAATCAAGAAGCGACTATCGAAACCAGAATCGTCTCCAGTTCCTTCCAAAGTTGGATGATTGCTCTGACCAGCATCGCGATTATTATTGGCTTGAGTGTGGCGTATTTGATTGCACGTCGCATTAAAGATGCCGTGGGCGGTGAACCCCAAGAAGCGGCGGATGTGATTTCTGAAATTTCAGAAGGTAACCTTACTGGCGTCATTTCTTCTTGTTGCCCAAACAGCATGATGTCGTCGGTACAAGTCATGCAGCAGCAGCTGATTACGATTGTAAACAGCATTATTTCTTCTTCAAGCGAGCTGTCTCAGCGCTCGGCAACCGTGGCGTCTGGCACTAAACAGTCTTTGGTGGCGGCGGACACCCAATTGGAATACACCAATTCGGCGGCGCATAAACTAATCGAAATGAACGACAGCATTCACTCTATTTCTGATCGTGTTCGTGAAACTGAGAGCAACTCGAATATTACCGCCGACCTGTCTTTAAAAGGACAAGCCGCGGTACAAAAAGTAGCGTTAGAAATTGAAAAAGTATCCGCTACGGTCAAAGCCACGGTCAACCAAGTCAATGTACTAGAAGAACGCACCCGCAGCATTGGTGACATTATTAACGTTATTCGTGGCATCTCAGAGCAAACCAATCTCCTCGCGTTAAATGCAGCCATTGAAGCGGCACGCGCTGGTGAAACAGGCCGAGGCTTTGCCGTCGTCGCAGACGAAGTAAGAAACTTGGCTCAACGAACGGGTGATGCCACAGGTGATATTGAGAAGATGATTTTACAGGTGCAAGAAGAAACCAAAGCCTCCGTTGAAGCGATGGAAAGTACCGTGCCTCAAGTCCAAAATAGCTTAACACTCACCAATGAAGCCAATACATTACTAAATGATATTCAACAACAATCTAAAAACTCATTAGCCAATGTATTAGAGGTAGTAGCAGCAACGTCGCAGCAAGTGGTGACCATCTCTGAGATTAATAGTCAGATCCAAGAAGTGGCCAATATGTCGAAGGAAACCAGCCAAGCGTTACAAGTTAACGCGGAAGAAACCGTGGCCTTACAACAACTTTCTGAGAAACTAAAAGACGATATCCATTACTTCAAAGTAAAATAACAGTCTGAATAAACCAACATTAAAGCCAGATGACAGCAATGTCATCTGGCTTTAATGATTCTACGGAGACACTAGCCGTACGATACTAAACTGAAAGAATCTTATCTTGTTGATAAACCAGTACTTGGTCCAACGGGATTGGTTTTGAGAAGTAGTAACCTTGTAGGTAGTCACAACCATAACCGAGTAGTAGATCAGCTTGCTGCTGAGTTTCTACGCCTTCAGCAATAACAGACACACCCAACGCATGCGCCATTGAAATAATGGCTTTACATAATGTCTGCGACGCAAGATCTTCCTCTAATTTTCGAACAAATTTTATATCGATTTTTAAATAATCAATGTCGTAATTCATAATATAGGCAAGAGAAGAATAGCCAGTTCCAAAGTCGTCTAGGGCTACTTGAATGCCCTCTTCTCTAAAAGCCAGCAGTGCTTTGCGAGTACTTTCGTCTGAATTCATTAAAAGGTGTTCAGTGATTTCTACCACAAGACCGTTTAGCCCTTTTTTATCACTTTCGATCTCTTGCTTACACAGTAATTCGGCTAATAGAAGGCCTTTTTCACTTTGTTGTTTTGATAGTTGTATCGGTGACACATTGACGCTGATTTGTACCTCTTCGCCATACACTTCACGAATCGGTGCCAAAGCACGTTTCGCCTCCTGAACAACCCAGTGCCCTATATCGACAATTTGCCCTGACTTTTCGGCCGCTTGAATAAATTGATCAGGTGGTATCATTCCTTTTTCAGGATGCTGCCAACGGATAAGTGCCTCAAATTTTATAACGGCGCCATATTTGTTAATAATCGGCTGAAACAGTAAATAGAATTCTTGGTTAAGTATCGCTTTTCGCAGATCTTGGATAAGTTCCATTTTTTTGACAAGGGCATCTTTTAGATCCCAGCTAAATCGTCGAGCAGTATCCCGCCCATTCTGTTTCGCGGAGTACATCGCTTGGTCAGCAGCCCCCATGAGCTCCCTCATATTGTCGCCGTCGTCTGGATACAGCGCCACACCGATGCTTGCCGTAAGGGTAATGTCCCCCTGAGACATAGCATAGGGTTCTTTAAGCGCTTTTCTAATATCTTCACACAGCACTAATACTCGACTCTCATTACAGTCATCATCTCTGAGTAAAATGATAAATTCATCACCACCTAAACGACTGATTAATTGAGCGGATGGCACATGCTTACTCAAACGCGATGCAACCACTTTCAAAACACAATCTCCCGCTTCATGGCCGCGAGTATCATTCACTTCTTTAAAGTTATCTAAATCCAGCAATATGATGCCAATTTTTTGATCATGAGGATTAGACATTAGCGTTTCTGACAAAATTTGATTAAACGCATCGCGGTTTGAAATACCAGTCAAACTATCCGTTTGCGCTTGCCGTACTATTTTTTTCTCTGCTTGCGCCTTACGATCAGCCATCTCAAGAAAACTGTCTTGTAAATCATCCATTTCCTTTACCCCGGTCGGTAAAGCAGCGTATATATGCTTATTTTGCCCTAACCTTGTGGCCAAATAAGACAGTTTATAAAGAGGCTTAGAAATGGTATTAAGGAAAAAAAATCTTAAGAATATCAGCATCAAAATAACCAATATGGAAAAGACACTCACAATAAAAGTATAACGTTTATCAATAATGGATAACGGTTCATCCACAGCAATTCCGGTCATAAACGTCAGTAAAACTTGCCCATCCCAGCCTTTTACTTGATGCTGAACAAAAACACGGCGGATACCATCATTGCCCCGAACGACCGCATTAAAACTCTTTGGAGCATCAAACACGGTATTTCTAGGGTAGCTGGCAATTGAGTTGCCATGATTATCTAAAATATAAGCAATACTATTTTTGGGTAATTGGTTGCTATTCAGCAATACACTCCACCAGTCGAGTGAAATGACAGCCACAGCCGCTCCAACAACATTTTTTGGGTTTGTGAGACTGTGAACAGGATAAGCAAAATTAACCGTCAACATACCAAGAGTCCGGTCACGATGTACGCCGCTCGACGTAAAGCGGTCTTGCGTTATAGCATCATGGATATAAGCGCGGTCGCTCAAATCAAGAGGTGAAGCAAGCGGAGTGCCATTACAGGTTAATATCCCTGCTTTATTAGGAATTCCGATGTTTACATATCGCTCATATAACGGGGCAATCCCACTAATAAAGCGTTGGCATGTTTCGGAATCTGGCTTTTTAACTTGAGGAAGAGCGGCTAAAAGCGCTAAAAAACGCTCTGTTGATGTCATCAAACGCTTATGATTTTCTACCGCCTGGTTAGACACTATTCGGGCGCTTTTGAGAAGCTCATTTTCAACCATAGTTCGACTGTAGTCGAAACTCAGATAAATGAAAAAGTAGAAAGGAATAATGATAAGAATAGAGAGGAAGTATAACCGTCCCTTAAGTGTCTTCAGCATTGTAATCTCTATGTTTAATGATGCGTATTTGGCACTTCGTTACGAAAGAACAGCAAAGATTCACTTATTTTATGATTCACTCTCCATTATAGTTAATGGCTAAGCAAATTCTTAGTACAATCTCCCGTGCGATATATGCAGTCAACATTCCTTGTTTACCTCAGTTAAAATTAGCACATATAGGTAGAATGGGTGCATGTGTTTTTGTAATGAATCGAAAGCTCTTAAATAACATGGCTTGGTCTAGCCTGACATTAGTTATTCTTCGACACTTATATCCCCTAACCATTTTACAAAGCACATCTAAAAATTACCTAGACATAGATCAATGAATTAATTGTTTGGTCGTTTTTTTTAAAAACACATTTCTTTACTGTTCTTTGATAAATTTGTGAATTTTCAAAAAAAAATCAAAATTCTAACTACTTTTGTGCACATTATTTCTATAAACAAACATTTCCCCATCGCCGGTTTTTCATCCTCGTTTTATTTTTCCTGTCAGCTATTTATTTTTTTCATACACGTTTTTGATATGAAATCTTTTTACAATCAATGGTTTATTTTTTAATTGATTGTCATTCTTTTTTACGACATCAACTTTCTATCTGCTTTTGCCCCAAAACCAAATAATACGATATTGATGATTATCAAGCCTTTGAAAAGTGACCCTAACTTGACGGAGTTAATGCTATTCCTGCTAAATCGAGAAACGAAATTGAACTTTTCATAAACATTAAGAACACTGCTTTAAAAATTATAAGCATAAATTCAGCAGCCATACGCAAGGGGATTATCATGTCTGATGGCGTACTAAAGAAAAAATTGGGGTTAGTGGATTTAACTCTATTAGGTGTTGGGTCGATGATCGGCTCTGGTTGGTTATATGCCGCATTAACCACTTCTGGCTATGCCGGCTCTTTGTCTGGCTATGCTTGGGCATTGGGTGCGGTTATGGTGCTCTTAATTGGCTTAGTGTTTGCCGAGCTCGGCGCCAGTATTCCAAGAGCCGGGGGATTTGTTCGTTACCCAAACTTTACTCACGGCAACTTGGTCGGTTTTGTCATCGGTTTCAGTGCGCTATTAGCTTACACCAGTACGGCGGGTGTAGAAGTGGAAGCGGTTCGCCAATACGCTATGTATTGGTGGCCTGCACTGGGTCAAGCGTCAACTGGTAACCCAACCACCCTTGGCTTTGTCATGCAGATTTTACTGCTCGTATTCTTTTTTGCTCTGAACTACTGGAGCGTCAATGTTTTTGGTCGTATTAATACCATTGTAACGGCGATTAAATTTATTGTTCCTATCATCGCTATTGTGACCTTTTTCACCTTTTATAAAGGTGCAAATATGGACATCCCTGCAACACACCCTGGCGGTATTCATGGTGTATTCTCCTCCTTAACGGGTGCCGGTATCGTGTTTGCTTATTTAGGCTTTCGCCAAGCCGTGGATTTTGCAGGTGAAGCGAAGAATCCTCAGCGAAATGTTCCTATCGCTATCATTTTAGCCATGGCAATTAGCTTTATGGTTTATATTTTGCTGCAATTTTCTTTCATGGGTGCAATACCAACAGACCTATTGAATGCAAACGGCTGGCATGGAATGGAAACAATATTCCGTTCACCTTACGCTGACTTAGCTCGTTCATTAGGCTTAGTTTGGCTGATAAATTTAATCTTGGTAGACGCAGTTATTTCTCCTGCGGGTACTGGGAATATTTATCTAGCCGGTGCAAGTCGTGTCATCTTCGCTTGGGCAAAGAATGGCTACTTGTTCAAAGTGTTCGGTAAAGTAGATCCTAAGTCTGGTGTGCCTCGTGGTGCCCTATGGCTATCACTTATTTTAGCCATTGCTTGGACTCTGCCTTCTGAATTTCAGGTTTGGGGTGGATTAATTGCTGCGGTGACGTCTGCAAACGTTTTAACTTATATGCCAGGTCCAATCAGTGCCGCGGCCTTTCGTGCACGTCGTCCTGACTTGAAGCGTCCATTTTTATTGCCAGCCTTTGTCATAATTAGTCCATTGGCCTTTATTGCCAGTACGTTATTGATTTACTGGAGTGGCTGGAGTGTTGATGAGTTATTACTGCCGTTGTTAATCATTGCTTGGGTGGGATATGCCATCTTTGGTAAAAAAGACAGCGATCAAGGCGACATTAAACGCGCTATTTGGTTACTCGTTTACTATATTGCCTTGTTAATATTGTCATATTTTGGCACCTACGGTGGCAAAGGCTATATTAGCTCACCATTAGACAGCGTCTTGCTCACAGCCGTTGCTTTAATTACCTATTATTGGGGCGTATCGGCTTGTTACGACAAACCCCTTATTCCTGATGAAGCAGATGAACATCAAGTAGAATACATTGATGTTCCAGCGGCAAAAACCGCGTAATGGGCTGTTAACTGCCTGCTTAAACTAATACGTTAAGAGAATTTGTTTTTCATAGATCTTATCAATATTGCTAACCGAAAATGGATAAGTAATCTTGATAAGACTTGGAAACAAAGGCAGATAACAACCCCTAATCACTCAAACTCCACCAAACAGACTCGGGGAGAAAGCGACTTTTATGACGAGTGCTGTGCGGCCATTTTTTGCAATGCTTTCATTTCATCATGGCACTCTTTCATACTGACTTTGATACGGCGAAGTGCGATTTCGCAATCCTGAGCTTGGTGCCTTTCTAGTGCGAGATCGAGCTCTTCTAAGACCTTATCTTCCACTTCCTCAAGTTGATCAATATAAGTGAAGGCGGTGGAATCACCAGAAACCTTAGACAACAATTTGGTGTAAACCTGACGCGCTTTTACGAGACTGCTACTCTCATTTTCTAATTCACCTTGTTCTTCGACTGCAAATTTCTGCAGGTCGGCCACCGCTTCTTTTTTGGCAACAATCATTCGATTAAAAAAGGCTTGATAAGTGCTGTTATCCAATTTGGATTTTGCCTCTTGGTAGAATTCAATACCGCCATTCATCACTTTTATAATGTCTGAAACATGTTTAATTTGATCGGTTTGGTTTTGCATGTATTCCTCCTAATTAGCCTTTCATTTATCTTGCTTTCGTATGGAATAGTTGGCGATGACCGTCTTAAAAACAACCGTATTTATAGAAATACACATAGGCTGCATGCTTCCTACAGAAAGTAGAGACACCTTTACAAGGTCTACTGTTTTTAACTCGCTAGAGAGAATCAAAAGGGATAATTTAAACTACTTAATCGACAATCCTTGATCTGACGCAGAGGCCCAATGCTCCACCTGTGCCACTATGAAAAAAGACATATATTGCTGATAACAGCGTTTTAGACAGGAGATGGGATGATGAGTCATAAACCAATTTCGAAATTTGATATTTCTACAACGGCGCCGGAAGGGTTCGAGCATGAACCTGATGCGACGAGTGGTTTTTGGCATCATAGCTCGCTTAATTCTCTTCCGCCTGCCGATTTTATTGCGCCTTATTCTCGCCATAAAACCTTACCAACACCCGGTGTAAAATACCGTCATGCATGGATTATTGGCGGTGGTATTGGTGGTCTTGCCGCCGCCTTTTATCTCATTCGTGATGGCCATATGCCTGCTCAAAACATTACTATTCTAGAAGAAATGGATGTGGCAGGCGGCTCAATGGATGGTTCTGGTAATCCAGAAGATGGCTATATCATTCGTGGTGGCCGCGAAATGAATTGGAATTACGACTCCCTCTGGGATATGTTTCAAGATGTTCCCGCCGCAGAGTTACCAGAAGGCTATTCTGTTCTTGATGAATACCGCCTTATTAATGACAACGACCCCAACTATTCTAAGGCGCGTTTAATACGCAATCGTGGAGAGATTCTAGAGTCGAGTAATTTTGGCCTAAGCAAACCCCAGCAATGGGAGCTGATTCGTCTGATGCTAAAGCGTAAAGAGGATTTAGATGACATTAGTATCGAGACGTATTTCAGTAAAGGCTTCTTAGAAAGCAACTTTTGGTTTCTGTTTCGAACTATGTTTGCTTTTAAAAACTGTCATAGCTTGTTAGAAACCAAATTGTATTTGCATCGTTTACTCGACTCGATTGACGGTTTTGCAGATTTATCTTCGTTGGTTTTCCCTAAATACAATCAATACGACACCTTCATCAAACCATTAACGGAGATGTTGCGCGAAAAAGGCGTCAATTTTCACTTTAATACTCGCGTTCAAGACCTTGATATCACCTTTTCTGGTGACAAGAAAACCGTCACCGCCATTCGTGCAATGGTGATGCATGAAAATACAGAAACAGCGAAGCTCATTAATGTCGGATTAGGCGATTTAGTCTTCACATTGACAGGTTCAATGACAGAACAAACGGCTTATGCCGATATGGATAGCGTACCCAAACTCACTTGCGATCAACATAATCCGGGAGGAAAAAGTGGTTGGACGCTGTGGAGGAATCTCGCGAAGAAATCGCCTGTTTTTGGTAAACCAGAAAAGTTTTATGGCGATGTAGAAAAATCCATGTGGGAATCTGCCACACTCACCTGTAAGCCATCGCCTCTTGTGGATAAGCTTACGGCCTTGTCCGTTAATGATCCGCACTCAGGACGAACTGTCACGGGTGGCATTATTACCATTACCGATTCTAATTGGTTGCTCAGCGTCACTTGTAATCGTCAGCCTCATTTTCCAGATCAACCTGACGACACATTAGTGATTTGGGTTTATGGCTTATTGATGGACACATTAGGCAATCATGTGCACAAAACGATGGCGCAATGTACTGGCAAAGAAATGCTCACTGAGCTGTGTTATCACCTTGGCATTGAAGGTCAGCTAGATGAGGTTGTTGCCAATACGAAAATCCGTCTTGCTCTAATGCCTTACATCACATCACAGTTTATGACCCGTGCTGCGGGTGACCGGCCTCATGTGGTTCCTGATGGCTGTACTAATTTAGGCTTGATTGGGCAATTTGTAGAAACTCGTAACGATATTATTTTCACCATGGAGTCTTCCATCCGCACGGCTCGCATTGGTGTCTATAAATTACTGAATATTCCTAAACAAGTACCTGACATCAGCCCAACACAATACGATATCCGAAACCTAATTAAAGGCGCTCGAGCACTCAACAGCGGTAAGCCTTTTACTGGCGAACGCCTATTACACCGCCTGCTTGATAAAACGTATTTTGCTCATATTCTGCCACCACTGCCTGAACCAGAAGAAGCTAAGCAGTCGCATTTCGAGGCTGAGATGCATGAGTTATTTGGGAAAGGAAGTCCCTTGATGAATAAATTCAATGGTTGGATCACGGCACTGAGAGACAGCTTTTCGAACGTAGAATAAATAGAATCAACTTCTAAGGCATAAAAAAAGCGCCGGACTGACGTGATCCCTATTAGGACTTCACCTCAGTACGACGCTTTTTCATTTAATCTTTGTTAATAGATTACGCGTTAGCTTTTTCTAAATGCACATCTATATTGTTGCCTGCATCTGGATCATTGTAGACACTCTCATTGAGCTGTCCTTCGCTTTTCGCAACAACGACTGAAACAACGGCGTCACCAGAGATATTGACCGCAGTACGGATCATGTCCAACAAGCGATCTACGCCAAGTATCAAGCCAATACCCTCAATAGGTAAGCCAACTTGTGTGAACACCATAGACAACATAATAAGGCCCACACCAGGAACACCGGCGGTGCCAATAGAAGCCAGAACGGACATTAAGATAACCGTTAAATAGCCCATCATACCAAGATCTACGTTGTAGATATTCGCAATAAATACAGTGGCAACACCCTGCATAATCGCAGTGCCGTCCATATTTATGGTTGCGCCAAAGGGTACAGTAAACGAAGCCACTGAATTTTTCACACCCAGACGCTCAGTTACCGTACGTAACGTCACAGGAATAGTCGCATTTGAGCTTGAAGTACTGAACGCAAAGACTTGTGTACTACGCATCTTCTTGATGAAGGTAAAAGGGCTTAAGCCTGACATGACTTTCAGTACGATCTGTAACGTTACAAACAAATGGAACAATAGAACGCCGATCAATACCAACACATAGCCAAGCAGCTGCTCTAGTAGATCCAACCCTAGATTAGCAATGGCTTTTGCGATAAGACAAAATACAGCGTAAGGCGCAACAGCCATAATCACGGTGACCATTTTCATCATGATTTCATTAAGAGCTTCAACAAAACTACTAACTGACTCGGCTTTTTTACCAACCATTAATAAGCTGATACCAAACACAATCGAGAAGAAAATAACCGGCAGCATTTCGCCTTTGGCCATAGCGCTAATTGGGTTTGAAGGCACAATATTGATGATGACGGATGACAGTGATGGCGCTTCTTTTCCAGAGAAGTTGGCGTTAGAAACTGCGTTCATGCCTTCGCCAATACCTAAGCCTGATGCTATAAATAGAGCCGTAGCGATCGCGATCGCTGTGGTGATTAGATATAAAATGAATGCTTTGGAGCCAATACGCCCAAGCAATCTAATATCACCAATGCCACATACGCCAGACACTAATGAGAAAAATACTAAAGGAACAACCAACATTTTCAGTGCATTTACAAACATACTACCGACAATGTGAAACACACCGTTGGTTAGATAACTGTTTACCCATGTACCAGAAACGTTAGTCCCTGTTAAATTAATAATCAGCCCAACGACGATACCAAGCGCCATTCCCAGCAATACTTTAACGGTTATATTCATAACTCTCTCTCTGATTCTTATTAGTTGTATTGGTTAGCGATGCCAAATTTCACAATACCAAACGTCACTAAGGCAAATTTCACGGTGCTAAATAGATGTGGAGGAAAATAAAAGTTGGGCATCATACATGGCATTACCGTGGATCAAAACCTCTTTTTTTGACGATGCAAAAAAAAGAGGGTTGGGATTTAGCCATCACACTCACCAAATCATCAAAAATGATAAGTTGCTCATAACAAATATCCACTTAAGCAATGGCTGAAATATTCGATATAGTTGTGGTGTAAGTGCCTAATCTGTCAAACAAAGCCCATCAAGGCTTAGGATATTTTGCATAAGCATTTATACTAAACGCAACACTACCATTTACGTTTTCATTGGAGAGAATATGAAGCTCACAAACATGAGTGTGCGTCGCCAGCTTATGATTCTGATTGTCGGATCTATCATTGGTTTAGTCGCTTTGGTCGGAGTGGGCTTGCTACAAACTAATAACGTTTATACCTCTTCCAATCACGTCAACGTTAAAACAGTACCTTCTATTGAAGTCATGTTGAAAATAAGCAAAGCAATCAGCGAAGTACGCCGCTTATCATATGTGCATGTGCTAGAAAAAGACAAAGACCAGAAGCTAAAAGTAGACGCTCAACTGAAAGTTCAAGTCGCTAATGTATATAAAGGATTTGAAAGTTATAAATCATTAGTAACTAGTGAAAAGGATCAAGCTTTACTCGACAATGAAATCGCGGCTTTTGAGGTTTATAACGAAAAAAGAGAGAAAGCCATTTCTTTATCCCAAAAGGGCATTCAAGCCGCAGCTACCAAGGTGCTACTGTATACCACAGCGGAAGCCGAGCAGCTTACCCAAGCGCTCAATGAACACATCGCTTTTAACGAAGAAATCGGTAAAACGGGCGCTAAAAATGCGGTAACGGCTATTTGGCAGTCCGTTATCATCCAGATCAGTATTGCCTTGGCCGTTATCGCTGTGGTGTTTAGTATCGGGATGATGATCTTGAAAAACATCATGAAATCTCTGGGGGGAGAACCTAAAGACGTCGCTGAAATTGCGAATCAGATAGCCCAAGGTAATACAGGTATTGCCATTCAGCTTCATGAAAAAGACGATGGTAGTAGCCTCAAAGCGAGCATGAAAAAAATGGTCGATATTATCCAAGATATTGTCCAAGACCTTTCTGAAAAAATGTCGGCATTAGCCGAAGGCGACCTGCGAGTTAGAATTACAAAAGAATATATTGGCGATTTCTCCACTATTAAGAACAGCACAAATGGAATGATCGATCAGTTAAAAGACATTATTGTTGAAACTCAAAGCGCTATGGATCAAATGGCAGCAGCAAGCTCTCAAGTGAGTGTCACCGCTCAGGATCTTTCCAGTAGTGCGGCCTTAATGACAGAGAACCTTGAAAACACCACAGCCGCTATTGATAAAATCTCGACCAGTATCAACCAAAACTCCGAGAATGCTGCTACGACCAACGACATTGCGCTCAATGCCAGTAATAAAGCGGTGCAAGGCGGTGAAGCGGTTGACCAGACAGTTGCTATTATGCAAAAAATTGCTGATAAGATTGGCATTATTGAAGACATTGCAGAACAGACAAATCTGCTTGCACTGAATGCTGCCATTGAAGCGGCTCGAGCAGGAGAGCATGGTCGAGGTTTTGCAGTCGTTGCCAGTGAGGTCAGAAACCTCGCAGAAAAAAGCCAACAAGCCGCTCAAGAAATTAGCGATATTACCGTGAATAGTGTCAAAATCAGTGTGCAAGCCGGTCTTTTACTAAAAGAAGTGGTTCCGCAAATTCTACAGACCTCTGAGCTGATTCAAGCGATAGCCAGTGTCGGTATTGAGCAAAACACTCGAGTAGAGCAAATTCATCAAGCAATGCAGCAGTTAGAGAACATTACCCGTCAAAATACCAATGGTAGTGAAGAGCTAGCAAGCACAAGTGAGCAGATGACGGTTCAAGCCGAACAGCTGAAACGTATGATGGGCTTCTTTAAAATTTACCAGTAAGCAGAACTGTCTTCGAGACAGTTACGACTAATTTAAAATAAAAAATATTAGGAATATCACTATGAGTCAATTACACACAGGGTCTTGTCTATGCGGTACGGTAAAATTCGAACTTAAAGGCGAATTCAAAAAGTTTTTCCTATGCCACTGTAGCCGTTGCCGCAAAAGCTCTGGCACTGCGCATTGCTCTAATCTTTTCGCACCTGGTGCTGAGTTAACGTGGCTAAGTGGCGAAGACAAACTCAGTTTTTATAAGCTTGAAGATACCAACTTTGCCCGTACCTTTTGCTCTGTTTGTGGCTCTAACGTTCCAACAGACGCAAAAGCTCGTGGCATAGTCATTGTACCTGCAGGATGCTTAGACACAGATGTAGACCTTTCTCCACAAGCTCATCTGTTTACCGGCAGCAAAGCTAACTGGGACGAAGGTTTTGAAAACGTTCCTGCGTTTGAAGGGATGCCAAGCTAGACATCACTTTTCAACATAGAGCACAACGCTAGAATGAAAAGCCAAAGCAGTTTGCCTTGGCTTTTCATGCATCACGTTCGATACAAAAACAACACGCCTATTATCAGGCACTCATAATTAAGCACTCATAAGCGGATAATCTGTATAGCCTTTGCCGTCTGGCGTATAGAAGGTTGCTTGGTCTGGTGCATTAAAATCAGCACCTGCTTTTACACGCTCTACAAAGTCAGGATTGGCAAGAATACCAGTGCCAAACGCAACGCTATCCGCTTGTTTATCAGCGATCACTTGGCTTGCTTCTTCTGGGCTATAGCCCATATTTACCATTAAATGCCCTTTATACACTTCACGTACGGCAGGCACGACATCGGCTTTTTGAATTCCAAAAAAGTCCGCTCGCATTAGATGCAAATACGCCAGATTATAACCATTCAATAATTCAGCAAGATAGCGAACGAGACCAACAGGGTCACTGTCTTTCATGCTGTTGAAGCTATTTAATGGCGATAAACGTAAGCCCACTCGCCCACTGCCCATTACCTCAGTGACCGCGTCTAGAACCTCGGTTAAAAAACGCGCACGATTTTCAAAAGAGCCACCGTATTCATCGGTACGTTGGTTGGCACTGTCGCGTAAGAATTGGTCGATCAAATAACCATTAGCACCATGAATTTCAACCCCATCAAATCCTGCTTCTTTTGCATTAAGCGCTGCTTGTCGAAAATCATTCACGGTGGATTTAATTTCGCTCACAGTTAAAGCATGAGGCACGGTATAAGGTTTTTTGCCTTCAGGTGTATGGGTTTCATCATCGATGGCAATAGCGCTTGGTGCCACCGCTTCTTTGCCACCATTCAATAAAGGGTGCGCCGCACGCCCAGCATGCCAAATTTGGATAAACACACGTCCGTCGGCTTTATGAACGGCATTGGTTGTTAGCTTCCAGCCTTCTATCTGCTCTTGAGAATAAATACCCGGATCATTACCAAAAGACGAGGTGTTTGCCGATACCATGGTGCATTCAGTGATTAATAAGCCCGTGCTGGCGCGTTGTGAATAATATTCTGCCATCAATGCATTTGGCTGATGCCCAATGGCACGAGTACGCGTCAATGGCGCCATTACAATTCTATTGGGTAAGGTTAAATCACCCAATGTCACAGAACTCAATAGCGCATTTTTAGCCGTTGTCATGATTCACTCCAATAAGGTTTCAGTATTAATACAAAAGATAATCCATAGGTGCGTCTGTTTATGAAGAATTCAATCACTTGCGTTTTTATTGCTAGGTTGTTGACGAAAAGACGCACGTCTCCAACATTTTAGAATGAGTAGCACATTATTTCCTTGACTTAGACGAGCCTCATCTTTAATTTTATAGCACAAATATAACACGTGTAACATTTTAATATGAAAAGCAGAATGGTTTATCAAACAGAGCAAACTCGGGACAAAATTATTCGCGTTTCTGAAGGCCTTTTCATCGAGAACGGCTTTGCAGATACGCAAATGAAAGACATTGCGTCCGCTATAGGCATGAGCCGAAATACGCTCTACCGCTATTATCAAGATAAATACGACTTGGGATTTTCTATTCTAGTCGTGGTTCTGAAGCGTAAACTTGCAATTTATGATCGGATTATCGATGAGATAGAGGCACAGAAATACCCCAGTATTCGAGACGGTATTAAGGTGCTAATGAACGCCTATGCCGACATTCAATATCAAGACGACGATCGCTTTATCGCTGAATTTGATGGTTATTATGCCGGCTCTCGCATCCCTGTAGAATTTCGGGACTCGCTTTCTCTCATCCTGCCGGGCAATGTTAATCGGCTTACTGACCTTATTGTATTAGGCCAAAAGGAAGGCAGCATCCGATCTGATATTTCTCCGCACCTGCTTTCTATTACGCTGTCCAACGCCGTTCCCACTTTTTTTCGTCGAATGTTACTCCGTCAAGATGCTCTCTTAGAAGCCGAAGACGACGCGATTCCGCAACTCACACCGACCCTGATCCAGCTATTAGTGGATGGAATTAAACCGGTAAATTAATCATTGATAAAGGATGAAAATAATGACAAAAAACATTCAAACAATGCTTCAGACTCTTACATTAGAAGAAAAGGCCATGCTGTGTATTGGCAAAGATGTCTGGCATTTGCATGGTATTGAACATCTAGATATGCCATCTATTATGATGACGGATGGCCCTCATGGCTTACGAAAACAAGTGGGTGAAGGTGATCATGTCGGCCTTAATGACGCCGTACCAGCGACCTGTTTCCCGACAGGCCCAGGTTTAGCGGCATCCTGGAACACAACGCTCATAGAAAAAATGGGGGTAGCGTTAGGCAAGGAATGTCGTGCACAAGGCGTGTCTGTTTTGCTCGGCCCAGGCGCCAACATTAAGCGCAACCCACTGGGTGGTCGTAACTTTGAGTACTTTTCAGAAGACCCATTACTCGCTGGCGATATTGCGGCTGCTTGGATCAAAGGTGTACAGAGCCAAGGCGTTGGCGCCAGCTTAAAACATTATGCGGTCAATAATCACGAACACTGTCGTATGACGGTGGACGTCATCATCGACCAAAGAACACTGCGCGAAATCTACTTACCAGCCTTTGAAAAAGCGGTAACAACCACCCAACCTTGGACAGTTATGTGTTCTTACAACAAGGTGAACGGTACGTTTGCAGCTGAAAATAAAATACTTTTGGACGATATTCTCGTCAAAGACTGGGGATTTAAAGGCATTGTTGTCACGGACTGGGGTGCAAATAATAATAGAGTAGAGGGCATTAAACACGGTCAACACCTAGAGATGCCTGGTTCTGGCGATTTGAATACTAAGAAGATCATCGCTGCCATCGAGAATGGTCAACTGACCACGCAAGAATTAGATAAATCCGTCGCCCGTATATTAGAACTCATTCTAAAAGCCAAGACATCGTTGAATGAAGAGAAAGTCACAGTAGATTTAAATGCTCACCATAAGCTTGCCGCTAGCATTGCCCAAGAATCCTGTGTTCTGCTTAAAAATGAGAATTTTCTGCCTATTTCCATCGATAAAAAAATCGCTGTGATCGGTGAGCTTGCGAATAACACCCGTTACCAAGGTGCTGGTAGCTCGAAAATTAATCCTTTTACAGTTGAACAGCCTTTAGACGAGATCAAAAAGATTTTTGGTAGAGACAATGTCAGTTATACCGCGGGCTATCATATAAATGATATGGAAGATGCCGCAGAGCAAAAGCGTGCGATGACATTAGCAGAACAAGCTGATGTGGTTTTTTTGTTCGTAGGATTAACGCCAAAATATGAATCTGAAGGCTTCGACCGTCAACACTTAGACTTGCCCCAAGTACAACTCGATTTAATCAACGCCTTAGAGAACCAACTCAGCAAAACCGTTGTTGTTTTACAAAACGGCGCCCCTATTACGCTGCCTTTTGTCGACGAAGTACCTGCGATTTTAGAAGCTTACTTGGGTGGTCAGGCAGGGGCTTCAGCCATTGCAAAAATACTGTCTGGTGAGGTAAACCCAAGCGGAAAACTAGCAGAAACGTTTCCGCTGGCGCTTGAGGACGTTCCAAGTCAACCGTATTTCCCTGGAACAACCAAACAGGTGCAATATCGCGAATCCATTTGGGTTGGATACCGTTACTTTGATACCACTAAAACAAAGGTATTATTTCCATTCGGACATGGCTTGTCTTACACCACGTTCGACTATTCAAATGTTCGCCTCAGTGGAGATACCCTTCAGGGCCAATCCGCTCAACTCGGTCGCCATAATTTGATTAAAGTGAGCGTCACTATTACGAACACAGGCGACCGCGCAGGAGCTGAAGTCGTACAGTGTTATGTTGGCCAAGCAACACCATCACAACCTCGTCCAAAAAAAGAACTTAAAGCATTCAAGAAGGTTTTTCTAGCTGCGGGCGAAAGCCAAGTCATTGAACTTGAATTAGATTATAGAGCTTTCGCGTACTGGAATAGCGAACAATCCGTCTGGTTAGCGGAAAGTAACGATTACACGATTTCTCTTGGTTCTTCCGTGGAAGATATCCGTGACGCTGTCATCGTAACGCTTAAAACCGACACTCCATTGGCACCGGCCAATACAGCATTAAAGACGTATTTCGAGCCAGCAAAACGCGACTTCCACGACGAAGCATTTATTGCCTTGTTGGGGCACAGTATTCCACAAGAAATACCTCTAACGCCTTATCATCTGAACTCAACCATTGGAGAAATCGCCAACACGTCATTAGGTAAACCGCTGTTTGATTCAATGTTAGCTATATTTAATACCATGATGGGCGCTGGAGCCAATGACTCTGCTGCAGAAGCCAGTAGATTGATGGCGCAAGCTCTCGTCGTTGATATGCCACTGCGAAACCTGCCAGTCTTCAATCCACAATATTACACAGAAGCACAAATAGTACAGATAATTAACGCATTGAATGAGCTTGAAAATAAGCAAAAAGACAAACAATAAAACGAAGAAAAGCCGCAGAATCTGCGAGCCGATTTTACTGCTTTTCCTAAATAAAATAGAAAAGAGTTATCCATTTAAAAACAGTCTTGAACCCGTCGAAAGACGGGAGCAGGATATTAGTTTTCCACACTTAAAAAGAATATAGGTCTATTTAATGAAGTGTCCACACTGTAAAGAAAAACTAATATTCTCATCCCTTAGAAAAAGCCTACGTACCCCACAAACATGCCAAAGCTGTAAAGAAGGTTATGCACTAACCATCAGCATTGGGCGGATGTTTTTGTTACTTTTACCAGTCGCTTTTAGCTTGTTTATGATTCGGCATATTAGTCTCTATTGGGGAATTGACCCAACCTTTTTCTCCACCTTAATTATTATTTTATATGGAGTCTCTTGTTTAACCATCGTTAAAAGAGCGGTTAAGTAACCAATGTTTAGGCCGCTTTCAGAAACTTGCGCTTGGTCTTAGTCTTAGTCTTAGCCGACATATTCTCAATTCGCCGTTGCTGGGCAATGGTGTGCGCGGCATCATAAATACGTTGTAGTTCATCCAAGCTGACGTCAACAAATACATCCTGTTGCTGCAACACCTGGTGTAAATCTTCCGCATTAAAATGCTCAACCGCAGATACCTCTTGTTGAGCGGGATTCGCCGCTGACTTTCTGTTTAACCAAAAAAGTGGGTAACGACGCCAATGAAAGAGGTTATTAATGACCATGGCTAAGGCCAAGATAATCAAAATATTGACGAGGAACACAATGACCGACTCAGAGACATTAATCTGCTTTAGGTTAACCACAAAATAAAACGCCGTGGCGCCGCCGGGTGGGTGTAGACAACCCAAATAATGCATCAATATCACAGTGGCTCCAACGGCAAGAGCCGCTGTCGTCATGCTGGAATCCAACACACTGGCAAAACCCACGCCAACAGCAATAGACAGAGCCTGCCCAGCCAATACCGGCCAAGGTTGCGATAAGGCACCATGGGGTAACGTAAACACCAAGAAAGCAGAAGCGGCAGTCGAAGCAAAAAATAAAATATGTACTTCTGTGGATAAACTCCACTTTGTTACCAAAGCAACCACAGCAATCGCTAAGCAAGTTGTGACACCAGAGACAATACGCTCCAAATGTGAGGTGCGGTTGGTTTCCACCCCTATAAACTGACAAAGGGTCTTAAAAAACGACATCACCATAGGAAAAAACTCACACAGAAATAACAAAAGAGAGGATTGGGTAGTCAATACACCAAAATAACGAGCGCATAGGATACGGAAGATTTTAGAATCAGTATAATCAATATTAAGTAATCATAAATTCAAAAAAATTGAAGTAAACAAGTCAGTATGGACATAGAGCTAGCCAAAACCTTCTTAGAAATCATGCAGTCAGGCACTTTTGCTAACGCAGCCAAGCGACTGAACATCACGCAAACGACGGTTACCGCAAGGATTCACTCGCTCGAATCGAGCATGAATTGCCAACTATTTATCCGTAATCGAAGTGGCGCTCGGTTAACTCCAGAAGGCGAGCGTTTCGTGAAATACGCCAAGGAGATTATTGCCTCATGGCGTGCAGCACAAGAAATTTACCGAGTTCCTCAAGCCGATAATAAAACGACATTATCACTAGGGGCTGACAACAGCTTGTGGAATCCTATTATGGTGGATTGGCTGGTTCAGTTGGCCGATTTAGAGCATTTACATCTGCACAGTCAAATCGACACTACTGATACGCTTTATCGTGCTATTCGAAACTTCCAATTGGATGCAGCACTAGTGCACAGTGCTCGCTATTATCCAGATTTAAACATCGAGCAAGTAGCGGAAGAGAAGCTCATTCATGTGGCTTGTTCACACACGCCCAAGCCAAATATATTCATCGACTGGGGGGAAGAGTTTGCCCAGCAATTTGATCGCTGTTTGCCATTTAACCGCCAAAACGCCATGCAATTTTCTCTCGGACCCATGGCACTAAAAGTCATGTTGAAACAAGGCGGCAACGGCTATTTTCGTACACGAGTGGTCGAACCATACCTGCAACAGGGGCGCCTAAAGCGAATGCCCGACGCCCCTGAATTTAGTTATCCTATTTATCTGGTTTCTCATCGAGGGAATTTACCCCGTGAGTTTGAACAAGCCAAACAGCGTTTAAAACACGTATTAAAAAATACCGACCAATGGCCGGTATAAATGGCGCCGTAAGCCTAAAGGAAATAGGTGACGGCGTTAACTTACCGCCTCGGGCTCAACAGACATTTTCATGCCTCTAGTTTCTCTACCAAAGTACACTAATACACAGATCAATACTGCGACAGTTCCGGCGACTATTGCCATTGCCAAACCGTAATTACCACCATGAGCAGATGCTATATTAGTCTGTACTTCCGCATTCACTGAGGCCAATAAGTTACCTGTTTGATAAACAAAGCTTGGCAAAATAGCGCGTGCATTAGCAGGAACTAATTCATTCAAATACGTAGGCACGACACCCCACGCTCCTTGCACCATGAATTGCATGAGAAAAGCACCAATACCGATCGCAATCGAGCCACTGGCAAACGCCCATAATGGGATGATAGGCAACGCTAAGAAAGCAGCCATCATGATCGCTTTCTTACGACCTATTTTTTCTGACAAGGTACCGAAGACCACACCGCCAAGCATGGCTGCGATGTTGTAACAGATGGCAATAATACTCACAGTATGAGTGTCAAAGTGATGCTGAACTTTCAAGAAAGTGGGGTATAAATCCTGTGTGCCATGGCTGAAAAAGTTAAAACAGGTCATCAACAACACCATAAACACGCACACTTTCCAGTTTTCTCGAATAGTTGGCCATATCGCCATTTTCTCTTTACGAGCTTGTGCTGCCAACCACACTGGGGATTCAGGCACTTTGAAATAAATAAAAGGTAAAAGCAAAATGGGCAAAGCACCGATCAAAAACATACCGCGCCAACCGGCCCACGCATAACATAAACCAAAGACAATCGAAGCAAGCAAATAACCGGCAGGATAGCCCGCTTGGAAAACACCTGACATAAAGCCGCGAGAGCGATCAGGAATACTTTCCATGACCAAGGCAGATGCAACCCCCCAAATTCCTCCCATGGCAATACCATATAAAACACGAAACGCCATAAAAGCCGTTAACGATGGCGACCACGCGGTAAGAATCTCAAAAATAGAAAATAACACTATGTTTGTCATAAGAATCGGACGACGCCCATACTTTTCAGCTAATCGCCCAAAGATCAGGGCACCTATCGGCCTGACGGCAAGCGTTAGCATAATCGCCATGGAAACGGTGGCAATCGTCGTCTTAAAATTAGCGGCTAGATCACTAAGTACAAAAACGAGAATAAAAAAATCAAACGCGTCCAACGTCCAGCTCGCAAAACTAGCAAAAGCCACATTGCGCTGGGTCGAGGTCAAAGAGAACATAATGACTTCCTTACAAGGTACAGCCGAGTAGGCAGAGGGAATTAGAGAAGACAAAACACGAGGCAACAATGCTTTCAGATACACTGTTTTATTAATGCTAGATCAGCACATTAGAAGGGGATCTATCAGCCGCGGTATATTTGTCTTTATTTTTTTCTACGCTGAAAACACGTTATATTCCGAGGCTGGATAGTTTGTAAATCGATAGATACATATAGTCTAATTGTTTCCTCAGATAATATCGTCGCGTAAAGATTGCTTCTTCCATCCAATAAAATGAACATAATCCTTACAATTGTGGCGGCATATAAGCGTTATTTTCTATTGTTGGTCTTACGAGTTAAAAAAAACTCACAATTCACATAAAACAAAGTCGCCTTTTTATCCAAAATGCTACACTAGCGACTTTCGTATCCCGTATACCATTAAGCGAGCAAGTTCATGAGTTTTGCGTCATTAGGCCTTCATAAAACACTGATTAACACGGTTACCGAACGTGGTTACAGTAATCCCACACCTATTCAGAACGCGGCCATTCCCGCAATACTGGCGCAAAGAGATGTCATGGCTGGCGCACAAACAGGGACCGGTAAAACAGCGGCGTTTGCTCTGCCTTTGTTGCATCGCTTATTAGCACAAAATGATATAGACCAAACCAGCGAAGCGGGTCTGAATAACCAAAAGTATAAAAAAATTAGTGTATTGGTGCTCACACCAACACGTGAATTGGCACAGCAGGTATACAACAGTTTTACCATGTACAGTAAAGATTCATCGGTACAATCTGTTGTTGTTTATGGCGGTGCCAGCATCAATACTCAAATTAACGCCTTAAATAAAGGCTGTGATGTTTTGATTGCAACGCCTGGCCGTTTACTAGAATTGCTGACAAAAAATCTAATAAAACTGCATGAATTGAAAACATTGGTGTTAGATGAGGCTGATCGAATGCTCGACATGGGCTTCATTGTCGATATCCAACGAATCCTAACCAAGGTACCTAGCGGTCGCCAAACTTTGTTTTTCTCTGCCACCTTTAGTAATGAGATTCTTGCGCTCAGTAAAACCTTATTGAAAAACCCCAAATTAATCGAAGTAGATCAACGCAACGCAACGGCGAGTAAAGTCGAGCAAGTGGTCTACCAAGTAGATAACGATCAAAAAAGTGCGCTGCTGTCATTCTTGATCGGCTCGAAGAACTGGAAACAAGTACTAGTCTTCACTCGTACTAAGCAAGGTGCGGATGAACTCGCTAAAGAAATGCAGAAGGATGGCATTGCCACTCAAGCCATTCATGGTGATAAGTCACAAGGCGCACGAGATCGTGTTCTCGCAGACTTTAAAGCAGGTAAAGTAAGAGCATTGATCGCTACAGACATTGCTGCCAGAGGCTTGGATATCCAGAACTTACAATATGTTGTTAACCATGAGCTGCCTTACAATGCAGAAGATTACATCCACCGCATTGGTCGAACTGGTCGAGCTGGCTCAACAGGACTGGCGGTCTCTTTAGTATCCGAAAAAGAAAACTACCTATTAGCCGATATAGGAAAGCTGGTTGAAGAAAGCTTTAACCCTAGATGGTTCCCAGGCTTCGAGCCAGATCCAACGAAACAAGACAGTCAGAAAAGACGTCCGCCATCGAAAAAAACCTTGCGAGCGAAAGCCTTAGGCAAAGGCCCTCAAAACGATAAGAAACCTAAGAAAAAACGCTACTAAATAGCCGGTTAGTTTGGTCATTATCACTCAGGGGCTTTTTACCGTGACTTGATAATGACCAATATCCATCTTATTCCGTTATGACAAACACGTTAGTTTTTACAATCGGCTTAATCGTTGCGCGGCTTCTATTAACGTCTCTTCTTCTTTCGCAAAGCAAAGACGAATAAGACGTTGATCTTTAGGTGCTTGCTGGTAAAAAACACTCACCGGAATCGCTGCCACACCCACTTCATCTATTAACCATTCACAAAATGCCACATCATCAAGATCGCTAATATCACGGTAATCTAACAACTGAAAATACGTGCCATCACAAGGCAATAAAGTAAAACGACTGTCTGCCAACGCATTTCTTAGAACATCTCGTTTTTTCTGGTAAAACGCAGCCAATTCGGCGCTGCTCTCTGGCGCTTGCTCTAAGTGTTCAGCCAAGGCTTGTTGCAAAGGTGTCGCCGTGCAGAAAGTCACATACTGATGAACTTTACGCAGCTCTACCATTAACTCTGTTGGCGCCACCACATACCCTACTTTCCACCCAGTTAAATGAAAACTTTTACCAAACGAAGACACCACTAAGCTACGTTCGCTTAACTTAGCGTGTTTGTGAACACTTACTGCGCTTTCACCAAAATGAATAAATTCATAGACTTCATCAGACAATACATAGATATCTCGGCTTTTAATTGCTTGCCACAGAAGCTCTAAATCGCCAGTAGTCCAACAGCTACCTGTTGGGTTATGCGGTGTATTAATCAGTACTAAGCGTGTTTTGTCTGTCAGCAGAGATGCAAACACTTGCCAATCAGGACGAAAATCTGGTGCTGTAAGTGTTACTCGTCGGCAAACCCCACCTGCTAATATAATCGCGGACTCATACAAGTCATAAGCAGGATCAAATAGAATGACTTCATCCCCCTGATGAACTAACGCCGTAATGGCATCAAAAATCGCTTCAGAAGCACCACTGGTCACCGTTATTTCATCCACTGGACTCACGTCGCGCCCATAGTGTCGAGCAATCAATTCAGCAATCGCACCCCGTAAAGCAGGCAACCCTGTCATGGGTGAATATTGATTATTGCCATTTAACAGAGCTTCAGATGCTCTAGTTAATAGTCTTTCATCTGGCCTAAAGTCAGGGAACCCTTGAGACAGATTAATAGCCCCCTTTTCGGCCGCCAAAGCTGACATTTTAGTAAAAATAGTGGTTCCCACATCGGGTAATTTGGAAGCGATAGTCACGTGATATTGGCCTTAAAACAGAATAAGATGTCTAGAATAATCCAGCTAGTTAAAAGACTTACAGACAAAAGGTCAATAAATTCTCTTTCACTTATCAATGAGGATTCTGCATCCAGCCGTCATTCCCTTTTATTCCTCTTGAAAAAGGGCAGATGTTAGCCAAAACATCAATTATCGGAGATAATTTAATCGTTTCCCTATAATTTACGATATAGTGATAAATTGAGACGTCGATGAGAGCGGAATATCAAAAGTGAATGGCGTAATGGCTAAATAAGGTCAATTTTCTTCGCATTAAATCACTTTTTCCATAGTGTAAACCAAGCCTAGCTTGGCCAAAATAAGGAATATATTTTTGTTTTTTGTTTCTGTTAGTGACATCTATCATCTAATGCCTGTATAAGGAGCAGCATGAAAATCCCTAAGAGAATTCAACCGCTTCTTGAAGACGGTTTGGTCGATGAAGTACTTCGACAATTAATGAGCGGTAAAGAAGCCACCGTATATGTGGTTCGCTGTGGTTCGGATATTCGCTGTGCCAAAGTTTATAAAGAAGCCAGCAAACGCAGTTTTAAACAAGCTGTCCAATACCGTGAAGGCCGTAAAGTAAAAAACAGTCGCCGCGCTCGCGCCATGGAGAAAGGCTCCAAATTTGGTCGAGAAGAACAAGAAAATCTATGGCATAACGCCGAAGTCGATGCATTGTACAAACTAGCAAATGCTGGAGTACGCGTGCCAAAACCGTATGGTTGCTTTGATGGTGTCTTGCTTATGGAACTCATCACTGATGACGATGGCGATGTTGCACCACGCTTAAATGACGTATCCATGTCTGCTGAGCAAGCACGCGAAGACTTTGACGTCATCATCAGGGATATCGTACGCATGTTATGTACTGGTTTGGTGCATGGAGATTTATCAGAATTTAACGTTCTAGTGGATTCCAATGGCCCAGTGATTATCGACTTACCACAAGCCGTTGACGCCGTTGCTAATAACCATGCGGAATGGATGTTAGAGCGTGATGTGAACAATATGCGTGATTATTACGGCATGTTCGCTCCTGAGATTCTAGAAACAAAATATGCGAAAGAAATTTGGTCTATTTATGAGTCGGGCAAACTAACACCAGACACAGAATTAACAGGTCTGTTTGATGAGCCAACCAAAGAGGCGGATGTAGACGCTGTGTTGCTAGAAATACAAGAAGCATTAGCGGAAGAAGAAGATCGCCTAGCAAGAATGAACGCAGACGACGAAGAGAACTAAGAAAATACACTGATACCAATACATTTATTGGTGTCAGTGCACCCCTCTAGACGCTAATTTAGATTCATTCTGTAAAATTCGATCCGAATCTAGTGAAGCAATAGATATCTCTGATTGAGGAGGTATCTCACCATTCAATTGCAACGCCTGATACCTCAACGCACATACCCGTAAAAAGGATGTGAAATTCGTTAGGTCATGCCCCGCCTTAATAGACTCTTGATATAACCGTGTTATTAACTGGGTCACACTTAGCCCATCTCTAGCACCAATTTCAGTTAATAATCGCCAATAGGCATTTTCTAGACGCACGCTTGTTACCATTCCGTCCATTCGAAGGGAGTGCGTGGTTGATGACCAAAGGTCAGCATCGGCATTAATAAAGAGTTTACACATAGATCTACCTCTTCGCAGATTAAGCAAAAAGTGTAGCGATAGAAGTAAGAAAGGGCAACAACGCAAGAAAGGACGATGAACTAGTCAAGAATTGCACCCTCAATAAGAAAGAAGATAAGAAAGCCGTTGCTACTGCTTTCTTATCTTTACGAGGCTATAGCAAGGCGATAAATTGCGCTAACCAAGCTGGATGAGCAGGCCATGCTGGTGCAGAAACCAAATTGCCACTCGTGACAGCTTGATCCACGGGAATGTCCGCATATTCGCCACCAGCTTGCTCAACTTCAGGACGACAAGCAGGGTAAGCGGAGCATTTCTTGCCTTTAAGTACACCTGCCGCTGAAAGTATTTGCGCACCATGACAAACCGTTGCGACAGGTTTGTTAGTGGTAAAGAAATGGCGAACCATCTCTAATACTGCAGGATTAAGTCGTAAATATTCAGGAGCACGACCACCAGGGATAACCAATGCGTCGTAGTCTTCAACATTAATTTTGTCGAAATCTGCGTTCAGCGCAAAATTATGGCCCGGTTTTTCCGTGTAAGTTTGATCGCCTTCAAAATCATGAATCGCGGTTTTGACGGTGTCACCACTCACTTTATCAGGGCAAACGGCATGAACAACATGACCAACCGCCATCAAGGTTTGAAATGGCACCATGGTTTCATAATCTTCGGTAAAATCGCCTGTAATCATTAGAATTTTTTTACTTGTCATCACTTGCTCCTGATTATTATTTTTGAACAGAGACCTGATAGTAACAACACCTAAAAGCAATCTGGTATTAAGTCATTACTACAAACATCTTAGCATCAGTATCCTGAACGAATACCGCGCATCAAACAATAAGACGCCTCGCTCGTGGCATGAGGCACCAAAGAAAACCAACAATACATAGCAAGATTAGCCCCTGTGGAAGTCGAACATGTTGTCCAACGAGTTCGCGTAGCGGTCAGGCGTTTGTTTTCCTAAAAAGCCAAGATTCCAGTTATTTTCAATAAATCGCAATACAGAGCTTTGATCAAGCTGTTGATGGTCTACTACATTATGTTTGGCCCATTTCGACACAATCAGGAATGGTAATCGTGGACCATAACCTGTTCCCGCCATGTCCTTTGTCGCTTTGGGCGGCGTGACATGATCGTACCAGCCATCAGAATTATTCCATACCAACATAACCGCAGTACTTGGCCACACTGTACTTTGCTTTATCCGCGAAATCAGCTGTGTCAAAAAAGCTTGTTCATCTAAAGGCGAGGAGCTTCCAACATGGCCATTTTGCGAAGCTTTAGGGATCACATAACTCACCGCCGGTAAGTTATTGTTCTTTAAAGCGAGCCACATTTGACTCAAATCATATTGATGGTTGGCTTGATCCTGATACCCGATATTCGCCTCGGACTCTGGTGCCAGATGATGTGGATTAGCCGTTGTCTTAAAATATTGGAAAGGGTCATTATAAGAAAAGTAATCTTTTATTATTGAACCTTGTAGGCTCAATGAGCGGTCGACCAAAATTGCTTTGCCTTCTTTGGTTCGAGAACTAGGCATAAATCCGCCGATAAAAGCTCCCCAAGTAACCTGTTTTTGATTCAATAAGTCGCCAATATTATTACCTGTCAGATGCACCTTATAATGATCTGAGCTTGCATCGTCATAGAGCGGCTCGTTGTTACCTAGAAGGTTATCGTGGTAATTAACACCCGGTGACATTCGCGGCAAGACACCATGAGTAATCCCTGCGATTTCGTTCAATAATCCCGATACAGTGGAAGAGTAGTCCGTGGCAAAAAAATGATCTGCCATGACATATTCCTGCGCATAATGCCAAAGCTCATGAAGTGTATTTCCGTCGTAATACCCCATAACAGACTGTGGAAAACAACCATCATCATTGATGCTATTGATTGGACCGCTGCTGTCCAACCAGATAAACATATTGTTTTCCCCATGGTTATACGAGGCTTTTTGGGCCAATGGCCCATAGCCTAGATCGCACGTTGGCTCTGCGGGTGCAAGACGATACGGATTGGTTAAATTTGGATTGTGGGTCAACACTGCCTTACTATATCCGGTTACTTGAGGCGTATTGTTAAGCGCATGAAAAGCCACCTCGCCAGGCTTGTTCTCTGCTATTGGATAACGCCCAAAATAACGGTCAAAACTTTCGTCCTGTAACATCACCACGACAACGTGCTTAATCGGTGTGAGGGTCGGTCTAGATAACTCGTAATGTACCGAGGCACAGGGTGCATTTACACACAAAAGCGCTATCGAAAGGGCAATAAGAGATTTAATAACCACCATTTTTTCCTGTTCCAAAGAAGTCAAATTGATAATGGCGAATAAAAGGCTTCCACCATGGAAAGACCCCTGGGCCTACATTTTTCATCAGAAATAAAGCGTTTTTTGATGGTGGCTCATAATAATTTGTCAGTAAATAATGCCCTGGCCCATCTAGTGTTATGTTCCGACCGTAATGAGTCCCGCCTTGAGCGACCATTGGAAGATAATCGGCTTCATAATGCCAATCGCTGCCTGCTTTCAAGAGTGCAAAATGGATTTTTAAACCAGGCATCCAAGACGTAGCGGGGAAACCTTGAGGATTTCCCGACAGAGCATGTACATCCGTTTCCAAATGAATGTCTGCGTGAGTTTGTGCTCCCGCCATTTTTGGCGACATCATGATACCTTGAATATAACTTGCCCCTACTTTCATACCATTGATACCTACATCAGGACCAAACACCACATCCAATGCCCACACCTTTGCGCTAAGCAAAACCAACAAAAGATACATAGCTGAACGCATCATGACGAAACCCCTTTATGAATCTGACCCTTCGCATCCAAGGTAAAAGTATAAGTCAGTACAAACGGCTTCCACCAAGGAGCAACACCCGTGGCTTTATCTATGTGTCGGAAAAAACCATTTTCTATGGGAGGTTGGTACTGAATACGCCACCGATATTGCCCTGCGCCATCTAGCATCATCACTTGGCCATATTCAGGTCCCGTTTGAGTTAAACGCATTGGTGAAATTATAGTTTTCTGCCAGTGATCATCTAATTTTTGTAACGTATAAGACACTTTACAAAACGAAATGAAATCATTCGTCACATAACCATTAGGATTATAGGCATTGGCTTTTGGACGACTCCACAACACCAAATTTTCACCTTCCAGGCGTATACCACTGGAAAGATTCATACCATCTTTATCGATTGACCCCAACAGCGTATTCCCTTCACGCTCTTGCGCCTGAACCTGATGGCTCATCGTTATAAAACTCAGGGCTAAGAAAAATACAATAGAACGCATAATCCGTTCCTTTAATGAAACAGTAAAGATGGAAAAATACTCCATAAAGTGGCGACACTGAGTAGAATACAGCCAATGAAAAACAACAAACTGGTGACAACTTGTGCGCCTAAAGGCAAACTTTGTTTCTGCAGCCAGAGCCATCCATTCACTAAATTAAACAGCAAAGCTATAGCTAATAAACCTACTTCTAGGACAATAACACCGCTGCCCAGTAAGGTTTTCAAGGACGCAAATAAGGTGCTGCCAAGACCTAATACAATGCACAACATCGCCATAGGTGCGAACTGATAACCAAAAATCGACATGCGCATCAATAGAGAATCTGAGCGTTTCCTAAATAATCCACTCGCCAGCCATGAGCACATCAACAGAGGCAGTGCCAAGAACAACGCACACCCAATCATAAAACCGCTAATCGAAATAAAATCGAGCCATAGATAATGTTGATTTAACGCAGAATTTTGATTCATTAACCAAGCAGGACCTGATTGAAATAAGCCATACCATTGACGAGACATAGCAAAATGTCCCAACGCTTGGCGAAACGAGACGTATAACGGAGTACTGCTCCACACAAAGCCAGCCACGGCCAGCCCCGGTGCAAGCCAGATGAACCATAATTCAGAAAAACAGGGAGCGTGACGCTCAATATTAATTACCTCGCTGCCCAGCAAGCGCAACTGTACCTTCAATCCCCCCTGTGAATCAGGATTTACGCAACGCGCACACTTAATACAATGACGCGATGTTTTCTTACTACCAAGGTCAATACTAGTGGGGCATAAACCATTGTCACGATAACCTTCTGCTACGGCTTCAATGCGTTGATGATACTCATCCTTCACTACCATACGGCGTTGTTTGGAGACCAAATTCGTCACGCCCAATCGAGAGAAAACACCTAGAATGGAGCCAATAGGACATAGATGACGACACCACACTCGACGACCTTGCTTATGCTCACTACCAAACAGCAAGCCACAACCAATGGCCAGCGCAAACATCACCGAAAACAACACTAAAGCAGTGTGTAAGTCGTCGCGAACATCGAGCGTTTGTGCCCATACAGTAATCAAGATAAAACTCATTGCAGCGGTCATCGGATGCTTAACAAAACGAGGCACAGGAATATGTGCTCCGAGATGACTGAACCATTCACTCATAGCACCCAATGGACACAATATTCCACACCATAAACGCCCGACAAATAACACAGACAATAAAGTACCCGGATACCATATGGCCCACAGCAGCCATTCGCTGAACAGTTGGCTATTATTCCAAGGTGTTTGCCATTGATACTTGGGCACCGAATAGAACAAAGGCAGCACTAGCAATATACACAAGCACATAAGCATAAATACTTGCCAATAAAGACGACTACGACCGAGTCGCACCAAGCCTCCATCTAGCCATTTTTCTACTCGTGTCTGTTGAGATGAAAACATCATGCCCCTCATAAAATCGTCCAGAATTTTTTAAATAAAGGACAAGTAATGCTGTATATGCGCTTATAAATAGGAGCTACTATCGAAAAAATGAAGCGAGTCACAGACTCGCTTCAAATAGCATGACAACCCCTGCAGTTAAAAATCACCCATGCTTTATAATGTTATGACGCTACGACACCAGTGTCTGGATCTAGGATAAGCACATGAGCTTTATTATCTTTACTAAAGTTCAGCATGCCATTCAAAGTACCGGCATGAGCATCCATCGAATTTCCGGCGCGGCCTAGTTTCCAATTGTCCTCAATGAAACGCATTACCGAGCTTTGATCTGTCACTGAGTGATCAATAAAGTTTG
This sequence comes from Marinomonas sp. TI.3.20, assembly GCF_038155025.1. Taxonomy (NCBI): domain Bacteria; kingdom Pseudomonadati; phylum Pseudomonadota; class Gammaproteobacteria; order Oceanospirillales; family Oceanospirillaceae; genus Marinomonas; species Marinomonas sp. TI.3.20. Next base: position 270,839 of record NZ_JBAKAS010000001.1, on the reverse strand, counting down.
TTTTTGCGTAAGGAGACACCACCAACAAAGGCAAGCGAGGGCCGTATCCGTGACGTCCAGTTTGCTCAGCAAAATGGTTTTTAGGTGGCATAACGTGATCGTAGTAACCATCAGAATCATCATAAGCAATGACAATCATGGTATCTTTCCAGGTCGGCAGTTTTTCCAATCGATTAATGGTATTAACTAAGAAACGTTGCTCATCAAGAGGGTTGGAATATCCTGCATGTCCATCTTCAATGCCTTTCGCTTTCAAAAAGGTGACCGCAGGAAGATAACCAGAATCAGCCGCTCTCCAGAAAGTTTTTAAGCTGTATTGATGGTTGGCTTGATCATCGTCACCCACTTTCGAAATGCTAGATGGCGGGTAATGATGTGGGTTAGAAGTAGATTGGAAATATTGAAATGGTTCGTGATGAGGGATGTAATCACCTTTCACACCACCAAATTGGTTAGTGCTTTTCATGCCACATGTCGCAAAGCCATTTTTATAGCTGGTTGGATCAAAACCACCCTCAAACCAGCCCCAAGTAACGTGTTTTTTATTCAATAAATCGCCAACATTATGGCCACTGAGCACAATCCGTTTTTTCGGGTCGGTCGCATCCAAATCATGCTCATATTTTTTTGCCATGCTTGCATCTGAGTAGGAGCAATCATCTAATCGAGGATTATTATCACCCACCAAATTACCGCCTTCGACTCCTGGTGTATGCTCTTGCATCACAGGGCCTGTGCGACCCACTACTAGATTTAATGCACCTGGAGTAGATGGACCAAAAATAGTGCCGTAAGAGTTATCACTCATAGCAAAGTTTTGTGCGTAATTCCAAAGCGCTGTCACGGTATTACCATCGTAATAACCCATTACCTGACGCTGACCTTCAGCAGAATGTTTATTGCCTGCTTTGGCAAAAAACTGATTCATCAAACCGCCGTTATAAGCATCTTGCTCAGCGTCGTATCCATGGTCTTGATCAAAAGGCTCTTGGTTTCGCACCATACGAAATGGATTGAGTTCATTGGGGTTATGTTTAAGAAGTTGTTCCGTCAATCCGTTCATCGCAGGTGTATTCGCTTTAGCATGAAAAGCGGGCTCACCTTTTGGATTTGTTGCGTTTGGATAGGTGCCAAAATAATGATCGAATGACACATTTTCTTGAAAAATCACTACCACATGCTTAATCGGCGTAGCCGTGTGCTCTGATGCATTGGCTGCATGAACAGCAGTAGAAATACATAAAGGCAAAGCAAGTGCTGTGCACGTCCCTAATAAAGATGGTTTTGATAAGCGCATGGAAACTCCCCTGTAGACTCAGATTGAAAAGCACATAGTCAGTAGGAATACTGAATGTGATTCAGACTAGAGGGGGTTAATGACAGAATTGTGTCCGTTTTTTTACGAACAAGAAGCTTTCAAATCTCTTACGTTTTATTAAGAGAAAAATGACTGTAGGTCTTTTTTTGTGCTTTATGTAAATGATTATCTTATAATTTTTGAGAATTGTTTTCCTGAATATCAGCAACTTTCAGTTACTAGACATTTCAATAGCTCAATAGTTTCCGTGAAAGACAACAACGCTTTAAATCGTTAATAATTTTTTCATCTATGTCACTAAAACTGACGCCTCACTGTTTTTGTACAAGAAGCATACAAGACGCCCTTTCTTAAACAGTCGGTTAATGTATAATCACGCGCCGTGTTTGGCCAAATGGGTCAGGCCGGTCGTGTTGATGTTTTAATTTGGGTTCCCTCACCCCAAACAGCATTCAAGTCAAATCAAAAAAAAGGCACCACAATGAATAATTTTACTCCTGAGCAGCGACGTAAGGCGCTAATCTATCTTGCAGCATTCCATCTGTTGGTTATCGCTTCAAGCAATTACCTAGTACAAATCCCTTTTACGGTATTGGGTTTTCACACCACATGGGGGGCATTCACTTTTCCCTTTATTTTTCTAGCGACAGACCTCACGGTTCGAATTTTAGGTGCACGGCTAGCCCGTCGCATTATTTTTCTAGTCATGATGCCATCACTGATTGTGTCTTATGCGCTATCCGTTATCTTCGCTCAGGGCCAATTTCAAGGTTACGAAGATCTAACCTCGATAAACTGGTTTGTCATGCGTATTGCCATCGCAAGTTTAGTCGCCTACTTATTTGGTCAGATCTTAGATGTGCAAGTTTTTAACCGTCTTCGTCAAATGAAGCAATGGTGGATCGCACCCGCAGCGTCAACACTGCTAGGAAATGGTTTAGACACGTTAGTTTTCTTTAGTATTGCTTTCTATCAAAGCCCAGATCTATTTATGGCGCAGCATTGGAAAGAGATTGCACTAGCAGATTACAGCTTCAAGCTGTTTATTAGCATTGGATTATTTATTCCAATGTACGGTGTTTTGTTAACCTATTTAGTGAAGAAAATTACTGCCGTGAAGCCTGATTTCCGATTAGTCGGCGTCAAAGTTTAGTCACCCATGAGAAAGGAGCAAAGGAGCGGCGAAGCTCCTTTCTCAGAGGTTAAAGCCAATATAGCAACTTCTACTCTTTTTGATAATTTACCAAAGATCCCCAAACCAATCTCGATGGCAAAGATAAAGTCGCAGGTCGAACTCTAGTTGATGGTAATCTGGCTCCATATAACAACATAATTTATAGAAAGCCTTGTCATGCTCTTTCTCTCGTAAATGCGCCAGCTCATGTACAACGATCATCTTTAATAGTGGTTCAGGAATACGACGAAACAAAGAAGATATTCGAATCTCATTTTTAGCTTTGAGTTTATTTCCCTGCACTCGCGACACGAAGGTATGCAACCCTAATGCATTATTGATTACATGAATTTTATCGTCGTAAACAACTTTACTAATAGGAGCGGAACTGCGCATAAATTGATTTTTCAATGCCATTGCATAATCATACAGCGGACGAGTACCGTTAATATTGTGAGCGTCCGGGTATCGTTTTAATAAAAAATCAGCTGTTTTTCCTGCCTCAAGCAAACCTTGCGCCTGCTGTTGAAGCTGTGCACTGTAGGCATTGAGATAACGTAAATTCGGCGCCTCTTGGTTACTCTGACTCATAATACTTTTCCTACAAAGCGAGACCGGATAAAGACCTCATTTTACCCGACTTTGGATTCAAACACCGACAAGAAATAAATACATTAAAAACATAACGACTGAGTCATGGCATCAGCATGTCAATTTCTTATCTGTATAAACACACGAATATGGAAATAATCTAAGAAAAAGTAAGTTTCTCAAAACGGCTCTAAGTCCACTCAAATTTTTATGTTAAATTTCAACGAACAGGCGATGTTTTGATAATTAACAAAATGTAGAACACATTATCTTGCCTTAATGACAGCGGCTTTATTAGCCGCTTTTTCAATAGAAAGGGTTTTCATGATTTTAAAGTACAGCTTACCTATATTGGTTATGTTCGCTGCACAAATGGCTTTTGCTGCTACTGCTGACAAAAAAACAATAGTATCTATCGACAAAAAAGGAGTGTCAGGCTCTTTCGAATTAGGAATACAAAGAACCTCAGGTACCAGTGATACTAACAATATCAACGGCGCAATACACATCGATCAAAATTTAGAAAATTGGCGTAATCATTATTCCTTTGAGTCTATCTATTCAGACTCTGACGATGTAACGACAGCAGAAATTTATCGAGGGTCACTACAAAGTGACTATAAGTTTAACGATAAAGAGTTTTGGTACCTCCGCGGCCAAGCAGAGAGAGACCTTTTTTCTGGTTATAAATACAAAAGTAGTGTTTCAACTGGTTATGGTAACCGAGTTTGGCAGGAGGAAGATGGTTCTTTCCTAGAGGCCTCAGCGGGTATTGGTTATCGAAGAAACCAAATTGAAATAGGCACTGAGGAAGGCAGCCTTGATCGTGGTGTTATCACTCGCCTAGCGGTGAAATTAACCAAGAAACTGTCACCCACATCGGCTTTTCGACAATCTCTAACTACGCAGATAAATATCGAGAATTTAGAAACAGTGACCGAATCTATTAGCTCCTTACAAGCTAATATTGTGAATAACTTTGCAATGAAACTTTCGTATCGAATTCAGTACTCGTCAAAAGTACCGACCGATACTGAAAAGACAGACACCGAGACCGCTGTTACCTTGCTGTATTCTTTCTAACAAGACAATCCCATCAATATAGATTATGTAACGAGCGATTACAGCGTCTAAACATCATGAAGCAAAGGTGTAACCTTCTGTAATCAAACAAATATTATTTCTAGGCATGTTATTTTCTCGAACAACTTGCTGCTCACAGGGAGCCGCCACACAACAGACATGCAAGGAAAAGACCTTTCCTTGTCCTGTGTGACAGTAGTGAATAAAGAAAGCAGTCATTTACTTTTGACTGTTTATTAACATGGAGACAACAATGAAAGCCAAATACCACCTCCCTCTGCTCGCCATTCTGGCAACACAGATGGCCTATGCCGATACAAATCCACAGAATAAGACGCAAAAACCTTGGCAGGGATCTGCAGAATTAGGGATGATTTTGACAACGGGGAACAGCCAAACAACCAATATCAACAGTAAGCTTAATATCGTTCAGCAATTAAAAAAGTGGCGTAATACTTATACCTTCTCTTCGATTTATGCCGACTCTGATGACACTAAAACAGAAGAGCAATATCGCGGAACAGTCCAAGGTGATTATATATTTAACGACCACCAATTTTGGTATGTTCGTGGTGCTTATGACAAGAACTTATTCTCAGGTTATGAATATCAAAGTTCAACCTCTACCGGTTATGGTAATCGCTTTTGGCAAGAAGATGACGGTTCCTATTTAGAGGCATCTGTAGGTCTAGGTTATCGAAATAACATAATTGATGAAAATAATACAACGGATGATTCAGAACGCACGCCCATCACACGTTTTAGCGCGACTTATGAGAAGAATCTCTCTAAAACCTCTTTATTTAGACAAGAGCTAAACACTGAGATAGGCACAGAGCACGGCAGTTCAATCACTGAATCTGTCTCATCGCTACAAGCTAATATCGTCGACAATCTTGCTATGAAAGTTTCATACCGGATCAAGTACTCTTCAGAGGTGCCTGCAGACACAGAGAATACCGATACAGAAACAACGGTATCCATGCTCTATTCTTTTTAGGCTAATTCCCGAGGCTCTTGGTGAAAGAGAAGAAGGTTTGACTACAGGTCGCCTTCTTCTATTAGCGCGCGTAATTCATCTTGAAGCTTTTCAATGTGCTCAACCAAAATATGTTGTTTTTGATCAGGGATTTGTGAAATATCTTGGAGTGATATCTGCTTTAGATCTATAAGCAATTGCGAAAAATGTTCCATGCTGCGCCTCTCCTTGAAAACAGAATCCACTACGCTACCTGATTTTTATTTTAGCTTCCGCCAACCACGGTTTAAAGTTTGTGTAAAAGTGGCTTTTCTGACAATAAAAAACCATCATTAATCCTGCTAATATCTTTTAATTACCAAGCAAATAAACGCTAATTTTTCAGTCTATGTCAGACAATCTACAACATCTCATCACAATTGATTTTTATGAAAAATCGAGTGAAAAAATCCTGTAATGATTTCCTACATTTCTAGACACTTTAATACATTTCTATCCCCTATTTACAGGGGGCTCTGTGGTAAAATGGCTTGATCTGTCAAACCATTGTCATGAATACGAAATAGAAGGCAATGTGCTTATTTTCGCACCAACCTGAGTGACTTTTACTATGGTCAAAACAGGTTTATTGTATGACACAGAACGAAACAACAAACATGTAAAACGAACATTGGAAAATGTTTATCTAAGGAGAAAGGAAATGTCTTTAACATTGACTAAACGTACAATTTTTGGTGGCATCATCGCCGCTTCATCAATCTCTACTTTGGCACTTGCAGCCCCTACTGAAGGCTTCACCATTTCGCCAAGTATTGGTTACTACAATTTTGATAACGATCGTAAAACGGATAACGATACCGCTTATTCTTTAGGCCTAGGTTATCAGTTCAACAGCCCATGGGCCGTTGAATTTAATTACCTTAATGCAGACAGCAAAAAAAGCGGTCAGAAAGTAGGTGTTAATGAATATCGTCTAGATGGCTTATACAGCCTACCTGAATTCAAAAACACAAACCTTACTCCTTATCTAGCAGCGGGTGTTGGTACTGCAGACTTCAGTAAAGCATCTGACAGCAATAACGCATTTGTGAATGCTGGCGGTGGTGTGAAATACGCAATCAATGATGCATTGGCTCTTCGTGCTGATTTTCGTCTAGTAAAAGACGTAGAAGATAATCACCTAGACAACATCACAACCGTTGGCGTGCAGTACACTTTTGGTACTTCTCATAAGTCAGCAGCAAGCGATAACTCAGATTCTGATGCCTACGCTCAACCACAAGAAACCGCTGAGCCAGTTGCAGCAGTTACTGAGCAACAACCTGTAGAAGATAAAGCACCAATAGTCGAGCAAGCACAACCTGTGGAACCAACGCCAGCGCCTAAACCTGCGCCTGCTGTTGTAGCTCCAGTCCATGCGGTGAACCTAGTTGTTCCATTTGCAACAAACTCAGCAGAAGTTCAACAGAAGTTCTACCCTGAAATTGCTAAATTGGCGGCTTACTTAGAAGCAGAACCTAAAGCAACCGTTATGATCGAAGGCTATACCGATAACAAAGGTGCCGCTAGCTACAACAAAAAACTATCTGAAAAACGTGCCAAAGCAATTTCAAACGTACTGGTAACGACGTTTAACATATCTAAAGATCGTGTTTCTTCAATTGGTTATGGTGAAGAAAAACCACTAATGGCTAACGATACTGCAGAGCACAGAAAAGCAAACCGCCGTGTTGTTGCTGTCGTTTCAAAAAACGAAGCATAATCTCAGTAATACTTTAGAACGACGTATTATTAGACACAGTAGTTAATAAAAATACGCCAGATGATCATCATCTGGCGTATTTTTGTATCTGGGTACTAGCAGTACCAAATCAGAGAGCACCATCGACTGGCTTAATCCACTCTCAGCGTAATGACATGATATTCAAGAAGTGAAAATGGTCTGTAAAAACCCCCTTTTTTCCTCCTATATTTCCATTCGAAAACCTCTCTTAAAAACACATTGATCCTAATTTTTAGTCTAATAAGTCAGTGTCATGTCACGATTACGAAATAGTCATAAAAACCTGAGTTTTAGCTTATTTTTCAAGGGCTTTTAAGTATCTAAAAAACGCGTATTGTTGATCTTAGAGAAACGAAATGATTCATTCATTAGGAGATATAACATGTCTATTTCATTGAAGAAACGCACTCTTTTTAGCGGCGTGATATTAGCTACTTCTCTTTCCACTATGGCTTATGCTCAACAACCAAAAGAAGGCTTCACTGTCACACCAAGCCTTGGTTACATTCACACTGATTCAGACCGTAATCTTTCTAATGACGCCACTTATGCGGTCAGCGTGGGTTACCAAACCAAAACGCCATGGGCTGCAGAATTAACCTACTTACATTCAGATTTGAAGCACCGAGGCAGTAGTGTTGATCTAGACCAATACCGAGTCGATGGTATTTATAACCTACCAGAATTTACCAATGCGAAATTTTCGCCTTATGTCGCAGCAGGTATTGGTAATACTTACTACACCAAAAACTCATCAGCGAATGGTAATAATACGTTTGTGAATGCGGGTGGCGGGGTGAAATACGCAATCAATCAAGATGTTTCACTGCGTGCAGATTTTCGTTTAACAAAAGACTTAACCAATACTAAATTCGACAATATGACCTCTGTTGGTGTGCAATATAGTTTCGGTAAACCGGCTTCCCTATAAAGTAAAACCGAACCTCTAAATTAAAACCGTACTGACAAAAATGCCCAATGAATGTCACTTCAATTGGGCATTTTTATAGGTACGCTATATAACTCACATGTGGCCAACGACAGATTAAGTGTTTAAGGCATTAAATAACGGCTCACACCCTCAGCAGCGCGGTAACCAGTCGCAAAACACGCGGTTAACAAATAGCCTCCTGTTGGCGCTTCCCAATCGAGCATTTCACCCGCACAGAAAACACTGGGCATATTTTTTAACATTAAATAGTCATCAACGCTGTCTTCACAAACACCACCAGCACTAGAAATGGCTTCGCTAATAGGTTTGGCTTTATACAATCGTACCGGAATAGCTTTTAAGCAACGAGCTAGCCCCTCAGGGGTCTGCCACGACGTTTTTGCATGGGATTCATAAAGCAAGGCAGACTTAATACCACTAATGCCAACCGTGCGTTTTAAGTATTTACTGAAAGACTCTTTAGGCTTGGTTTTTTGAAGCTTCATTATCAACTGCTCTTCGCTAAATGCAGGCAGCAAATCTACCAACAAATTCGCCTCACCAGACACGTTTATCGCGTCTCGTAGGTATTTGGAAAAAGCGTACACAAGGCTGCCCTCTAACCCATCTTTAGTGACAATGCACTCGCCTTTGCGAGTCACGGATTGGCCTTCTAGTGTGGTAAAAGTAAACGCCATGTCTTTAAGTGGGTTACCTGCAAACTTGTTCTGTAAGTGCTCACTCCAATCGCCGTAAAAGCCGCAATTAGCACTCTCTAACGGAGCGACTATCACGCCTTTGTCGCTCAAAATACGATGCCAAGCCCCATCAGAACCTAATTTTGGCCAGCTTGCTCCACCCATCGCCAAAACAATGGCATCGGCAAACCCAGTGACATTGTCGCCATCATGTTCAAAGGTTGCGCTCTTTGGTTGCAGCGCTGTCATTTTATGACGCATATGAAACTGCACACCTCCCTCACGAAGGCGCTTAAGCCAATGTCGGAGTAATGGCGCGGCTTTCATATCGCTCGGAAATACGCGGCCAGAAGTGCCAATGAAAGTCTCAATACCAAGGTCGTGAATCCACTGACACAGAGCATCAGCGTCAAAGCCACTGATCGAAGCATCCAGCCACTGGGCTTTGTCGTAATAACGCTGAATAAAATCAACATAAGGTTCAGAGTGGGTAATGTTCATACCGCCTACGCCAGCGAGTAGAAATTTTCGGCAAGCGCTTGGCTTAGCATCATAAACATCGACCTTAAATCCCGCAGCACAAAGACGTTCTGCAGCCATCAATCCCGCAGGACCAGCACCAATAACCATGACAGACTTCTGTTGTTGCACCGAGATCACCTTAAACCAAAAGAGCGCATGATAAAGAAAAATGGTCACTGCACCAATGTTTCATCGAAAATTCTCTTCAGACTTAACGCACCACGAGTAAGCATACCATCGTTATGCTCTGAGCCATTGCGGAACAGCATCAGGATAATTAACAACATATTGCCTCAAAAAATCAGACTAACTCTTGGAAAAATCCACTGATTTTCAAAGCATTAGATTTTTTTACACATACAAACAAAAGAACAGGCTCATTTTTTGCAGATTGAAACAAACGTTGCAAACAAAGTTTTACTTACCGCTTCAAGGGGAACACTGCATGAAAAAACTGACTCGCTTATCTTTTATTGCCATCGCCGTTGCAATTAGCGGAAGCGCTTTCGCTGCCGATAAGGTAACTTTTCAACTTGATTGGCTGCCTGGAGGGGATAAAGCCCCAGTCTATGTGGGAATCCAGCAAGGTTTTTTTAAAGCAGTAGGGATCGATGTAAAAATCGCCAGCGGACGAGGCTCGACGGATGCCGTTACCAAGATTGCAACGGGGCAATCCGATGTGGGCAGTTCTGACATTGGTGCACTAATGGCGGCGAGAGCCCAAGACAAAGTCCCTGTTAGTGCCGTACTTTCGTACTTTACCGAAGCACCTCACGCTTTTTATGTGCTAGACAGCAGTGGCATTAACAGCATCAAAGATTTAAAAGGCAAAAAAATTGCCACCTCACCATTCACTTCTTCGAACGCCTTTTTACCTTTGGTGCTAAAAGAAAATGGCGTGCCAATAGACTCGATTAAATTAACCAAGGTCGATCCAGGCGCACTAGGCCCAATGCTAATGATAGGAAATACCCAGGCCATTATCGCTTGGGTCACTAACACCGCCTTATTTGAACAACAAGCGGCTCAAGCAGGCAAAAAAATCAAAGTATTGCCTTGGTCCGAAGGCGGCTTATCACTTTATAGCTCTGCTTTGCTAGCATCGGATAAATTCCTAGAAAAACGACCAGACGTCGCAAAACGCTTTATTAAAGCCTACGCACAATCAGTTAAATTCACTTTTGATCATCCAGACAAAGCAGGTCTGGACCTCCATAAAATGGTACCAGAAGTTGACGCGAAAATTGCGGCGGCACAAATAGCCAGTATTCATAACCTCGTTTATAACAAAATAACCCAGGAAGATGGATTTGGCGCACTCACACCAAAACGCATTGCCGCGACTTGGAAATACGTAGCCGAAGCCAATAACCTTAGCCCCGACTCGCTCGACCCTGAATCCATTGTTAACAGACACTTCATCCCAAAAAATAAATAATCCCACTACAGATAGTGAGCTGCTCTAAAAGCAGCTCACTAAAGAGAAGCTGATATATGAGCGAATCAACAGAGAAAAGCAGTCAAAATGCGTACGTTAGCATGAAAGACGTTGGCCATCGTTATGATCCAAACCCAGATGCTCCAATGGCCGTTCAAGACATCAACTTAGACATTCATCGTCATGAATTTGTGGCAGTTGTAGGACCTTCAGGCTGTGGTAAATCGACCCTCTTACGCATGGTAGCTGGGTTGCTTATCCCAAGCCACGGCGAAGTCTCCGTCTTTAATCGCCCCGTTACTGAACCTCGTGATGACGTAGGAATCGTTTTTCAAAAGCCAAATTTATTGCCTTGGCTCACCGTGAAAAAGAACGTGCTCTTTCCGTTGAAACATAAATATGGCCGAGTCAGTCCAGAAGATATAAAGCGCGCCGACGAGCTGTTAGCAATGACAGGATTAAGCGCCTTTGCCGAAAAGATGCCAGACGAGTTATCTGGTGGTATGCAACAGCGCGTTGGCATCGTTCGCGCGTTGTTATTAAACCCAGACATACTGCTAATGGACGAGCCCTTCTCCGCACTCGACGCACTCACAAGAGAGCAAATTGGTTTCGACCTATTGGATATCTGGCGTGACCATCCAAAAACCGTCTTATTCATTACCCACTCGATCAGTGAAGCTGTGTTACTAGCGGACCGTATTTTGGTTATGAGTAAACGACCTGGCAGTGTTCTAGATTTAATTGACGTTGTCCTACCAAGGCCTCGATCACCTGAAACCATTAACTCTGCACGCTTTTCCGAACTAACAAACATCATTCGAGGGCATATTTATGAGCCAAACGTCCACGCCTAAAAACGCTTGTCTACAATGGCTTGGTAAGCAAGGTTACCGCTTTGCACCCGCCATATTTTTCATTAGCTTGATTATTGTTTGGGAGCTCGGATGTACATTAGGCCACGTTCCCCAATACATTCTGCCATCACCTTCGTCGATTGTTCATGCCTTTTTTAACGTTGAATTTTCTCGTTGGATGACCCACTTGTGGGCCACATTACGCGTCGCTTTAATGGGCTTTGGCCTCTCGATTCTGATCAGTTTACCGCTTTCTATTGCGATGATTCGCTCAGAATTATTAAACCGCACGCTCTACCCTATGTTGATTGTGATCCAATCTACACCTGTGGTGGCAGTTGCTCCCTTAATCATTGTCCTAATGGGAACAGGTGATCCATCTCGAGTGCTGATTACGTGCCTGATCACCTTTTTCCCCATGGTCGTCTCCACCACTACCGGCATGTTGGAAACACCACCAGAGCTTATTGAGTTAAGTAAATCCTTACGTGCACCGCGTTATCGTGAAACGTGGCAAATTCGAATTCCTTATGCGATTCCTCATATATTCAGTGGCTTACGCATTTCTATCACTCTCGCCATTATTGGTGCTGTGGTAGCGGAGTTTGTCGCCGCTGAGCAAGGCTTAGGTTACTTTATCCAGTTTTCCACTTCGTTCTTTAAAATCCCTCAGGCATTTGCAGGCTTAATCTTTTTATCTGTCATCAGCTTGTTACTGTTTAAATCTGTTCAATGGATTCAGATGTGGTTGTTCCCTTGGAGTTTGCCAAAGAAAAAATAGCACAGTAACGGTCGGTATGTGTTTAGAAACCTTTTTTTAATATACGCGGTCATTAATAAAAATCGTTATCTATCAGGACTCACTTATGAGCTTATCTGCTCAAGACGAACAGCATCTACGTCATAGTTTCAAATTAGCCGATGATGCCAAGCAACAAGGCATTCACCCTTTCTCTGCTGTATTAGTGGATGAGAGCGGTGAGGTTCTCATGGAACAAGTAAACGGTTACTTGCCAGACTTGGATATGACAGGGCACGCCGAACGACTCATTATGACTCGTGCCAGCAAGGCTTATCGCCCAGAGTTCCTCAACAAATGCAGCTTATTTATATCTGCCGAACCTTGCGCTATGTGCGCAGGCGCAATTTACTGGGCTGGTGTGGGGCGAGTGATATACGGATTAAGCGAAGAGCGCCTAAAAGGCATTACTGGCAATCATCCAGAGAATCCAACCTTAGCACTACCTTGCCGAACGGTATTTATGTCGGGACAAAGAGCCACAGAAGTCATCGGTCCAGAATTAGAAGACGATGCCGCCGCATTGCATAATGGCGTTTGGTAACAAGGCTCAATTCTCTTCATTTTTGCCCGCGAAAGCGGGTTTTTTATTATTTATGCTTCACTGAATCAATAGATAGGCCTATCTTAATAACGCTTAAGTTCCGAATAGCTTATATTTGGCACAAGCGCTTCAACCTACTTTTCTCAATGAGAACAACCACGGTTTACGTGTTCCAATCATCCAACCAGTCATTGCTAGGAGAAAGGCTATCTATGAAATATCAGTCAATCCTATTATCCATTTTAATGCTCGCCGTACTGAGTGCCTGCCAATCTGATCGTGGTGCTCGTGCTATGGGAACAGTTGAACGTGACCGCATCCGCTTATCTGCGCCAGCATCAGAGCAAATTACCTCGGTTGACGCCCATGACGGTCAGACCGTCCAAAAAGGCGAATTATTACTGCAACTAGACCCTCGCAGCGCCAATGCATTAGTCAGCCAGCGTAAAGCCGAACTCGCTCAAGCTAAGGCCGCCCTGAGTGAACTCCTCGCCGGGACCCGACCAGAAAAACTAAGTGCAGCACTGGCAGCCTTAGAGGCTTCTCAAGCAGGCAGCAAAGAAGCAGAACTTAAATATCAACGCAGTGCCAAGCTATATAAAAGCAATGTCATAGGCACCGCCGATTTAGACGCAGCCAAAGCCAAGCGAGACAGTTTACATGCGAAAGCCAAGCAAGCTTATGATCAATGGCTAGAACTTAAAAATGGTGCAAGAAAAGAAGACATTGAACAAGCAAGCGCCAGAGTAAAAGCAGCGCAGGCAGCATTAGTCTGGCAGGAACAAGCCCGCAAAGACCTAGCGATCAAAGCACCTATCAATGGCATCATCGACACCATCCCTTGGCATGTCGGAGATCGAGTCTCATCTGGCACTCAACTCGTTAGCCTAATATCAGCAAGTCAGCCTTACGCTCGTGTCTACTTACCTGCCACCGCACGGACCAAAATCCACATTGGCGATGCTGTTTCTGTGTTCGCAGATGGCATTAAGGCACCGTTTCAAGGACGTGTGCGCAATATTCGTTCACAACCTGCCTATACACCTTTCTATGCGCTAAATGAGCGTGATAGAGCTCGCCTGATGTACTTAACCGACATAGATATTGAACATGCCGACCAGCTACCAACAGGGCTAGCCGTTGAGGTTCATTTGCCATGAACACCCAGTCAACAAAAGAGCAACAGCTCGTTGAATACGCCATAGAGGCACAAGGGCTTACTAAACGTTTTGGCAACAACATTGCGGTCAATCAGTTCGACTTACGCATCCCTAAAGGCAGTATTTATGGTTTTTTAGGGCCTAATGGTTGTGGCAAATCCACCTGCATGCGCTTACTGACTGGGCTGTTAGAACCGACCGAAGGACAAATACGAATTTTAGGAGAAAATCTCGCTGGCCATGAAGAATCTCTTAAGCAGCGCATGGGCTACATGACTCAGAAATTTTCCTTGTACGAGAAATTAACCGTGCGGGAAAATCTCGATTTTGTGGGCGCGGTTTATGGTCTTTCTAGGGCTCGTAGAAAAATCCGCATCGAAGAGTTACTCACACTATACGATTTAGAGCATCAAACCAAACAGTTCGCTGGCTCCATGAGTGGCGGTCAACGGCAGCGCCTTGCCTTAGCCTGTGCCACCTTGCACTCTCCAGAGCTGTTATTTCTCGATGAACCAACCTCTGCGGTAGACCCTGAAAATCGTCGTGAATTTTGGGAAAGATTATTCGATCTTTGCTCGGCAGGCACCACCATTTTGGTCTCCACTCATTATATGGACGAAGCCGAGCGTTGCCATGCCTTAGCCATCATGGAACAAGGCTATAAACGGGCAGATGGCTCACCGAAAACGCTAATGGAAACCATGCCGGCTACCGTTATTGAAGTAAGCGGTGACGAATTACGTCATCTAAAACAAAACCTTATACAGCACAGTGAGATCATGTCTGCGGCTCAAATTGGCGCTCATTTACGTGTTTTGGTCAAACAGGAGGTGCAAGACCCATTAGGCTTTATCAAACAATTAAGCGATGGAAGAAACGCCGTACTGGCACGCCCTAGTCTAGAAGACGTGTTTGTTGCCTGTACTGGAGGTCGTCATGTGGGCTAGAGTTTGGGCTATTTTCATCAAAGAGTTAAAAGAGCTATCCCGCGATAGAATGACCTTTGCCATGATCATCATGATTCCACTTACTCAGCTCATGCTATTCGGCTACGCTATTAATACCGATGCTCGACATATTCCCGTCGGCCTTGTCGATTTAAGCCAAACATCAGAAAGTCGAGCCGTAGAACAAGCCATTGTCGCCACCCAATCGGTCGATTTTATATCACGCTACACTTCTATCAAAGAAGCTGAGGTGGCTATTACTAAAGGCGATATTAGTGCTGTGCTTTATTTGCCTGCAGACATGACTCGCCGCTTATTCAGCCACCCTTTATACGACCATCAGCAGCCTTATTCGGCGCTAACTCGCCCTATTGGGCAGTGGATTGTCGATGGTTCCGACACCGTCATCGCAGCAAGTATTCGCGCCTTGCGCAACCTGCCATTAGACGAAATAAATGGTCTAGCGACAGCACGGACAGCCCCCAGCTTTGAGGTTGTTCAATACTATAATCCCGAACAACGCACGGTAGTAAATACTCTCCCAGGCCTTCTCGCGGTGATTCTTACCATGACAATGATTCTGTTTACTTCTGCGGCGATTGTGAGGGAACAAGAACAAGGCAATATGGAATTTTTGATTACTACGCCGGTGCGTCCGATAGAACTGATGATTGGGAAAATTGCGCCTTATGTCATCGTTGGACTCGTACAAGTGACCATTATCTTAAGCATGGGTCATTGGATTTTCGCCGTGCCAATAAAAGGGGGATTGTTGTCGCTGTTTTTTGCATCGTTATTATTTATTTTTGCCAGCTTAGCCCTTGGTCTCGTCATTTCAACAATCGCGAAAACACAACTCCAAGCAATGCAAATGACCATCTTCATTTTGCTACCCTCTATATTGTTATCAGGGTTCATGTTTCCTTACGATGCAATGCCTGTCGCTGCTCAATGGATCGCCGAAGCCCTGCCAGCAACGCACTTTATGCGCATGATTAGAGCCATCGTATTGAGAGATGCAAATATACTTTTATTGGGTAAAGACGCACTGTGGTTGGGGCTATTTACCATGGCAGGCTTAGTCATCGCGTCCTTGCGATTTAATAAAAAATTAGAATAGTCGATGATTAAACAACACGTCAGTACTTAGGCTTTAGGAGGCTCATTACCAGACTGTATCCCCGCGGTTAATGCTAAGCGCATGGCTTCTTCCACGCCGATGTCCAGCACGGTTAAACGGTCTCGAGAAATGTACAAGGTAATACCACCAATCTGATAACTCAGTGGCACATAAACGCCGACGAGATTTTGATCGCCAAAGAGTTTTTCGCCAGTTTTTTCACCCGTGATAAAACCGATAACCTGAGCGCCATTCCACTCTAGCGATGCCACACTTTTCATTTCTTTCTTTTCGGACAAATTAAAGACCGTCATCATGTCTTTAAACGCCCCATAAATGGATTTTACTAACGGAATACGCTCGAAAATATTCTGGCTTAATTTCACCAAATAACGAATACCGTAGAGATTAACTAACAGACCAATCAGCACCAAAGCGCCCAATGTAGCCAGTAAGCCAAGCCCAGGAAAATACAGCGAGTCGGGAATAATCCAAGTGATAACAGGCTTAGCGATTTTTTCACCCGTCGCCAATAACCAATAAATCAAATAGACAGTCAGGCTTATCGGTAGCACCGCGACCAAACCCTTTAATAATAAGGTAACCAGTTTATTCATTTTCCATCGTCTCTTAAGTTTGCAACAGCATAACGCAAGCTTTATGCCATACCAATGCTTCATCCGCCACAGTGCCTGAGATTGACACAAAGGTTGCCGATCATTAAGAGAGCTTATACCCTATCTCTCTGCAATTACCTATTCCTTTTGCTTACCCCTTATATGCCCGTGCTTTACCAAAGCTGCCCCTGTGCCATATGATAGTTTCAAGATAACAATGAGTTAACGGCATCCTGCCCACCAAGGATTCAATGATGAAATTAAATTGCGATATGGGCGAAGCGTTTGGTACCTGGGAAATGGGGCTAGATACGCAAATTATGCCCTATGTAGACCAAGCCAATGTTGCCTGTGGTTTTCACGCCTCAGATCCTCTTACAATGGCCAACACTGTCGCCTTGGCGAAGCAGCATAATGTCAGTATTGGTGCGCATCCGGGGTATCCTGATCTAGTCGGTTTCGGACGCCGCAATATGGACATTGCCCCCGCGGAATTAAAAGCCATTATTCAATATCAAATTGGCGCCCTAAAAGGCGTTTGTGAAAGTCAAAATACACAACTTGACTACGTTAAACCACACGGTGCCATGTACAACCAAATGATGGCAGACAACGCGATATTAGAAACTGTGATGCAAGCCGTTAATGAGCTCGATGCCTCGCTCCCCTTGATGGTTGGAGCGGTACCTGAAGCACCTGCAATCAAAAAGCTCGCTAAAAAATACGGACTAACGGTTTGGTTTGAAGCCTTTGCCGATCGCCTTTATACCGACGAAGGCCGCCTTACTCCACGTAAAGAGCCAAATGCCATCCACGCGAGTTACGCCTTGATCGAGAAACAAGCCAAGCAATTATGCGAATCCGGCACAGTCACTTCTAGCTCAGGTAAAACCCTTGTCATTCACGCAGACACCATCTGTGTACATGGCGATGGTGACCATGCCATAGAAGCCGTAACCAAGCTGCGACAAATTGTAGATACCTTTAATCAACAAGAAAACAAGTAGAACAGATCATGATGCAAAGCCATGTTTCTCTTGAACAAGTCAGTGATCAAGCGTATTTAATTCGCTTTGGTGATGGCATTAACGAGCAAACTGCTGATCAAATTTTGTGGATGACACAACAGCTCAGATCATTACCAAGCGTACAAGACTTAGTGCCATCCTATACGACACTATTGGTGACGTTCGATCTTGATCGAACTCAAGGATCCGCGTTACATAATGACATAAACCGTATTATTTCCAGACTATCATTGGACAGTTCACCCCGTCACCAAGAACGCCATACCGTGGTGATTCCTGTGTACTACGGCCACGAAGTCGGCCCTGATTTGGGCGACGTAGCCAAGCATTGCGGACTCACACCCGACGAGGTGATTCTGCGGCACAGCGAGCAAACCTATCGCGCCTATGCTACAGGCTTTGCGCCCGGTTTTTCTTTCCTCGGCAACACCTCCGCTGAGCTGCATATTCCTCGCAAAAGTACCCCAAGGCACAAGGTACCAAAAGGCAGTGTCGCGATTGCAGAAAATCAAACCGCCGTGTATCCCAGTGTTACACCTGGTGGCTGGCAGATACTTGGGCGCACACCAACTGAACTGATCGACTGGCAAAGTGACAACATCGGTCTTATTGCCACGGGTGATCAAGTACGCTTTAAGGCAATTTCAAAAGAAGAGTTTTTAGCACTGGGAGGTGTCCTCGATGGCTTTTAAGGTTATCAAAGCAGGCATGTTGGCTCTTATTCAAGACCTAGGTCGTTATGGGTATTTGTCTACGGGCATCACCACTGGCGGACCAATGGACGAAATGGCTTTCCGCTGGGCGAATGCACTCTTGGAAAACTCACCCAATGCAGCACAAATTGAAATCACCTTTGGTGGCTTGGCTCTTGAAGCACAAGCGGATGCCAGCATCGCCATTACCGGGGCGGATTTAGCCGCCACACTGAATGATAAGCCCCTGCTTCCATGGCAGACTTACGCGATAAAAAAAGGGGACTTACTGAGCTTTCAGCAACCCGTTTGGGGATTACGCGCCTACTTAGCGGTTAAAGGCGGTTTTCTCTGCGAGCCAACACTCGGTAGCGTCGCCACCGTCATGCGAGAGCAACTTGGGGGGTTAAAAGGCAACGGCCACAAACTCGAAAAAGAAGACATCATCCTCTACCAAGAAGATCAAACGTTCAAGCAAATGCGAGTGCCCAGAGCCGCGATCCCAAATTACGGTCAAAGTGAAATCCCTGTTATTTTAAGCTACCAGTCTTCATCGTTCTCTGAAGCGGATAAAGAAACCTTCTTCAGCCAAGAGTACACAGTGTCCAATCACTGCGATCGCATGGGCTACCGGATGGAAGGCGCGGCCATTGGCAACGACATTAAAGGCATCACCTCTGAAGGCATTGCTTACGGGGCTATTCAAGTGCCTCAAGATGGCCAACCTATTGTTTTGCTAAGAGATAGGCAAACCATTGGCGGCTACCCGAAAATAGGCTGTACCACCCCCTATGGAGGCGGCGTTCTGTCGCAACAAAAACCTGGCGACAAAATTCGCTTCGTACTGACGTCTATTGAACAAGCCGAACAACAGCGTCAACTGCACATGAATCAGATTAGCCAATTACGCTAACACACAAGCCAACCATCACTTAACTCAATAAGTGATGGTTGGCCTTCTTTATTCTTCTTAACAGCTCTCTTTTCTCCACTCTTTCCTGGTTTATTGCCTTCGACGTCATCGCAAACTTTATTCATTTATTAGTCAATAGCTTTTATTTATCACGATTTAAGAAAATTACAATTTTTATAATTCATAAATATCTTTTAATATAGCTCCTGTTGGTAACGCACTTACTCTAAATCACTTAGGAGATACACAATGATCAATACACAAATCAAACCATTCAACGCCTCTGCTTTTAAATCTGGCGAGTTTGTAGAAATTTCTGAAAAAGACGTACTAGGCAAATGGTCTATCTTCTTTTTCTACCCAGCTGACTTCACATTCGTTTGCCCTACAGAACTAGGCGATGTTGCTGATCATTACGCTGAACTTCAATCTCGCGGCGTAGAAGTATTCTCTGTCTCTACAGACACTCACTTCACACACAAAGCATGGCACGACAGCTCTGAAACAATCGGCAAAATCAACTACTACATGGTAGGCGACCAGTCTGGCAAGATCACAAACAACTTCGGCGTCATGCGCGAAGGTCAAGGCCTGGCAGACCGTGCTACTTTCTTGATCGATCCAGAAGGTACTATCCAAGCAATGGAAATCACTGCTGAAGGTATCGGCCGTGACGCTGAAGACCTACTTCGCAAAGTGAAAGCGGCACAATACGTTGCTGCTCACCCAGGTGAAGTTTGCCCAGCTAAATGGAAAGAAGGCGAAGCAACTCTAGCGCCTTCTCTAGACCTAGTTGGCAAAATCTAAGACTTGCTAGTCAGACCCTAAAAGGGGTCAGATCCCTTAAACGAACATTTAAGGGATCTATACACCAGATCTCCTTAAGGGATCTGACCCCTTTTATTCTTTTATATACCTTATTTTCGGAATGCAAATTTCAAGTCGTTTATTGGCTTGGTATGGATTCTTGTACCCGAAATTTACAGTAATCTCTCAGTCTTAACGGGTTAAACATTATGTTAGAAGCAAACATCAAACAACAGTTGGGCACATACCTACAAAATATCGTTAATCCGATTGAAATTACTGTGTCTACGAATGGAACTGAAAAAGCAGAAGAACTACTAGGCTTAGCACGTGAAATCACGGCGCTTAAAAGCGACAAAATCATTTTATCTGTAGACGAAAACCCAGCAGGTCGTGCGCCTCAAATGGCGATTGGACCTCAAGGGCAAACACCTCGTGTACGTTTTGCAGGTATCCCAATGGGCCACGAATTTACCTCATTGGTATTGGCTCTATTGCAAGCCGGCGGCCACCCATCTAAAGCGGCGCCAGCGACCCTAGAACAAATTAAGTCCTTGGACACAGAATTGAACTTTGAGGTGTACATCTCCCTCTCTTGCCACAATTGTCCAGACGTTGTGCAAGCCGTTAACTTAATGGCGGTTCTAAACCCAAATATTACTGCGACCATGATCGACGGTGCGTTATTCCAAGACGAAGTCGAAAAGCGTGAAATCATGGCCGTACCATCCGTTTACCTGAACGGTGAATTATTCGAACAAGGTCGTATGACATTGGACGAAATTCTAAACAAAGTAGACACCGGCGCAGCGAAAAAACAAGCCGCTGAATTGTCTGAAAAAGACCCATACGACGTACTTGTTGTGGGTGGTGGTCCTGCAGGCGCAGCCGCAGCGATCTACGCAGCACGTAAAGGCATACGTACTGGTGTTGTTGCAGAGCGTTTTGGTGGCCAAGTTGCTGACACCATGGCGATTGAGAACTTCATCTCTGTAAAAGCCACTGACGGCCCTAAATTGGTTGCCGGTCTTGAGCAGCACGTTCTTGATTACGACGTTGACCTGATGAAAACGCAAAAAGCGGTTCGTCTAGAGAAAAAAGAATTCGTTGAAATCGAACTCGAAAACGGCGCATTGCTAAAAAGTAAAACCGTTATCTTGGCCACCGGCGCACGCTGGAGAGAAATGAACGTACCGGGCGAACAAGAGTACCGTGGTAAAGGCGTCGCCTACTGCCCACACTGTGACGGCCCATTGTTCAAAGGTAAGAAAACAGCGGTTATCGGTGGTGGTAACTCAGGTATTGAAGCAGCGATTGACCTTGCAGGCTTAGTCGAACACGTTACTGTTCTTGAGTTTGGCGACACGCTTCGTGCCGACGACGTTTTGGTGAAAAAAGCCAACTCATTACCGAACATCACCATCATTAAAAATGCCATGACCACAGAAGTACTTGGCGACGGACAACGCGTTATCGGCCTGAAATACACAGACCGTACCACCGATGAGTCACACCTTGTCGAAGTAGCGGGCATCTTCGTTCAAATTGGTCTAGTACCAAACAGCGAGTTCTTAAAAGACACGCTAGAGCTAAGCAATCGCGGCGAGATCATCATCGATCAGCACGGTCAAACGTCCATCCCTGGTGTGTTTGCTGCCGGTGACGTAACAACGACACCGTACAAGCAAATCATCATCTCAATGGGTGGCGGTGCAACCGCAGCGCTTGGCGCGTTTGATTACTTGATTCGTAACTAATCAAATCTCGTCCAATAAAAAGCCGATCTTGTGAAAACAAGATCGGCTTTTTTGTTTGCCTGCTAAGCGATATTGCCTTGAAGCACTTGAAGCAAACCAGATTGATGGACTAAATAACGATGACTGCCATTTTTAAATATGTAGCCACGAAACCTACAAGGAGTCACGCCAAATAACAATAAACACAAGAATATGATTTTCACTCCATTTTTCATGGTTTACGCCGCCTCATTTAGAGATAAAAAATGGTTGGCTAAAACTAGCAACAAAGCGGAACCTAGCCAACTGTTTTTGCTCCGTTTAAAGTTCTTATATAAGGACTGATGTAACGAAATATTCAAGTCAATTCAGCACTTTTTTTCGTTACCACACAGGCATGGGGCATTATGCCCTCGTTTACCTACTTTCTGATTCCTCAACTTTTTAAAATCATTCGATTACCAATTTAGAGGCGTCATTTACCACTAGCATAGGCAAGCGGAAGTGTTCCAAAAAATTTTCATTTCGAGGGATACTGGATTCCTGCCAGCAAAATACTGTTAACTTAATATAGCCATAAGGTGAACATAGAAATAGATTTTATAGAGACTCGTCTTGCATGGTTCTTTGCCCAAAAGAGCACTCTGCTATGTTTTGTATGAGCAGTGACAGGTATGATAGCCATAACAATCCCTATTAGATTCTTAGACTTTTACCGGACGCGCCCATGACTGATGAAATAAATTACGAAAACAACCCACTACACGGTCTGGGTTTACAAGACTTGCTGACTCAAATAGTCGATCATTATGGCTTTGATCTTCTGTACGCCTACCTGAACATCAATTGCTTTAAAACGAATCCGAGCATCGAATCCAGCGTAAAATTTCTCAAGAAGAGCGACTGGGCGCGAGAGAAAGTGGAAACGTTCTATTTGTATAAATTTAAAAACTTGCCTCGTGTTTCATCTGAGCAGTTTGCCATATCCCCTAGATACCGAATTATCCCTGAAGGCCAGACTCCTCGCGAACCCGCTAAATTGAGCCTAGAAGACGCTGAGCGCATGCGCGAAAAACAGGCACAAAAAGCAGCGGAGTACGGCAAAACGAAAAACTATCGCAGATAGTTAAAAAGCGCGTATTCAAATGTGCTGGGGATAATTTGTTGGGTGAAATCGACCGGAATGAATGCACTTTCTATTTGTATAAATGTAAAAACCTGCCTCGTGTGTCATCTGAGCAGTTTGCCATCTCCCCTAGATACCAAGTTATCCCTGAAAAGTCAGATTCCTCGCGCCCCCGCTGAATTGAGCCTAGAAGATGCTAATCGCATACGAGAAAGCTGCTTCACCCATTCTTCAGGTGTAATTGAAAAAGCACCGGTGATCTCTAATTCTCTATTTTCTAGTATGTCGTCATTCGGATTCTTTTTTTCTGCTGCAGCAATTATTCTGTCTCTATGTTCCAGCAGTGCAACGATGTGTGGACGGAATAGTACAAAAAAAGCGGTTATCCACTGATTTACCACTAGATTGGGAAAGGCGTGATCGATGCAAAAATTGTCCAGCAAGGCAATCGTGTCTTCTGCGCTATACCATGTTTGATCTGTTACCCAACGGTTTGTGGCAAACAGGCCAATGGGAAAGCCTTCATCGTCCATCGATATTCCAATAAAATGCACCAGTGCATTATCCCCTAAAGGCCACGGTTCAGAACGTTGATAGCCTTCCATTGGTTTAATGTGATTTGGAATGGATTGGGCTCGAAGAAACGTGTGGAAATGGCCGTGTTCTTGGTCCATGCCTCTATGGTTATGATAGTAATATTGACTGTGCGTTTCAGAGTCATAAACATCATCTTGTGGATAGTGGCTCATTTGGTAAAAAGTCCCTTGCCCTTTTAATATTTCACCAACAATATTTTGACCACTTTTATTTAATAACCGATAACATTCTTTTATTTTTTGTGATGCACTCTCTAATTCGTCAATATTTTTTATCTTATTGATGTTTGGAATTTCAAGAGGGATCTCATTTTCAAGGGCAGACCAAGAAGATACATTCATAATAAGTTTTTTATATTATAGATAAATAAATAAAACACAGACTTTTATTAAAAGACTGTGTTTCTTGATTAAGGTAATTATATTAAATACTTTTTTATAAAGTAAAAGAATCTATTTTTTTGCTGAACAAGGGTTTTTCGCAGCACATGGATTTGCTGAACAAGGGTTTTTCGCAGCACATGGATTAACGTAAGATGATTTTGATTTTGCGCGACATGGAGAGCAAGAAGCGTATACAGGTGCTCCGCTTAGAAAGGCACATGCTACACCGGCAGCAACAACAGCTTTTTTATTCTTTAGTATGTTTTTCATTTTCGTTACCTTATTAAAAATTAATGATGTATTTATTAAAGTTTTAAATTTCAGAAATTCTGACTTGTCTTATTTTATTAAGTTCAAATTATTTTTTATTTAATTATCATTAGCCATCATAAAAATGTCATATAATTTTCATAAAAAAAGCAAGCAATGTGCAATAGTTTTTATCTTTTTTTCTTTTCAAAAAATATGACTTTGAGTGTTTTATTAAGTTCAAAATCATTTATATTAATTTCTATTTTATATATTTAAAGATAACTCATTGAGCTTCCAATGACTTTACTAGACACCTATTAACGTTAAAATCTAGTTAAATAAGAGGTGTTTTATGAAACCCAAACGTTATCCGGAAGAGTTTAAAAGAGAAGCGGTTAAGCAAGTGACTGAGCGTGGTTATTCTGTTGCGGAAATGGCTCGATACAACCACTCACAGTGTATACGCTTGGATCAAAAAGTATGGAGAGCCACAGTCTCAACCATCAGAAGACCTTGATGTAGCCTCTGAAAATGCTCGACTCAAGTCTGAGACGAATCACGGAGGAGCGCGACATTCTAAAAAAGGCCGCAAGGTACTTTGCCAACAACCCAGAATAAAGTACGCCTTTGTTCAAGATCACGAAAAAGAACACTCCGCTTAGAAATGCACGTGCTACACCGACAGCAACAACAGCTTTTTTTATTCTTTAATATGTTTTCATTTTCGTGAAATTTTCACTCTCTCGAAGAGTCAACACTTCATAGCCCGTTTTTGTAACTAGAATTGTATGCTCCCATTGAGCAGATAGTTTTTTATCTCTAGTAATAACTGTCCAGCCATCTTTCTTAGTTTTAACCTTATGCCCACCTTGGTTGATCATAGGTTCTATAGTAAAAATCATACCTTCCTCGAGGACTAATCCTGAATTAGGTTTCCCATAATGCAACACTTGTGGATCTTCATGCATTTCTTTGCCTATGCCATGACCACAATATTCACGAACTACGCTATATCCTGAAGACTCTGCATAATTTTGAATCGCATACCCTATATCACCAAGTGTAGCCTTCGCTTTTACTGCTTCAATTCCTTTCCACATAGCTTCATAGCTTGTTTTAACTAAACGTTTAGCTTCTGGACTAGCAGCTTTAAGCACATACATTTTACTAGAGTCGCTAATAAAGCCGTTTTTCTCCAAGGTAATATCTATATTAACAATATCCTTTGTTTTTAAACGATAAGTGTTACTAGGAACACCATGGCATACAACTTCGTTAACTGATGAATTTAGAGAAAACTGATAACCATATTGTCCTTTACTTGCAGGACGAGCATTTAAAACATTAACAATATAATTTTCAACTTTAGTGTCTATTTCCATTGTTGTTATACCTTCGCATACAAACGAATCTAACATTTTGAACACTTGGGCTAAAAGTTTTCCAGACTCTCTCATGAAACTTATTTCAATATCAGTTTTGACCATTGATTTATTCATTAATTGCTCCTGAAATAGTCACAACTTCCTTGAGCAGTTGTTTTTTAATAATTTCATGAAAAGTAAGTGTTGGATTTAATTCTGAAAGCATCCCCATTTTTATCCAAAACTCTGCTTGCGAATTGATAGATCGAGACATGACACTGCTTGATTTTCTAATTTCATCATGCAGTTCATCTGAAATTTTTACTATACCCACTATACACTCCAAATATGTTTTATATACGAAACATATAAAAAATATATTACAATGTCAATTTATATCATTTAACGTTGAATTTGTGTGCATGGAGCCATCAATCTTGCTAAAAGGTAAGCGGTGGTTCTTTGGGTTAAAAGTTCCTATTGGTGTAGACGCTAGAACTCGCC
The DNA here is from genome assembly GCF_038155025.1 of Marinomonas sp. TI.3.20. Taxonomy (NCBI): domain Bacteria; kingdom Pseudomonadati; phylum Pseudomonadota; class Gammaproteobacteria; order Oceanospirillales; family Oceanospirillaceae; genus Marinomonas; species Marinomonas sp. TI.3.20. Next base: position 244,876 of record NZ_JBAKAS010000001.1, on the reverse strand, counting down.
TAACGCACAGCTTCAGTACAACGGCCGCCAACGTATATCTGCTCGTTTAATCTTATGCTTGTCGTAGGCATTAGATGTTATCCCCCGACCAATATTGCTAACACTCGCCATATTTTCTTGAGCTAGGCTTTGAAAGCAGACGATCAGGGCTTTTTGACGGGTTTTATACATATTGGGCTGACAAAAGGGATGATTTTGTTGAAAATGTCTGTCGCGTTCATGGCTCCGTGTTTAGTTGTTTTTGGCGAAATTATTGATCACCAAGGGCCATGAACGTCCCCTTCCTATGTTAACTAGTTGTTATTTACATAAAATTTCCGGGGATACCTCAGGGTTCGACCCTTTAGTGTTGGTGCCGAGCAGAAAAAAAGGGGCATTTGTGACCTAAAATAGGTCAGGTTCATTTTATAACAATACCTTACGAATCAATTAGATATAAAGGCTATAAATAAGTCCATTCGATGCAACGAAGTTGCGCGACTTGATGACGTTTCCGAGGCAATGTTTGACACTTTACCTCCAAGCTAATTAAGCTTCTAACCACCTTCCTTAAATGATCGACGTACAGGCGTTTTAATATGCCACGCAAATCATATGTTAAAGGTCTTAAAGAGATTTTTTGCTTTTCTTTTAAAGTAAAGTTTTGCATCAATTGAAAAAAGTTACACGCTCAGCAGAGCGGAATAAAAGTCGGAAAAACAAAGCATTAGAATGGAATCCATCAGACCAAACCAACAACCCCACCCTAGTTTTTCTCTTGAAGAAAAGGAAGGGACCGTTCGAGCTGTCTGCGGGCAGAAAAAAGGGCATTTGCGCTGATGAGGTCAGCGGCAAACGTCCTTTTTTTGGTTCGTTATCTGAGCAAGTCAGATGTACGAATTTAAGCTGAAGCTTTTTTGACGAATTGAGATTTCAGCATCATGTCACCTGCGCCATCTACTTTACAGTCGATGTCGTGGTCGCCGTCTACTAGACGTTTGATGGTCGCTTTGGTGCCGATTTTAAGAACTTGTGAAGAACCTTTTACTTTTAGGTCTTTCGCCAAGGTCACTTTGTCGCCTTCTTGCAACAATTTGCCGCTCATGTCTTTGATGATCAGTGCATCTTCGTCTACTTCCACTTCGTTCGGGTTCCACTCGTGTGCGCATTCCGGACAGATCAACATTGCTTGATCTTCGTATACGTATTCTGAGTTACATTTAGGGCAATTAGGAAGACTCATTGTTGTCACTACCTCGACGTTGGCTGTAAAAATTTCGCGCATTATACCCTTATTTTCACTGTGGTTTTTCACCTTCACGAAAAAATTTATTAGCGCTCTCGTTTACGCCACTTTTCTCGTTGTTTTAAATTCATCGAAGAAAAAACCTAATCCATTGATATTTATGAAAAAACAGCATAAAAAAACCGATCCCTGGCTATGCCGGAGATCGGTTTTATCGCAGGCTATTCACCCGCTAAGATGGTGCTATTAAGCGACTAAAGCTTCTTTTTCAAGCATGTTTTGCATTTGCTCGGCAATATTAGGGTTCGCGTAAAGCGCGTCTAACATGGCCACATAGACATCTGTAAAGACGGCATTTTGAGCAAGATCACCAAACACAGCGGTCAGCTTAAGGAAGGACAATTTATCGTCCTGAGAGCCTGCTGCTGCAGCGTGTAACTCTGCTTTCATATCATCAACAATGTCCAGCGCAACGCCTTCTTTGTTAACGCCTTTGTCTGAGTAGTAACACCACGCGGCGATCACAAGCGCAGCGAATTGAATGCTGCCACTTTTCGCCATGTTTTCTGTGATCGTAGGGATCAAGAATTTAGGCAGTTTAGAAGAGCTTTCTAGACAGATACGCGCCAAGTTGTCTTTCACATTCGGGTTACCGAAACGCTCAATCAAAGAACTTTTGTAATCTTCCAGATTAATGCCTTCAACCGGTGCTAATACTGGCGTCGCTTCTACGTCCATAAAACGGCGTAAATAAGTCGCAAACAAAGGATCTGCCACACAACCATCAATCGTTTGATGACCGTGGATAGAGCCCAACAAGCCCAAGACAGAATGACCAGCATTAAGCAGGCGAATCTTCATGGTTTCGTAAGGCGTTACATCTGGCACAAACTGAGCACCGACGTTTTCCCATGCAGGGCGACCATTAGAGAAAGTGTCTTCGATTACCCACTGTGAGAACGGCTCACAGACGACAGGCCAAGCATCGTCCACACCAGATGCTTGTAGGTTGGCAATATCGGCAGGCGTTGTCACTGGCGTGATACGGTCTACCATGGCATTTGGGAAGCGTACTTCTTGCTCGATCCATGCCGCTAGTTCAGGGTCTTGTTTCTCAGCGAACGCTAGCAGCATTTTACGAGTCATGTTGCCGTTGTGCTGGATGTTGTCACAAGACTGAATAGTGAAGGCTGGTAGGCCTGCAGCACGACGTTTACGCAATGCTTCAGTCAGAAAGCCAAACACCATTTTAGGGTTTTGTGGGTTGGCTAAATCGTGCTGCACATCTGGGTTGCTAAAATCAAACTCATTGGTCGCTGGGTTAAAGTTATAACCCCCTTCGGTAATGGTCAAAGAGACAATTTTGGTCTCTGCGCTGGCCATTTTATCTGTTACCGCGACCGCATCATCACAGCCCAGCATGAAATCCACAATCGAACCAATAACACGATTCTCTACTTTGCCGTCTGGGTGCTTCACGATCAGCGTGTAAAGATAGTCTTGCTGCTTAAGAATGTCGCCAATTTTGCGGTCGGCTTCGCGCAAGCCAACACCGCAAATGCCCCATTCAGTTGAGCCTGTTGATGCTAATAATTCATCTGTGTAAAACGCTTCATGCGAACGGTGAAAGCCACCGATACCAATGTGTACAATCCCTGCTTTTAGCTTGCTACGGTCATACGTTGGTGTAACAAACGAGTTAGGCAAGCTTGCTAAGTTGCCTTGGTTCAATGGTAATAATGACATTAAGAAATCTCGCAATATTAGTTAAGCTTGAAGTGCTTTTTGGCGTCTTAAGACCCAATAGGCTGCGGTGAAATAAATGACTGTGCAGACAAAGCCGTAGGTATAAAATATTTCGCGGTTCGCTAAATAGGCGGTCATGTTTGAGCTGCCAAACATGGTGAAGAAAGCCAACCCTAATGTGACGGCTAAGCTGATCCACGTAATCGTTCCCAGCGTTTTAGACAACAAGGAGGTATCTTCTACGATGGGGCTGGCAATGCTCGCTTGATGCTCATGGTAGGCTTCAACAAGTTTATCGTGCTTATCCATGGCGGCTTTTTCTTCTGTGTAATCTTTGTCCGCTCCGTAACGCTTTGCGAGTAATGTATAAACAATGATAGTGACGACCCAAGTTGGTAAAAATAGGTAGTAAAATGACATGACATTTAGCGTATTTAAGCCAAAACCAAACACCAAGCCAATCCCCCACGATGCGATAGCTGGCGTGCTGTGTGTCAATTTTTGGAAACTTACCCAATAGCGGCTAAAACCAATTTTTGGAAAAATAACGTGCTCTGCAAATACAATCGCTCCCACTGGAACAACCAGCAAACCCGCGTACGTCAGTAGCGGCAACATTTGGCTAAATACGAAAGGGAAACAAGCCACAACCATAGTCACAAGACCAACAGCCAGCGTGGCTTGTTTTCTTGAATAACGTGTGAAAATAGCCTGAGCGGCCAGTCCTGCCCGATACAAATTGGCATTGGCGGTTGTCCAACCCGCAATAATCACAATAACAAAACCAGAAAGACCCAACGCCTGAAATGCCACATCACCTGGGTCCAATGCAATAATACTTTTCTTAACCAGTACTGCTGTGCCAGCGCCCATGATGCCAGCTGAGATCCAAGCAAGGTAATGACCAAACAGCATCCCAGAGCTCGTCGCCATACCGTATATGGGTTTTTTGGCATAGCGTAACAACGCCATATCGATTAGACCAAAATGGGTGATCGTGTTCGCTGCCCATGCAAAACCAATGACTTCTAGCAAACCAATACCTGGTTTCCCAAACGCATTTACACCCGTCCAGATAGACTGATCGCCAATGGTAATAAAGTCTTTAAAGCTGTGCAGTGTCGTGGTGCCTAATACCGATTCAGATAGCGCAGGCATGATCACCAAGGCGCCGGAACCAAACATCACAAATAACCAAGGCCCACAGATACCAGAAAACTCTGACACCGCTTTAAAACCGTACATGGCAACAAACACCACAACAGCGCCCACGGCCAACACCACCAGCACAAACAAGGAATTGGTTGGGTACCAGTTAAGTTGAGCGGGAATATTAAATAAATATCTGACGGCGGTACTCGATACAGTAATCATCGCCGCCGATATGACGGTGAATATGATGACGTTTGCCCAGTTGTAGAGCTTGGTCATCGACTTGCCAGCGATTTTTTCTAAATAGGTATAAAGGCTAAGGCGTGTTTGAGTCGCAATAGGAGAGGTAATTAACGTCCAGCTTAAAATGGCAAGAATGTTACCGATCAAGAGACCTACGAGAATGTCCATCGTCTTCGCGCCCAACGCAACGAAGGTGGCTCCAATAACAAATTCTGTCGCGGCTACATGCTCACCGGCATACAGCCCTAAAAAATGTTTCCAACCATGTAGGTTGTGTTTTGCGATAGGCAATTGCTCTTCGCTAACACCGTCTAATTTTTCAAAATTCATCTTTTCTCTCATTATTTTTTTAATTTAGATTAGCAAAAGATACGAGGCCATCAGCCGGAGCGAAGCGGCTTTCACGTCATGTCTTTTGTTGATAAATAGCGCTACATCGACCTCAATCTGGTTTGGCACTTACGCTGTGAATGGCAAAAAAAGTTGGCTTTATAAGCCGGTCAGACAAACGTTAAAAAAACGTAGGTTGAATTATTGAGAAGGGGAGAAAATAGATAAATACAACAATAACTTACAAAAAAAACGCCGTATTTATGCCGTCAAATAAGAGTATTGCTATCGTCTTTTCATGCTTACTGCTAGCTCGTAAGCCCCCATCAGAGAAAACCATTTCTAAACCAACCGTTCTGAGGGTAGGGAGTTTAAAAAGTAGTCTTGAAGTAAACAAATACAATAAATAGGAAATAGTAATACTATATTGACTAAAAATACTAATTTACTAAATAAGTAGTACTTTTATGACACTAAAATTTAATATTTTTAATTAAAGGTACTTTTTAGTAACAGTGTGAGCTTGTAAAGATTAAAAATAGATCATTATGGTCAATTTTTAATCTTCTCTGCGTGTTTTTCCTAAAAAAATTGATTATTAATTAATCTATTGCCTCTTAAAAGTAACGTTATTCTATTGTTTTGATCGCTAAATTAGCCCGTTTTTCGACATGAAAAAGTGTATTTTATTCGACACAAACATATGAATATGATAAACATCATATGTTTACAAAATATAACAAAATGAGGCTATCAATGAAAACAAATATAAAATGCGCAATTTCCCTCAAGACAATGGCACTCATCATGGTGCCTATTGGAGTATCAGGGTGTGCAGTCGATCAATATTCAGGCACACCGGTTGCAAACTCTCATAGCCCAGAACAAGTTCAGGGCAACGTGCCTAACGGCAGCCCTAAAGACTGGGTCCTAGTTCCTAGCCTATCTGACGAGTTCAACGGCACTAAGGTGAATACTTCTAAATGGGATATCAGCCCTCAATCTTGGGGCGCTTGGACTTGGAAAGCAGATAACACGAAAGTAAATAGTGGCAATCTTGACATCACGATGCGCTACGACGACAACCCTAATGCGACATTACGGACATCGCTTTATACGCCGTTCCATGCCCACACTTACTTCTCATCGGGTATTCTTAAGTCTAAAGCAACGCAAGTGTTTGGATACTACGAAGCTCGTATCAAGGGTGTGGCTAAATTCCCTGGATCTTCTCCCGCATTCTGGCTATACAGTAACAACGTCACTGACGAAGCGGCAGGATTTTTAAAACACGATGATAACGAACAAGCGTATTCAGAAGTGGATATCGTCGAGATGCAGCAACACGCTCAAGACTCACATATCCTTGATATGCATGCCCCATACCAAGTAATGAAAGATGGTAAGGCAACTTGGGTTCGTAATGCTCAGCAGCTACCGTATCTCGATCATCCACATGTTAATGGTAATTTCGACCCAGCCGCGGCATTTCATGTTTATGGCGCTATGGTTGAGCCCGATCGAATTACTTACTACCTAGACGGTAAAGAAGTAAATAGCTTGGCGAATACGAATTGGAACCGCCTACCTATGAATCTCGCTTTGTCTTTAGGTCTACGAGCGCCAAACTTACGCTATAGCACAGCAAGTAACCCTTGCCCTAATAACCAGCGTCGATGCGGTAGACCACCAAAGCTTAACGCTAATGGCGGTGTAGACGGTTACCCAACAACAATGCAAGTTGACTGGGTACGTGTTTATAAGAAAAAACCTGGAACTAGCCCTTACTAAGCATTTCGTATTGATTTGACTAATACGCAATCGATAAAGAGGAGCCCAGTCGTTATTGATGGGTTCCTCTCATTCAGACAGATTGCATTGTCTATGCCATCGGAAAAAGTATGGCGCATGGCTAGTTATTCGCGATACCTCGCATGGTAACGCCTTAGCATTCTTAACGCGCTTAGCCAGTAAGCCGACGCACCTGACGATACAATCCCAGCCCTGCGCACACGCCGATGATGGCCAAACCGCTCCAAATCCATTGGCGATTCAGGCTCTCAATAGACAGTAACCAACCAATGCCAACATTCCCCCCGAATGCAGCAATGCCACCGATGCAGGAATATAAACCGTAGTAGCTGCCTAACTCGGACTTATCACAAAAGCGCGGCACAAAAGAGCCCAGCAACGGCAACACCAACATAGACCCCAAACTGAACATCACACCATAAGCGATGAAGTTTAACCAAGGGGCGCCATCAAACGAGATCAGAAACCAAAGAAACGAGCCACCCATTAAGACCAGCCCAAGTCCCATTGCCTTGGCGTTGCTAATCGACTGAGACACCCATCGACTGATCGGCATTTGCAGTGTGATACCCAGAATAGACGTGGTCATAAACACCCATGTAATGACATACGATTCCAGTCCACGGGCGTCGACTTCATTTGGCAATGATAAATACAGCTGATGAAAGAACAGATGAAAGGCACAGGCAAACAGAATAAATTGCATGAAGGCGCGGTTTCGCAGCATGCTTTTCCATTGCTGCCAAAAACCTTGCTGAGCAGAAGTGCGCTTAGGTTGATCAGCCAATACAGGCAGATAACGCCATTGAATCAGGAATAAGCCGAAGAACAATAGCGCCGCACTCAAACCCACCCACATAAAGCTCACGGCCACCAGCGAAATGCCCAATAGAGGGCCAAGAAACATCCCCGCTTCACTGGTCCAGTTTTGCATTGCAAAAATTCGATCGCGGCGAACTTGATCCGGAGCTTCGTAGGCCAAATAGGCATTGCTTGAAGGGGTAAATAACGCCCCAGCAAAACCGGTAAAAAAAGCGCCAAGCAAGAGCAATGGCAAGCTTTGCGCGATACCCAACAAGACAAATCCGACCACTCGAACCAAGCAGCCCAGCAAAATCAAGCGCTTATAACCTAGGTAATCGCCCAGCGTACCACCGACCAAAAACAGCCCTTGCTGACTCAAGACACGCAAACCAATTACCAAGCCAACGTACCATGGGGTGAGTCCCAATACGCGCTGAAGATGGTCCGCGAGATACGGCAACAGCATGTAAAAGCCAAGATTAAAGCTAAAACCATTAATAACTAAGACACGGCTCGCTGCGGATAACTGACGCCAATCGGTCAGAAAGTAATTTGCCTTCATAGCAGTGCGTTTACCGTTTTAGAGTCATTAAAATCATTTGAGAGGCGCATGATGCCCGCTGCGCTGAGTACGAACAAACGGCACACCGGCGCTGTCCAGCATCACCTCAGCGGTCACACCGTAAACCTCATGCACCAATTCAGGCGTAAGAATGTCTTTTGGGGCACCTTGAGCGACCAGCTTTCCGTCTTTTAACACCAATAAATTATCAGCGTATTGGGCCGCTAGGTTCAGATCATGCAAAATCATAATCGATACCCAGCCATGCTGTTTGGTGTTCTTATCCAAATGATCCAATAGGACCTGCTGGAAATGCAGATCGAGCGCACTGACGGGTTCATCCAACATCAATATTTTTGGTTGGCGCATCAAGGCTTGAGCAAACAACACCATTTGGCACTGACCGCCACTGAGTGTCCTGACATCGCGATTCGCTAAATGCAGCAAGCCAATTTGATCCAACGCCTGCAAAGCGGCTTCTAATAAGCGATTACCCAGCTTCAACGACAAGGCATCAAGCTGCCCAAGTAGCACCACTTCCAACACACTCAAGCCTACGTCTAACCGAATGTCTTGGGGCATGTAGCCAAAGCGCCGACGCCATTCACTTAACTGCTTGCGGTTTAATGGCTCACCATCAAAATACACATCGCCTTGTTGTGGCTGCACATCGCCAAACAAGGTTTTTAGCAGGGTGCTTTTGCCGGTGCCATTGGGGCCAATGATCACATGGGTTTGCCCTGCGTTTAGGGAAAAGCTGATGTCATCCGCCAGCACAAGGTCATCAAACGCTAAGTGTAAATTTCGAATTTCTAACATGACTAACGTTTCTTCCCGATGATCAACCAAAAGAAAAACGGCACGCCAATAATCGCGGTAACAATACCGATAGGGAACAAAGAGCCAGGCACAATGGCTTTAGACAACACGGACGCACTGGACAATAAAAAGGCGCCGACTAAAAAGGACAGCGGCAAAAAGTAGCGTTGGTCTTCACCCACCAGCATGCGTGCGATATTGGGTGCAACGATACCAATAAAGCCAATAATGCCGACAAAACTGGTCGCGGTGGCCGTCATAATAGCCACTATGATTAAGGTTTTCAGACGTAACCGCGTGACATTAACTCCCAGACTTTTGGCGCGTTCTTCACCTAGGCGCAATGCCGTTAGCTTCCATGCGTCTTTCAGCAACACCAAGACACAAACCAAGGTGACGCCCGCGGTGATAGCCACATTCGACCAAGTTGCTTTGGTTAGGCTACCAAACAACCAAAACAAGATCTGCTGGCTTAACTCTGGCGACGACACAAACTGCACAAGAGACAGCAAAGACTGGAACAAAAAGAGCAGGGCAATACCCGCGAGAATCAACTGACCAGACGTAATATGGCGCATCATAGCAAGGCCAAACAATAAGCTAGCCGACAACATACAACACACGAAAGCGCCGATCGGAACGGCAATTTGCGAGCTCATACCAAGAGAACCCAAGTACAGCATTAAAGCCGCACCAAAACCCGCCGCGGCGGCCATTCCTAAAGTATACGGACTCGCCATTGGGTTATTCAGCAGGGTCTGCATTTCCGCCCCGCCAACACCTAGAGAACCTCCGACGATCACGGCCATCAGGGCAATAGGGAGGCGCAAATTGATCACAATCATTTCTGTGATATGCGATACCTCAACAGGAAAACCAAACAGGCTGGCTAGGGCATTCGATACCTGCGAAATACCAAGCAAAGAAGGGCCTGTGGCGATATCAAATACAAAAGAAAACAGTAACAACATTAAGAGACAAGCAATGACAAACCAACGTCGTTTTTCATAACGGCGCTGAGCATTAACGGCCTCGGCAACAAGAGTGGTATTGATCATTATTTTGTCATCTGCATTACGAAAATGTCGCTTAAGAAAATCAGGGGGCTAGCGATATAAGGTAAATATTAATCGCCCTTATTTTGTAAGGTCTTTATAAACAAACAACAAAAAACAAATGATAATTGTTTGCATCTCTATTGTAATTCAATATAGAATCCGCACAAGCTTTCATTCATATTTTTAATCAATTTTATCTTTTAAAATTGAATAACTAATCGAGAATTCTTTCATGATCCAGATAATGCTTAGCCTTTTTGTCCTTATGTTTGCGTCATTAAGCCTTGCGCAAACAACGACAATTACCGATGTACTTGATCGAAAAGTCACCTTTAACGCACCAGCACAACGGGTCATTGTGGGATTTTATCCTGAAGATTACATGGCCATTGGCACCGAAGCGGCTTATGACAAGGTGGTCGGTATGTCTAAATATATTTGGCAGGCACGCCCAGCAAATTGGGATATGTATGTGAAACATCGCCCTTCGTTGGCGACTATCCCAGGCATTGGTCGGGTGGATACTAAGACCTTCTCGATTGAAAAAGTCATCAGCCTTAATCCCGATCTTATCATGCTGGCAGATTGGCAATTTAAAGGCTTAGGCAGTGATATACAGCGTTTGGAAAGTGCGGGGATTCCGATCGTTGTCGTTGATTACAACGCACAAACATTAGCTCGACATATGAAAAGCACACACATCATTGGCGTTATCACCGGTCAACAAAAACGCGCCGCAATGATTGCCGAAGAGTACTCAAAAAATCTTAAAATGGTGACCGAACGATTGGCAAAAGCCAACTTACCTAAGCCAAGAATCTATACCGAATTCGGCGCTTCAGGTGTTAATGAAGTCGGCTACACCTTTGGTAAAAATATGTGGGGAGCGATTGCCACTATGGCCGGCGGAGACAATATTTCTGCGCCTTATGTTGAATGGTGGGGAAAACTTAACCCTGAGCAAATACTTGCTTCTGACCCTCAAGTTATCGTGATCACAGGCTATGAAAAAGGCAATGGAGACGATGCGATGATAATGGGGCAAGGCGTAGATGAAGCAGTGGCTAAAGCACGCCTTGAGGGCTTTAAACGTCGTACTGGTTGGTCTAGTTTATCGGCTATTAAAAACAATCGCATGTTTGCCGCATACCATGGTGCCTGCCGTACTATTCTAGATGGCGCCATGATTCAGTTCTATGCCAAAGCCATGTACCCAAAATTGTTTAGCGATTTGAATCCTGAAGCCGCCTATAAAGACTTCTACAAGAAGTACCTTCCGGTTACTCCTGAAGGCACCTTTATGATCTCGCTATAAACCATAGCGGCGATTTACGAATCATAAAAAAACCGATTAAGTTCAGTTACTTAATCGGTTTTTATTTGATCAAAAAATAAATAAGATGGCGTTTTATCGCGCTTCAGCCGCCTTTTCTTGGCTTTGTTTGCGCATAAACCAAAACCCTAATGCTGCTGCCGCAAAGCCGAACACGCTGCCAATACCAATCCCCCAACGGGCTCCTAAAAAGTCCGATATTGCCCCCACTACAGGGCCGCCTATCGCAGTGCTACCCATGGCTGTTGCTAACACTACAGACATAACACGACCACGGTATCGGCGCTCAGTAGACAGTTGCATCAGCGTATTACTTGATGTCATAAACATCTGTAAGCTCAGACCTAGGAATACCAGTGCGACAATAAAACTCATGAAATTTGGACTTAATGCGGCAAAAGCACTGCTGACAGCAAAGCCAGCAGCGGCTAATGTCAAAAGAAACATTGTCGGTTTTGTTCGGCTTGCTGTGACCATGGCGCCCGTTATTGAACCTATCGCCATGGTTGAAATCAACATGCCATATTGTGCCGCATGACCTTTAAATACATGCACAGTCATGGACGATAAATACACCGCAAAATTCATTCCCAAGCTGCAGATCAAAAAAGTCATGATGAGCTGAATTCGCATCGTGGGATGAGCTGAAATATAACGAAATCCATCCAGAAAACTGGATGCTGATCTCGTTTTACCCACTGAAATTTCTTCTTCCTTAACCGGTAAGCGCGCTTTTAATAAATGTAAGGCGACTAGCATTGGAATAAAAGAGACGGCATTCAATAGGAACACCCAGCCAGCGCCTATCCAAGCAATCAGCAAGCCCGCGATAGCAGGGCCAACCAAACGAGCAGTGTTAAAAGACAAAGAATTTAGCGAGACCGCATTGGTTAACTCATCTTCACTGACAACATCTGAGACGAAGACTTGTCGCGCAGGGGCATCAAAGGCGGCAACACAACCTAGACCGAACGCACAAACACACACTTGCCAGAGCTCAACATGATTACTCAATACCAAAAAGCCCAACACGAGTGCCAACATGGACATTAGGCATTGAGTAATAAACAGGAGTTTACGTCGATCCACCCGATCAACTGTCCAGCCAGTAATGGGCAATAAAAGAATTTGCGGTGCAAATTGTAAAAATACCACCAAACCTACCGCAGAAGCATTCTTATCAGAGAGCTGAGAAATAACAATCCAATCTTGAGCGGTACGCTGTAGCCAAGTTCCAACATTAGAAAGAACGGCCCCACTGAACCACAGTCGGTAATTGGGATTCGATAATGAACGAAACGTATTAATCAATCATACCACCTAGTCTTCTGACACTAATTTTTTCAACGCGGGGAGCGCTAACTGAAGGGCTTTAATTTCTTGTGCGTTAAGGTGTTCAGCAATGCGTTGCTGCAACCACTCTTCTTTTATTAACAGCTTCTTTTCTACTTTTTCCTGAAAAATATTGGTTAAAGACAGCAGAGTTTTACGCCCATCTTTAGGATCAGGATGGCCGGTGATATAACCGGCTTCTTTTAAAGACTGTACTGTGGCGCCCATTGATTGGGTACGAACACCTTCTAGCGCGGCTAATTCAGAAACCGTCGAGACAGAGTGTCGATATAAGTATCTCAGTACATGTTTTTGGGACCAGTTCAGGTCAGCATCATTAGACTTTTCTTTGAGCTTGCGATGAATTAACCCAACAATTTGGTGTAAATCCATTGCCAAGGGGGAATGTGCTTCTTGAGGCATTAGAAAATAGCTCCAGTAATTAAGCAGCTAAACTACCAAGTTTGACTACTTAATTAAAGTCCCAGAAGGGCAAAGTACAGATGTTTCCACAGATGGGATAACTATGAGTAAAACGTGGTTTTTCAAAGACAGCTTTTCAAAGAAAACTATTTTCCAAGAAGCTATTTTCCACGAAAGCTAGATACTTTCTTCTAGCTCAATCATCAAGTCACTACCAATGCCTTCCAATGCTTCTTCGAGATCCAAGAACGCAAGATCCGCTGGAATATGCAGCACCATATCCGCTTTAAAAAGCATTTCTGAGCTCATCGGAGCTGGCTCACACGTACTGGAAAGTTCTTTGATATTAATCATCAGAGAATGGAGAATTTGAGTCACTTCTTTCACTATGCCCGGCTTATCATTACCCACGACAGACAAGCTAATGATTTTCCCTTTTTCTGCTACCACTTTGGCGCTTTCCACAATCACATTCAAACCGAGCTGATCAAATGCTTGTAAGGCGCTTATCAAACCCGCTTCATGCTCTTCTGGAACAGACACGGTTAAGATGCCAGCAAACTTGTCCGCTAAATGCGCCATACGGCTTTCTAGCCAGTTGCCATGATGCTCTCGCACCGCTTCTGAAAGGCGTTCTACTAAACCGGGTTTGTCTTCACCAATAAAGGTCAGTACTAATTGCTTAGTCATAATCTGCTCCCGTTACTTATTTGTATTATGTTGGAATGCATGGTGTGAATATCTAAAGTCTAGACTACTGCCTTTGAGAAAGAATGCAAAAAAAACCGCATAAAAAGGCGACCGAAGTCGCCTTGTGTTGTCATTTTTCTGAAGATCGTTTTTTCAATTAGCGTTTCTTCGGCTGTCTACCGTGATAAATTGAGTAACCTTTATCACGTAATAAACGCGTATGGGAACCTAGAGCGGCGTCTAGTATGGGCGGGTAACGCAAAAAGTCATTAGCCACAACAAACAACTCACCGTTCAAAGTAAGGTGTTGTTTTACCGTCATAAAGAACTGTTCGGCAATACTATAATCCGTATTAACACCGCTATGGAATGGCGGATTAGTGACCACATAATTAAAGCGCCCCTTCACCTCTTTTAAACCATTAGAGGCGATCAAGGTCAGTGCATCAGATGCGTCGTTGGCAGCAAATGTTAATTCGGTCGCTTTCAGTGCAAAAGCACTGTCGTCTAGCGCGGTGATCTTCACACCCGTTTTGTTAAACAACCACAAGGCAATAATGCCATCGCCACAGCCAAAATCGAGCAATCGAGCGTGTGCTATATCACTCATAAAACGATGCTGATCCAATTGGTTAAGCAGCAGCTCAGTGCCTTTATCTAGTTTGCCATGACCGAATACACCTGGAATGCTGCATAGATTAAGCGTTTGACCCGCTACGTCTTGCTGCCACGTGGTAATCCATTTTTCAAATACAAACGGTTTGGCTTCTTCACGCTTGTAACCTTGATACAACAAGCAATGTTTTGCACCTTCCACTTTACCGACGTCTTCTAGGCCGTTTTCTAGACGCTTCATTGACGATTTGACGCCACTTTTATTGTCGCCCACTAGCCAAACCTTTCCGCCCATTTTAACCAGCGGCAATATGGCGGCAATAAGGTAATCTAGCAGTTCTTTGGCTTTTGGCTGATAAATCACTACATTGTCGAAATCAGACGCGATTGACTCAGACCATTGCTCAGAAAAAACCAGTTTCTCTTCAGGAAATCCAACTTGCTGCAACGCATCACATTGCGTCTTAGATTGGCTCCAAGCATAGACATCTGCTTTACGGCTCAAATCCAGCGGATAGGTGTCTTCTGGGTTAGCAAACAAAATCTTGCCAGTAAGAGATTCTTCATTGCGCGCCAATAATTGGCTCGTCATATTAAGGTTCATAGGTTACGGATAGCTCTTTAATAGAAAGGGTAGATACAGGCGCAAGCAATATGTTTAAACGCTCTGTGGATAAGTCAGGTTGCACTCGCGGATAACGAGGCTGTTGTCTGTCGTTCAATAATGGCGCTTGCCAACCTTTAGTGAGCGCCAAAAAATCTTGAGCAAACGCATCTCCATGCTCTAAGCAACCAGACAAGATGACATCCACATAGCTTAACGCAATAGGGCAATTATCATCCGGCTCAACCACGTTGTGGGTGTGATAAACCCAGTAAGTGCCTTGTGGTAGCTCGTGTTCAAGATATGTTGTTAGCTGTTCTCGTGCAATTTGAGAGCGTTGGTAGCCTTGCTCTCGCTGATCGAAGAGTGGAAACTGATCATACGGGACTTCCACCAAAACACCATTACAAGCGCGTTCAGATGCCTTAACAACGGCAACAGAACTCATACCATATTCAGAAGACATCACCGACCAATGACGCTCAAAACCATGTAGTTTTACTGGCCAGACGTCACCTGTTTCGCCTGTTTTAGAACGGCTTTCACCATTAATCAGACTACCGTAGCCTAAAATAAAGTGTCGGTCTTGTGAACTCATCTCAGTCTCCTAAACAGGGTTTCAGCACAACAACATTTTTATGGTATGCATAATAACGTGCGGCCTATCACATCGCTAGGCTTGAAGAGAAATCTCCCAAATGATGCCGTTAGGAGAGAGCATAAAAAAAGGGCAATGCGACAAGCATTACCCTTTTTTTAGACGATTTTCTATACGCTAAGCTTTTCTTCTCTTATGCTGAATCAAGAACACCATAGGTATCGCACAAATGGTTACCCACATCATCATTCGAAAATCCTGCAGGTAACCCAATGTGGCGGCCTGTTGATTGACTAGGTTATCCAATACCACTAGACCTTTTGTGGAATGTATTGAGAGTGCGGCTTTTTCCTCTGCTAACTTCAAACCAAGGCTAAACGGAGTAATGTATTCGGAAAAAACGGCATGGTTAATTTGGATCCGTTGCGCTAGATACGTTGTCACAACAGAAATGCCAATACTACTGCCAATATTTCGCAACAAGCTAAACATCGCGGTGCCTTCGTTTCGATATTTAGGGTCAATCGTAGAAAAAGTCACGGCAGAAATGGGCACAAATAAGAAGCCTAAACCAGAGCCTTGCACCATCCCTGTCCAGATAATATCGAACGAGGTGCTGTCTGTGGTGAACTGCGTCATTTTCCACAAAGAGAACGTAACAAGAGACAAGCCAAAGGCAATTAAATAGCGCGGGTCTACTTTGCCGGACAAGCGCCCAACGATCAACATCGCGCCCATGGTACCAAATCCACGCGGTGCCAATACGCTCCCCACACTGATAACGGGATAGCCCATTAAACTTTGCATAAAGGGTGGCAACAACGACATGGTCGTCAGCAAAATAACCCCGACAATAAAGATAAAAATCATTCCCACACTAAAATTTCGGTCTTTAAACATATGCGGGTCGATGAATGGATGACTGTGGTTAAAGATATGCACCAAAAACATATACCCACCCAAGACCGCTAGCATGCCTTCAATGACGATTTCGGGGCTATCAAACCAGTTTTGTGACTGCCCTCGGTCTAACATCATTTGCAACCCACCAATGGCCGCGGCCAATAAGGCAAAGCCATAGAGGTCAAACTTACGGGCTTTATCAATTTTTGTTTCTTCTAAGAAGGTCCCAATACCAAACCAAGCAATAATGCCAAACGGCACGTTAATATAGAACACCCAGCGCCAGCTGTAATACTCCGTTAAGATACCACCAAGATAGGGCCCTAAAATCGGCCCAACCATGACACCAACGCCCCACATTGCCATTGCAGAACCGTGCTTTTCTTTTGGGTAAGTATCCAGTAACACGGACTGAGACAAGGGCACTAAGCTGGCACCGAACACCCCTTGCAACAAACGAAATAGCACAATTTGATTCAAAGATTGAGCGGCACCACATAAAATTGAGGCCACGGTAAAACCCACCACAGACCACATAAATAGACGTTTTCGGCCAATTCGAGAAGCAACGAAACCCGTCAGTGGCATACAGATAGCCGCCGCGACGATATAAGAGGTTAACACCCAAGAAATCTGATCTTGAGTGGTTCCCATCGCGCCTTTCATGTGCGGTAAGGCGACATTGGCAATGGTGGTATCCAAGGCCTGCATGATCGTCGCTAGCATCACGGATAGCGTGATCATCACATAGTTGGTCGTTTTGCTACCTGAGTTACTAATGGTAGTAGTTGTCATAAAACGGCCTTACAGCGTGATGCCAAATAGGCTTCGATGATGCTTAGTATCAATAGAAACCTGTGCGCTCATACCCGAACGAAGTTCTGGCTCGCCGGATTCATGGTCAATTTTTATGCGAACGGCAAGGCGTTGGGCTACTTTCACCCAATTACCCGTCGCGTTTTCTGCTGGAATCACGGAGAACTCAGAACCAGTCGCAGGGCTAATACTTTCAACCTTGCCTTTCCAAGTGTAATTTGGGTAAGTATCTACGTCGATTTCAACACGTTGACCAGGCTTAACGTAGGTAAGGTCTTTTTCGGTAAAATTCGCTTTAATTCGTGTGTCTTGATCGGCAACGAGCACCATAGTGGTCGCCCCTTTCGCTGTGTATTCACCTAGCTTAGGCAACTTAGACACAATGCCGCTAGCGGGTGCACGAACCTGTGTATAGCCTAAATTCAAACGCGCAGTGTCGAGTGCAGATTGCAGTGATTTATAGCTAGAATACTCTTCTGCTGGCATGCTTGGATTGCCTTCTAACATGGCTTTTAAGGCATTTAAGTTTTCTTGCAATGCCACCACGTTCATCTTACTTTCGCGGGTATTTTCTTGAGCTTGATCAAAGTCAGAATTCGAGGCGTAATGTTTTACCAACAAATCTTTTTGACGCTTTTCTTCTCGTTCGTAAAAAGCCAGCTTTGTATCTGCTAGTTTTAGCTGCACGGCTTTTTCGCGATACGTCGCTTGTTGTGCAAGTATATTACTGCGCATCACAGACAACTGAGCTGCGGCCTTATCTTCGGCAAACTTGAATGGTTGTGGGTCGATCACATACAAAAGCTGACCTTTAGATACCACTTCATTTTCTTTCACATCGATAGCAGAAATAGAACCAGAAACTTGATTGGTGATAGAGGTAATGTCTGCTTGAACATAGGCATTGTCTGTTTCAATGTAACGTCCACTCAGCATATAGATCAACGTCGACACAACCACAATAACAACGGGGACGCCGACCAGTAGCAGGCGTCGCTTTCCACGATTGGCAACTTGTTTCGTCGGCTCTAGGGTATTTTCTTGTTCACTCATATCGGATATTTCTCCAGAAAAATTCTGTATCAATAAAATTATTTTTTAGAGGATTTAACTATCAAAGTTCACTGGACAAGTTGGTATGCATTAGCTGCAATGCTTCTACTACCGTGGCAATTTGATCTTCATTCAAACCGTTTAATGTTTTATCTCTCACCTCATCTTTGATCGCGTTGATGATTTTCAAACGCTCTAAAGCAGGCTCTTTAAGATACAAGCAGTAGGCACGACGATCAGTAGGGTCCTGACGACGCTCGACTAAACCATCCTCTGAAAGTTGATCGATTAAACGGGCAAGTGTAATTGGCTGGATTTCTAATAGCTCGGCTAACGCGACTTGGCGCATGCCTTCAGAGCGCTGCACGCAAAGTAACGCTCGTGCTTGCATATATGTCAGAGACATTTCTCTTTGCTGGTATTCACGACGCATTAGCCTAATGATATCTACCATTAGGAAGCTGATGTTTTCCGTACTCATATTGATTCATCACTATTAATATAGAATGAACATTATATATATTGCTTATCATTTACAATGCGTTACAAAGAATGTACACAATCTATCCTCAATACCCGTATAGACTGGGCTGAAGAGGCTATCTAGGCACTGATTTTTTTATATAAGGTATAAATAAAAATACATATCTAAGTCTTCATTTAGTCTGTGAGGCAATATGAAACTCGCGAGAGAAAATAACCATGCTATTCGCTTCGGCAAACAAATGAGCTGGCTAAATTCACGCTTCCTCGTTGGTAAATAGCCGTCCTAGGATAAGGACAAAGAGGGCGCTCTAACCCTTGCATGCGGTTCGTGAGCTCTGGATTATTAGGCCGTGCTGTCGCAATAACAGTATTAGGCGCCTGTTTACGCTCCACCCATTGCATCAAGGGCAATAGCATATCAAAGCGGTCCAGCGACGGGCCTCCTTCTCCATGAGGCATTCCGGGGATACGATACAAGCGCACAAAACTGTCCGCCTTACCTTCTTGATTAAAGTTCAAATCGTTATACCAGCGGATAGTATTTTTAACCGAAAATACGGGATCACTGTTACCGTGGAAAATAACCATTTTTCCGCCATTTTGCTTAAATGACTGTAATTTGGGTCCATTCGCGCCAGGTGATGTCATGAAATTCATTGCAGATTCTGGAAATTGACTATTTTTAGCATAAATTTTTGGAGCATCTTTATCAAAATTGAACGCTAACAAAAAGGCCTCTAATAGCCCTGGAGTGCTGCCTGTGTGTACCGGTGGTGTCATAAAAATATTGGCTAGAGCTGCTGCGCCAAGGACATCAGAAATGGGTTTAAACTGCCAAACATTGACTGTGCTTTGGATTTTCCAACGACGCCAATTTTCTGAACGTATGCCGGTGTCGTAGACCCAATCCGAATATAACGCCTGTCCTTTTGAATTTTTCGGACCTTGTTGCATTCGCATAAGGGCCGCTACTTTTTCTGGAGCAAGACAGTAACGATCAAATTCCCCTTTACACGCCAGTAAACTCGGTTTAAATCGTTGCTGACAAGAATCTGATGCGAAGATCAAATCGTCTTTAATCCCGTCCAAACCATCGCATTGATCCAGCAGGCTTTTGGTAAACATAACGAGATCACGTTTGGTTAACGCGACTCGATGAAGTGCTTGTGCGTCCCAAGCAAACTGAAGTGCCGCTTTTGGAAGGTCGAGTCCGGGGTAGCCAACCAGTAAGCCGTCGAACATACGTGGGTAGCGAGCAGCGGCGACGATTGCCATACGACCGCCATTTGAGCTTCCTATGCCATAACTATAGCGAATCGGAGCACCATAATAATTCTGTATCAGCATTCTCGCTACAGGATAGAGTTTACGCACGGCATCGTAGCCATAATCTCGGCGTGCTTGAGGGTCTCGTCCAAATAATGCGGAACCATCGAGTCCTGCTTGTGAAATGGGCTCGGCATCATGCCCTCCGTTGCTAGACACTACGGCAAAACCTCGGTTAATCGCATATTGCGCTGGGAGCAATCCGGTCACATTCCCTAATGCAGGCTTTACTTCGCCATCGTTCCCACTATTGAATTGATACGCAAACCGCCCTTGCCAATAGTCAGGTAAACGCAATTCAAATTTAAGCGAGTAGGGCTTGCCATCGATGCCAATTCGATGATCCATTTGCCCTCTCACAAGACAAAATGAAGCCAAGGCTTTACCATCAGGATAATAACGGGTAGCACTAATCTGTATGCCTTCTGGGGCTATTTTTTTTAGCTCACTACAGGCCATAGCATTCGCAAAACTACTAGTAACAAGTAGAAAGCAAAACAAGGGGACTAGGAAAAGTGCCTTCATCATATCGTCCTTAATGTCGATAGCACAAAAATAACAGACTAGAATAATCAAGGATATAAAGTAGTCACTGTAAACAACATAGCGAATTATGAAGGTGCAGGGAAGAGGCTTATTTAGAAATAATCAGGAGAGAGATAGAAATGAAAAACGAGTCAAAAGACCCGTTTTTATAAACAATTACTTATAGAGACGTCAGTAATAAAGACTGCATTAGTGTGCCGAAGCAAAAACTAAAAGATCAGCGGGTGTTTTGAAGTCTACCGCCATAGTAACGCTCAGAGCAGTTACTGTGATGATAGAGAAGAAAAACACTTGGCGTGCCCAACCGTTTATATCAATGTCCTTGCGATAGCCTCTTAACGCCATCGCTAGCCACCAAAGGCTGGTAGATAAAGCCACAATCATAAAGCCCACACCAACGTAGCCAGTTAATGGCAGCAGTGCGGTCACAATCGCAAACGCGGCGATATAAAGGACAATATGACGTTTCGCTTTGGCAATGCCTTCAGCAACCGGCAATACAGGGATATTAGCCGCGGCGTAATCTTTGTAACGAAAAATGGCAATCGCATAAGAGTGCGGCATCTGCCAAATACAAAACATCGCAAGAAGAATCGCAGCGCCTGCATCAAATTGACCTGCAGCGGCACAATAGCCAACTACTGGAGGTACAGCACCAGATAAGCTACCAATCGCAGTTCCGTATACGGATTTTCGCTTAAAGTACATGGTGTAT
The DNA here is from genome assembly GCF_038155025.1 of Marinomonas sp. TI.3.20. Taxonomy (NCBI): domain Bacteria; kingdom Pseudomonadati; phylum Pseudomonadota; class Gammaproteobacteria; order Oceanospirillales; family Oceanospirillaceae; genus Marinomonas; species Marinomonas sp. TI.3.20. The sequence continues at coordinate 223,685 of NZ_JBAKAS010000001.1, read as the reverse complement.
AAGCCAACATAAACAAAGTAGCCAAAACCTGCGAAGGAGACAGCAACCCAGTTAGTGAAGTAAGCCAATAAGGCAAACCCGACTAGACCTAATACAACACCGTGAACAAAAGCGGCTTTACCAGACATTTCACCCGTGACCGTTACCCGGTTACGCGTACGTTGCATTTTTGCATCTATGTCTCTGTCTATATAGTTGTTAATGGCACAGCCAGAAGCAACGACTAACGACAAGCCAATGACTGTCGCTAGCATAAGAATCCAGTCGATCTCGCCACGAGAGGCTAAAAGAAAGCCTCCCGCAACTGAGATGAGGTTGCCCATAATGATGCCAGGTTTAGTCACCTGGAGATAACGCTTAAACATCTTTATAGACTCCCATCGACGCGGTTTTTATTCCGCATATTTATCAAGTTATTCAGCTTACATCATCATCGCGTTAGACGCGTAGATGATCCAAACAGACAATGCTACAACCATTACTATAATCAAAGCAGCAAACAAGAAAGAATAAGTATCTAACTTGCCTTCTTCAGAGAAGTTCAAGTGAAGGAAATACTTCAAGTGAACAAAAATCTGAACAACTGCGAGTGCAACAATTGATATATAAGTCGTTTCATTATCAAACGTGTGCGTCATCACCATCCAGAATGGAATTGCTGTCAAGATAACAGACAATACAAAACCAGTGACGTAAGACCCAACGCTGCCGTGTGAATTAGCTTCAGAAGAATGATTGCTCATTTATACTTTCCCCATCAGGTAAACAACGGTGAAAACACAGATCCAGACAACATCCAAGAAATGCCAGAACAAACTTAAGCAGCTTAGACGAGTTATCGTGCGACCACCAAGACCCGTTTTTGCAACTTCAACCATCATGATGAACATCCAGATCAAACCAGCTGTTACATGCAAGCCGTGAGTACCAACAAGGGTAAAGAAGGCTGTCAAGAAAGCACTAGTCTGAGGTCCATGTCCCGCAACGATTAGATGATGAAACTCGTATATTTCCATGCTGATGAACACAGCACCCATCGCAAACGTCACTAGCAACCACGCAAGGGTGCCACCTTTGTTTTTGTTGTGTGCGCATAGCATCGCGAAACCGTAAGTGATACTTGAAACAAGTAGCGCTGCCGTTTCCACTAGAACAAAGTCTAGTTCGAAAATATCTTTACCTGATACACCACCGGCTGTGTTCATAAAGAGCACAGCGTAGGTAGCGAAGACGGATGCGAATAACAAGCAATCCGTCATTAGGTATAACCAGAATCCAAACACGTTATACGGTGCTGGTTCGTGGTCGTGATGCTCATCGTGAGCTGAATGTGTATTCATATGTGTTGTACTCATGATTACCCCTTAGCCACGTTATCTAGATGTTCATTCTCAATACGAGCGACCTCATCAGGCTGAACATAGTAATCAACGTCTGTTGTGTAAACACGTACTATCAAAGATACAAACGCGCCAAACAAGCCTAGAGCAGCTAACCACCAAATGTGCCAAATCAATGCAAAGCCCATGACAGTGATACAACCCGCGATTGCGATACCAGAAGAAGTGTTCTTAGGCATGTGAATCGGAGCGTAGCTGTCTTTACGAACGTAAGCTTCACCTTTTTCTTTCATGTCAGTGAACGCATCGATATCAGACACTACAGGTGTTTCTGCAAAGTTGTAGTACTGCGGTGGAGAAGCAGTCGACCATTCAAGAGTGTGGCCATTCCATGGATCACCAGTGGTATCCATATTTTGCGCACGATCTCGGAAGCTGACATACAGCTGAAGTAACTGACAAATGATACCGGCCATGATGACAAAAGCACCCGCTAACGCGATATATAACCAGATATTCCACTCAGGGTTGTTCGTGTGGTTTAGACGACGAGTCATTCCCAAGAAGCCAAGTACATACAAAGGCATAAAGGCTAAGAAGAAACCAACCAACCAACACCAAAAAGCTGCTTTACCCAACTTAACGTTAAGGTGGAAGCCCATTGCTTTAGGGAACCAATAAGCAAAACCTGCAAGATAACCAAATACCGCACCACCAATGATGGTGTTATGGAAATGGGCAATCAAGAACAAGCTGTTATGCAATACATAGTCAGCACCTGGTACCGCTAGAAGTACACCAGTCATACCACCGATAGTGAAAGTCACCATGAAACCAAGCGACCAAAGTACCGGAACGGTAATGCGAAGACGACCACGATAAATAGTAAAGATCCAGTTGAATAGCTTCAAACCAGTCGGTACAGCAATAACCATGGTTGCAACACCAAAGAAGGCGTTAACGTTCGCACTTGAACCCATGGTAAAGAAATGGTGTAGCCATACAACAAAACCAAGAACAGCAATTGCACCACTCGCCCAAATCATAGACTTATGACCAAACAAGCGCTTACCTGTAAAGGTAGAAAGAACCTCAGAGAAGATACCAAATGCTGGAAGAACAAGGATATACACCTCAGGGTGACCCCATGCCCAGAACAAGTTGATATACATCATTGGGTTACCGCCACCAGAAATCGTAAAGAAGTGGAAATCTAGGTAACGGTCAAGCGTTAGCATTGCCAAAACAGCAGTCAAAATTGGGAAAGATGCAGCGATCAAAATATTGGCCCAAGTACAGGTCCAAGTAAAGATCGGCATATCCATCAATTTCATTCCAGGGGCACGCATTTTAAACACAGTCGCCAAGAAGTTAACGGCGGTTAATGTCGTACCAATCCCGGATATCTGCAGTGCCCATATATAATAATCAACCCCGACATCTGGACTGAACTTCAAACCGGCTAATGGCGGATACGCCACCCAACCTGTTTTTGCAAATTCACCCACAAAAAGAGAGATATTGATTAGAATCGCACCACCAGCCGTTAGCCAAAAACTAAGGTTGTTTAGGAACGGGAAGGCAACATCGCGAGCACCAATCTGCAATGGAAGCACAATGTTCATTAGACCAATCATGAATGGCATAGCCATAAAGATGATCATGATCACACCGTGAGCCGTAAAGACTTGGTCATAGTGATGGGGTGGCAAATAGCCTGGATCGCCGTTTGTTGCCAAAGCAAGCTGCAAACGCATCATAATTGCGTCTGAGAAGCCTCGAATCAACATAACAAGAGCCAGCACTATGTACATCACGCCTAAGCGTTTGTGGTCAACCGAGGTTAACCAGTCATTCCAAAGCACGCCTAACTTATTATAACGAATCACAAGAAAAGCAATGGCAAGCACCAATGCGACTACAACTGAGAACGTTACAACAAGAATCGGTTCGTGGTAAGGAATAGATTCTAAAGATAATTTGCCTAATATCGACATTACTTATCTGCCTCCATTTTCATCTCATCAGACGAATGTTCAGATGACTCATGTGTCATCTTACTATGATCCATCTCACCGTTTTTCATATCACCCATCATTGGAGGATCGAAAGATGTCCCTTTCAGCATTTCTACACGACCGTAATCTTTCATGAACTTCATGACATTGTCATGGAAGATGCCAGGTTTGATTGAGTTGTAGTACTGAACAGGAGTCTGTACATGTACATGAGCATGTAAGTCATACTTAGCCAATTCGTCATAAGACGCTTGGTCCAAGATTTTATGATTAATTACATCACCATGTGTACCTGCTTTCACACCTGCAACCCAAGCATCAAAGTCTGCTTCAGTTGGTGTTGCAATGGCATTAAACTTCATACCAGAGAAACCCGCACCACTGTAGTTTGCAGAATAGCCTTTAAATGTACCTGGCTCATTTGCAATCAAATGCACTTTAGTCACCATGCCTGCCATTGAGTAAATCTGACTACCCAATTGAGGAATGAAGAAAGAGTTCATGACGCCTTCAGAAGATATATTGAATGCAACAGGAACATTAGCTGGGAACACTAATTGATTCACTGTAGCAATGCCTAGATCTGGATAAATAAACAACCATTTCCAGTTCATCGACACAACTTCAACCGTGATATGATCTTTATCAGATTTCAACGGTTTATAAGGGTCTAATTCATGAGTTGATTTCCATGTAATCACACCAAGAATGATGACGATTATAATTGGAACAGTCCAACACATAACTTCAATTTTAGTGGAGTGGGACCACTTAGGTTCGTAGATCTCATCACGACCTTCGCGATATTTCCAAGCGAAATAAAGCGTCATGAAGATCACTGGGACCACGACAAGTAGCATTAAAACAGTTGATAAAATAATCAAATGTTTCTCATCAATACCTACTTGTCCTTTTGGATCAAGCACGCCACCTTGACAACCAGCAAGCAAGCCTACTGCAATAGCCAAAGCGATTTTACTTAGGATACGAGTTAACAAAAGAATCATCCTCTAACCCTGAGGTTCACAACACTGCATCTTTAACATTAAAGAAGCAGAACGAAAAAACCGGCCAAACCGGCGTTTTCAGCAAAGATGCTCCGCATGCTGACATCAGCACTACAAGAACACTTACTGCGTAACTATTACATTAACGAAGTAATTGTCTTGATGGATCACCTAAATCTGAAAAAGGGTGCTCTATATCATCCTGTCGTGGGCTGTGTCTCGACACGAACCAACTGCTCTATATAAAGAGTCATCACGATGTAAAAAGGAGGCCATTTTTTGGCGAGCAAGGTTGATATCCGCATTTTCATGCCAATATCTTACCAATAGGTATGTCACTCCCGTGCTCATTAAAAGCACAGAAGCAAGAATAGGGGAGCTTAGAAGGTGTTCAGGTGTTAAGAAAAGAGGAGTAAAGGACGTAAAATAAAACGCGCTAGCGAAAATAGACAGACACAACAAAACGGTCAGCCATGTAGGCGACATTTGCAGAGAAAGAAGCACTCTCTTATACAAAATAGTTTGTAATGAATTCAATTTTTGCGTCCAGTTTTGTCAAGTAATAGTGGCGTAAATTGCGCATTCACAGCAATCCGCGAGTTCCGGTGCGCGAAATATATCAAAAAATATACAATCACACAAAGCGTAGTTTAGCGTTTGTCGGCATTTCCTTCACGATCTTTTTAGTAAAACTTACACTATTAATCATAACGGACGCTTATACCTATCATTCAAGTCGCGTTATACAGGTAGTTTCTTTACATTAGGCCGTCAATATTCATAAATTATGATTTTTCAACATTTTTAATATTAGCTGCTTTACCCATGTAATCGATGCCTATTCTCAATACTGATTAATAATAGATATCGAGAATAGACATTGATTGATAACGCAGGTAGTTGATGAGAGCAACATTCAGTGTCACCTGAATATGCCCTATTTATATAGAAAACCGCTTTTTAAAGAGAATGGCTCAGTTCATCGACCAAATACACAATAGATTGATAATCTAAACCGCTGTGTTCACTCAAGCCAATTTCACAAGTTCGGCTATTCGAATAGCCAGCCTCACACCCTTCGACCGCTTTTGATAATGTTTTCAGCGCACTGGCATTAAGTTCTGGTGTCGAGAAGCCCTTGTCTCCAGCGAAACCACAACATGTGATGTCTGGAGGAAACACTACGTCATCAGCTAATTGATTCGCCAAAGCAACAAAACTGTCTGCTAAGCCCATTCTCGTTGTACTGCAAGTAACATGAACGGCAATACGAGCCGTTTTTTTAGTAATTTTTAGGTGCGGCAGCGCAAACTCACTAATGAAGGACACTTGTTCGTACAAATTTAGTTTGGCATCCAATGTTTCTTTCATTCGCAACACACAAGGGCTGGTATCACACACAATCGGATACTTTCCGTTCTCACTGGCCTCAAGTAATAACGCATTAAGATCATTGGCCTTTTTCTCAGCAACAGCGAACTGACCTTTGCTTTGAAAAGCCAAACCACAACAAGTACTTTCCACTCCTTTTGGAATAATGACCTTGTATCCAGATTTTCTAAACACGCTAAGCATCACTTCCATGACAGATCGTTGATCCTTAGAATTAGGACTACTGCCCATGACGCGTGTCGCGCAGCTCGGCAAATACACGACGGAACCTTGATCGGTTTGCGCAACAGCACAATCGTTGTCGTTTTCGAGCAAGGTTTTCAAGGGGATAGAGGTCTTGGGCATCGTTGAACGCCATTTCGGAACCACTCCGCCTGTTACTTTGTTGGCCGCGCCTGTTAGCAAATTCATACCACTATCGCCAACGATGTTCTTCATGACTGATGCTGAAGCGAGCCCTAAGCGCGCTGTTTTTGTGACCCCTTCAAAGTGATCTCCGATCCAATATCCTACCTTGCTATCAGGGATACGATCGTGTCTCAGCTCTCGAGTTAAGTCGCCTGTGTTGATACCAACCGGACATTGCATAGAACACAGACCACAACCAGCGCAAGTATCAACGCCTTGGTAATCATAATCTTTCTTCAGAAGCGCTAAACGCTCAGGCTGATCTCCAGCAGCAACCAAGCGCTGGATTTCTCGCCAGATGACGATGCGTTGACGTGGCGTTAAAGTAAGTGACTTAGAAGGACAAGACGATTCGCAAAAACCACACTCGATACAGGTGTCCACTTTATCGTTCGCTTTAGGTAACGGTTTTAGATTTTGTACATGCAAATTGGCATTGTGAGTCAAAATCACATCGGGGTTGAGCAAAAAGTCAGGGTCAAACGCACGTTTAATGTCCCACATGATCTCATAAGCTTGTTCACCCCATTCTAAAGACACATAAGGCGCCATGTTACGGCCAGTGCCATGCTCCGCTTTTAGAGAGCCTTTGTATTTCACGGCAACTAAATGTGCGACTTCATCCATTAACTTTTCATAACGCACAACTTCCGCTGGTGCATCAAAGCCTTGGGTAAAGACAAAATGAAGGTTACCTTCCAAAGCATGACCAAACAAAATAACTTCATCATATCCATGCTTATGGAAAACGCCTTGGAGCTCTAAAACGCCTTCGGCTAATTGCTCAACGGGGAAGGCGACATCTTCGATGATAACGGTAGTTCCAACGGGGCGAACAGCACCCACTGCAGGAAATAACCCTTTACGGATTTTCCAGTAAGAGTCGTATACGGCTTTTTCTTGTGTGAATTCAATGGGATTAAGTGTTTTTAAACCGTCGAGAGAACTCGACACCAATTCAAGATGACTGGCTAACTCGTCTTCGTCCGATGCCCTGACATCAATCAGTAAACCAGCGGCATTCTCACCCAGAGATGACAGCATATCTGGCATACCAGGCTTGCCTTCTACTGCACGCAATCCGGCACGGTCAATTAGCTCTACGGCAGAGACTGGCGCGCTTTTTAAGGCAGTAACCGCATGACAAGTCGCTTCCATGTCTTCAAAAAAGATCATGGTTGCCGCTTTAATAGGGTGATCTACCACTGTTTCATAGGTTATCTCACTGATGAAGCCTAGCGTTCCTTCTGAACCAATCATCAAATGTAGCAATATATCAAACGGGTCTTGATAATCTACCAGACTATTCAAGCTGTACCCTGTTGTATTTTTAAGTCTATATTTGTGTCTTATTTTATCTGCTAACTCAGTGTTTCCACGTGTTTTCTCGCCTAGTAGCGTCAGCGTATCTAATAAATCACCATGGGTTTCTGAAAATCGCTTTTTACTGGTTTCGTCTGTCGTATCTAACAAAGTGCCATCGGCCAATAAAATTCGAGCACTTTTTACGGTGTTGTAACTGTTTTGCGCCGTGCCACAGCACATTCCGCTGGCATTGTTAGCTGCTATGCCACCAATCATACAAGCATTAATAGACGCTGGATCTGGGCCGATTTTACGCTGAAAAGGCGCCAATAATTGGTTAGCTCGGGCACCTATGATGCCAGGCTGTAGGGAAATAACATGCCCATGCTGATGAATGGTGTGACCTTTCCACTGATCAGATAACTGGATTAAGATCGAGTTCGTCACGGCTTGGCCCGACAAGCTCGTGCCAGCCGCTCTAAATGTCACTGGAAGCTTTCTCGACTTCGCTTCTTTTAAAACCAAACGTACTTCTTCTTCATCATTAACGCGAACCACCAGCTGGGGAATTAAGCGATAAAAACTGGCGTCCGTTCCATACGCTAAAGTACGAAGAGGATCACGAATCAGCCGGCTATCATCTATAACATTTTTTAATACGTTATAAAGATCCTGATAATGAGGATTGGTATTTGGTGAAGCTAAGAGCGGAGAAGTCATAACAATACATCCCAAGGCGCAAAGGCCTGCTTACTTTTATTGTTTTGGTAGTCTAAAAAAATAAACAACTAGACAGAGATTGAATAAAGCAATAAATTGGTCATACCAATTTACCCTATAATTCTGAGCTACAATAGAAACCCTTAGATAATTTGTCAACCTATACGATAGTAGATAGTTAGAGGATTTTAACGACATTTAGAAGTGGTTTTACCACTTTTGTCTTTATTAACAACCGTTACCACTATCGTGTAGATAAACCATAAATTTAGCATTTAATAATACTAATATCTAAAACCAGTAAAAACATAGAGTTGAAAGAGAGACAAACAATGGAACCCAATCGCTTTGCGCCAGTTAAACAACCAAAAATATCAGATATTATTATGCAGCAGTTAGAAAGCATGATTTTAGAAGGAAGTTTTAAGCCTGGCCAAAAACTCCTTTCTGAAAGAGAGCTGGCAGCTCGCTTTGAAGTCTCTCGACCATCACTAAGAGAAGCCATTCAAAAGTTGATTGCCCGCGGCATTCTTTATAGTCAACATGGCGGCGGCACTTATGTGTCAAAGCAAATAGGCAGCTCATTTGCCGACCCCTTGCATGACTTACTCAGTGCTCATGATGAATTTTTGTATGATCAATTAGAATTTCGAGATGGTTTAGAAAGCTTATCAGCCTATTATGCGGCATTACGAAGTACCGACGCAGATAAAGCAAGACTGACTCAGTGCTTTAATAAACTCGTCGATGCGAACCAAAACCACGACTTTTCGCTAGAAGCCAGTTTAGACGCAGAATTTCATATGATTATCGCCGAATCTGCGCATAACGTTGTACTACTCCATACTTTGCGCAGTTTATTTACTATTCTGGCCAGCAGTATCTCTGCAAACTTAAACAATCTATTTAAAAAGAAAGTAGCACGTAAAACTATTATGGATCAGCACAGAGCCATGTATAGCGCCATCATGGCAGGCAATGCAGAAGGGGCGCGAGATGCCGTGCATGCACACCTTGTGTTTGTAGAAGAAAATTTACTAAAAATGCGCCAAGAAGAAACCCGTATTCAACGCTCACTAAGGCGTAATGAAAGCCTTAGTCCTCAGTAAATGGGACGGTTAAGCCTCGATAAAATAAAACCGAAAAAACAGCCTCACAAGATCACAGCGACGAAATACTCACTCGTCACTGTATGTCTTGGCTTCATTGGTAAACCACACCCCTTTTTTCATATTTTGTAAATAACACCAATACAAGGTGAGACCACGGGCGATAAATAACAACGCTTGGCTAAGCCACAAACCGTGATTGCCCAAGCCTTGAGTCAGATACCAGGCAGGAAAAAATACGCCGACAACACACACTATCATGGTGTTTTGCATCTGCTTTACACTGGTGGTACCAATGAAGACACCATCCAACATAAAAGACCAAATACCCAACAGAGGAAAAATAATAAGCCAGGGTAGGTACAGAGCCGCGTCGTAGCGAACCGATTGCACACTGGTTAATAACCCTATGATTCCATTACCGAAAATCCAAAAAACAACCACCAGAATCAAGGCCGCAAGGCACGCCCAATAGGTAGAAAGACGCAATACCTTTTGAAACGAGGCTTTATCTTTACGTCCGTAATATTCGCCGCAAAGCGCTTCAACAGAAAAGGCAAAGCCGTCTAGACCATTGGAAATGATCATTAAAAATGTCAGTAAAACAGCATTGGCCGCGAGTACTGAGTCCCCTTGACGGGCACCTTGTGCGGTAAAAAACAGCATCACCAGCAACAAGAGAATGGTGCGCACAAACAGATAGCGATTTACCTGAATCAGCGCCATGTATTCACGCCATTTTACCAACGCTTTAAGAGGCACATGACCGTTGAAACCCTTTAGTTTATGCCACGCTAAAAAGCCTGCTACCGTGACACCCGCATATTGAGCAACAACTGTCGCCCAAGCGACGCCATCACTGGCCATTCCTAATTCATAGACAGCCGTGTAATCCAATATCATATTGACAACATTGATCACTAATAGCATCCATAATGGGCCTTTTGAATACTGCACACCGAAGAACCATCCCATAAGCGCGTAACCTGCCAATACTGCCGGCGCGCTAAAGATTCGAGCTTCGCAATACAAGCGCGCCCAAGGCTCTACATCGGCGCTTGGCGCCATTAAGGTGATCGCTAAATCGATAATGGGATGACGAAAGAGAATCAGCATTAAGCCAATAAATACACCCATCAAAATAGACTGCAATAGCAACTCTCGGACCCGACGCTCATCACCTTGTCCTAATGCTTGCGCAGTCAGACCTGTCGACCCCATTCGCAAAAAGCCAAATGCCCAAAACAGAAAGCTAAAAATACTCGCGCCAATCGCAACCGCTGCAAGATGGGTTGCGGTACCTAAATGACCAACGACCGCGGTATCCACCAGTCCTAATAACGGCGTAGTAATGTTGGATACCATAGGCGGCCAAGCCATGCGCCAAATTTTTCGATGCAAAGCGACATCGCTTTTATAAGAGTGGATAACTTGTTGAAAACTAAATAAAGGCACCAGAATCACAACCTTGTGGATACTTTTTGTATTGTGGATAAAAAGCCGTCTGATTCACATCGCCGGTTTCATTTTTAATGTGGGTAATTTGCCTACTTATACACAAACAACCCCTTTTTTAGGGAAATAAAACCGTATTTTAACGATAATTTTGTTTTATGGGAGGCTTTTTTCCTTATTTTTGGGAATAAGTCATTTTTACTCACCAATCAGTTTACCGTTTTATTATTCGCTTATTTCTGGGATAAGTGATGCTTTTTTCCACAGCGAGCGCTACAAGGCGTGAAAATTTTGCTAAACTCGCGCTTATTTTTTATGCACCGGAGACTCTATGAAAAAGCAACTTAGACCTTTATTAGAAGGATTGGCCGTAGGTTGTGTGTTTATCAGCATCACCATGCTGTTTCAAATTCCACTTTATATGAGCTTTATTATTGGTGCTTTAGCTGCGCTTGGCGGTTACCGTAATTCGATCAAGATGGATCGCGCTAAAAATAAGAAAAAATCCGACACCAACACACAGGATCACGATTAAATGAATGACTCTTTTCGTCCACCTTATGGCGAAGGCGATGGCACATTGCAAGCGGTCGGTGGCTTATCGGGATTACAAACATTAGTCGAAACCTTCTACCGGCTAATGGCGGAGACACCTGAGTACCGTCCGCTGTTTGACATGCACCCAAAAAACCTTTCACTGACGATCGAAAAGTTAGTGGCATTTTTATCAGGTTGGATGGGAGGAGAGCGTTTATTTTCGCAGAAATTTGGTCCTATTAGCTTACCTCAAGCCCATGCGCACTTGATCATTACTGAGAAGGAAAAGGCCATGTGGCTTAATTGCATGGAAGCCGCGTTAATTGAGCTGGGGTATCAAGAAGACCTGCGAGCTTATTTGCTCACCAAACTTGAGTTTCCCGCAGAGCGAATCCACCAAGTCAGTGCGGCACGCCATGGTCATAGCGACTAGCTTTTTATTGCTTTGCCAACACTGATGCCCAAACGCTTCGCTAATCGCATTAAGTTGGCCCGATCCATCGATAAATGACGCGCGGCTTGCGACCAATTACCGCTTGCTGCTTCCAATGCGTGACGAATCCTATCCTTTTGATATCGCTCGGTTTCTAGTCGTAAATCAATGGATTCAAAAGCGCTCTCTTGAGGCTCTTCCAATACAGCTTCGTCTGTTTGTACCTTTTCTTTTTTTAACTTACTTATCTGTAACCCAGTAAGATGCTGTGGTGTAATAACGGTAATGCCAGTGGGAGTGTCCGCTTTAGCAAATAAAGCCGCTCGAGAAATAACATGCTCTAGCTCTCGAACATTGCCCGGCCAGTGATACGCTTCTAGCAAAGAGATCGCGGCGGCCGATAAAGTAAGCTGTTGAAGCCCTAATTTACGACGAAAGCCTTCCGCAAAAAATCCCGCCAATAGAGGTATATCACCTTGTCTCTCTTTCAATGCAGGCACTTGGATAGGAAACACACTAAGGCGATGGAAAAGATCTGACCGAAAGCGATGTTCGGCAACTTCCTGTTCCAAGCGTCGATTGGTCGCGGCAATTATCCGTACATCTACTTTGCGAATATCATCCTTACCCACGGCTTGGATCTCTTGATTTTGAATCGCTCTTAGCAAACTACCTTGTACTTCTAATGGCAGCTCGCCAATCTCATCCAAAAAGAGGGTACCACCATCGGCGAGGACAAACTTTCCTTCACGGTCACGATCGGCGCCGGTAAAGGCGCCTTTTACATGGCCAAATAACTCACTTTCAATCAAGTTTTGTGGAATCGCCGCGCAATTTACATACACCATAGGCGATTGCCTGCGATTGGAGGCATGATGGAGAGAACGTGCGACCAGCTCTTTACCCACACCGGTTTCGCCTTCTATTAAAATCGCAAAATCGGAAGGCGCTACCAGCTTAATTGCTTGATGAAGCGCTTTCATTACATCACTTTGACCAATCATCTCATAGCCGTCTTTGACTCTTGCCTCTTCGCTCATGACCTGCAACGCATGTTCCGCTCGCTGAGATTTTGTCTCCAACTGCTCCATTAACATCGCGGTATTCAGTGTCATCGCCGCCATGGTGCCAATGATCTCAAGCGCTCTGGTGTCGATATTATCAAATAGGTTAGGCGTAATGCTGTCTAGCGTCACCACACCAATCAACTTGCCATCCAAATACAAGGGCACGCCCATGCAAGAATGCACGCGCAAATGCTCATCATGGCCTAGCACCATGCCGTCGTAAGGGTCAGGTAAAGAAGAATCAGACGGGAATCGAACGGGGTAGTGGCCCGCACAGATTTCGCTCAGCCGTGGGTGCTCGGTAATGGTAAAGCGTCGTCCCATTAGGTCTTCAGACAAACCGCGCTGAGCAATCGGCGTCAACACACCGTGATGATGTATCAGCAATACCACCGCATCACAATTAATGGTCGCTCGAACCGCGTAGACCAATTGCTCAAAGCGGTTAGTTTGCGTTACCGCACTCGCCAAATCCAGCGCAAAACTCAGTAAGGCATTGTTTGAAACCTGATTCATTCTCTTCAACCTATGAAATAGCTAAGATAGAGTCATTTTGACACATAAGAAACATAAAGACCTATTTATATTTGTGTCTATATGACTCTATTGAAATATTTTTATTTTTAAACCATTGAAAAATAACGATTTATTTTGTTGGCACGACTTTCGCTATATAAACAGTAATAGAAATTCAATTACGATACTTTAGTAGAAAGGAGCACCACCATGCTATCCCAAACACATATAGATACAGTAAAAGCGACTATCCCATTGTTGGCTTCAGCTGGCCCAGCGATTACTGAGTACTTTTACCAGCGCATGTTTACTCACAACCCAGAGTTGAGTGACATCTTCAACATGACAAACCAAAAAACAGGTCGCCAACCAGCGGCTTTGTTTAATGCCATTGCGGCTTACGCGACTCATATTGATAACTTAGAAGTCTTAACCAGCGCTGTGATGCGCATTGCTCATAAGCACACTAGTTTTAACATCCAGCCTGATCAATACGACATTGTTGGCCATCACTTGATTGAAACCCTGCGTGAACTTGCGCCAGAGGCTTTCACTCCTGATGTAGAAGAAGCTTGGGTAGCGGCTTACGCTCAATTAGCCGAAATCTTTATCAAGGTAGAAGGTGACCTATACGCGAAAAATGCGGCCGAAACCGGTGGCTGGAAAGATTTCCGTGAATTCCGTGTGGCGTCTAAAACACCAGAATCTGAATTAGTCACTAGCTTCGTTCTAGAGCCGGTAGATGGTAATCCTGTAATTGACTACATTCCTGGTCAATACCTAGGTGTTAAAATACATCCTAAAGGTAACCAGTACGACGAAATCCGTCAGTACTCTTTGTCTACCACTGCCAATGGCAAAAGCTACCGCATCAGTGTCAAACGTGAAGGAAATGATGAGATGGCGGGCGTGATGTCTAACTATCTACATGATCACATTAATGTCGGTGACATTGTCGAAGCGATGCCACCAGCGGGTGACTTTATCTTCGAAGACAAAGCAAAACCTGTTGTGCTTATTTCTGGCGGCGTTGGCTTAACACCGATGCAAGCTATGCTGGATACCTTTGCTAAGCAAGGTTACAGCCAGCCAATTAGTTACTTACATGCTTGTGCTCACGAAGGTCAGCATTCCTTTAAAGCACACGTAAACAGCGTTAAAGCGCAATTGCCTCAACTGTCTGTTCATACTTGGTATGAGCGCGCTAACGAAACAGAAGAGGGTGTTTACGAAGGTAATATGCAACTAGCAGACATCAAAGACGCTTTGCCTTTGACAGATGGGGATTTTTACCTATGTGGTCCAGTCGGTTTCATGATGTTTGTGAAACAGCAATTACTGACATTAGGCGTTGAAGCGGACCGTGTTCATTACGAATTATTCGGCCCACATCAAGACGTTTAAGCCATCTTTATCGTGGCATCTTAATCATCAGTCTGGCTGGCGTAGCGCTAGCTAGGCTCTTGTTTAAAAGGCAATAACGCGTGGGTATCTTGATGATACTCGCGCACCGCTTGCGCTTCTTCCTCACAGAAATTCCCAATCGCCTCTCGAAATCCTTGATGAGCAATGTAATGTACGCTGTGGCTAAAAACAGGTTCAAAGCCACGAGCAATCTTGTGTTCCCCTTGTGTACCCGGATCGAAATGCTGTAACCCTTTTTCGAGACAAAACTCGATTCCTTGGTAATAACAAGCTTCAAAATGCAGGCAATCCACTTCTTCCATACAGCCCCAATAACGCCCATATAGTGAATGATCATCAAAGAAACACCACGACGCGGCGATCGCTTCGCCTTCTCTGTACGCCTGCACCAAGAGGATTTGATCGCCCATGGTGTCCGCCAATAAGCCAAAAAATTCTCGAGTCAGATAACCTTGTTGACCACGTTTGGCATAGGTTGATTGATAACACAGATAAAAGAAGTCAATTTCAGCGGCCGTCAGTTCATTACCAAGGGTACGCGTCAGAGTCACGCCTTGCTTAACCACCTTGTCGCGCTCTTTGCGTGCGGCTTTTCGCTTACGGCTTGAGAAGTGCGAAAAGTAATGATCCATGTCGTGATAATCACGATTAAACCAATGAAACTGGCAAGAAACACGCTGTAATAGGGTTTTATCTTGGCGCAATAAATCTACGTGTTCAGGCTTAGTAAACAGCAAGTGCCAACTTGAAAATTGGCGCTCCTGATTGGCTTCGGTCATCAGCTTCGCCAGCGCTGGGTACAGATTCGCAAAGTCTGCATCGTCACCTTTTGGGTCAAGATGAGAGAATATCCGCAGCCCAGTGACAGGAGAAAAAGGAATCGCCCAAATCCGCTTAGGATAGTATTCCATTCCATAGCGCTGATAAGCATCGGCCCATGACCAATCGAAGACAAACTCGCCTTGTGAGTGGGTTTTAAGATACGTTGGGGCAATGGCTAATGGTCGATCCTCGCCCAGCTCATCTGCATCAGTAATCAGCAAATATTCTGGGTACCAACCTGTGCCTTCACCAATACTGCGGCTTTGTTCTAACGCTAGGTGAAACGCGTATTGCGCAAAGGGATAACGAGTGTTACCAATAGCCGCTTGCCAGTTGGCTTCACCTATCTGTTCAACTCTATTAAACCACTGCGCTTTCATCTTTAGGCTTCCATTTCTTGGCGCATTTTAGCGACTAAAGAGCTGGTTTCTGGACGAACTTGGCGCCATAAATAAAATGACTCAGCTGCTTGGCACACCAGCATACCTAAGCCATCCACACCTTGTGCTCCGTGTTGTTCTGCCCAGTTTAAAAACAAGGTCTGTTCTTTACTGTAGGCCATGTCATAGCACCAGGTATTAGCATCAATAATGCTGTCTTTTAACGGCGGTAAGCTACCTGAGATACTGCTCGCAGAGCCATTGATAATGATATCAAAGCGTCCCTCTAGGTCGTCAAATGAAGACGCCAGACAAGCATATTGCTCAGCCAATGCTTCGGCTTTTGACACGGTTCGGTTCACCACAGTGACTGAGGCTGGCTGCTCAGCTAATACTGGTTCTAATACACCACGCACTGCACCACCGGCGCCAATCACCAACACCCGTTTGCCTTGCAAAGACTGTCCGTGGTTCTTGGTAATGTCGTTAACCATGCCCACGCCATCTGTGGTATCACCAAAGATATCGCCATTGCGACCTATCATTAGCGTGTTCACCGCACCGGCTTGTTTGGCTCGCTTGCTCAACACATCACACATATCATAAGCGCGACCTTTGAACGGCATAGTGACATTAAGCCCCTTGCCGCCGTTTTTAAAAAACTCTGTAACTTGTTCTTCAAAACGCTCTTCGTCGCCTAATAGCGTCGAATAGTTTAGATCTTGCTGGGTTTGATTGGCAAAATACGTATGAATGCTCGGTGATTTACTGTGTGCTATAGGGTTACCAACAACGGCGTATAAATCCACGGTTTAGCCTCTTAATATCAATCTTGTTAGCCACCAGACCACTGTCTAATGGCGCTATGTTATGTGCTTAGCCGTTAAGCCAATCTTTGGAAGTTAGATAATACTCTGTCAACTTGGCTTCTTCGCTGCCTTCCTCGACTTGATAGTCATAAGTCCAGCGAACTTCAGGTGGCAAGGACATTAAAATCGATTCAGTTCGACCTGCACCGCTTTGCAAACCAAAATGTGTGCCTCGGTCAAATACCAAGTTAAATTCCACATAACGACCACGACGATGCAGCTGGAAATCACGCTGCTGCTCAGTAAAAGGGAGGTGCTTACGGCGTTCTAAAATAGGAACATATGCCTTGCTATAGGCGTCTCCTACTGCACGCATCATACCGAAACCGTGCTCGAAGCTACCCTCGTTAAAATCATCGTAAAACAATCCGCCTATGCCGCGTGGCTCACCACGATGTTTGAGGTAAAAGTACTCATCACACCAGTGTTTAAAGCGCTGATAATAGCCTTCACCAAATGGTTCCACAGCGTCAAAAGCCGCTTGGTGCCACTCGACACAGTCTTCATCAAAACCGTAATAAGGGGTTAAATCAAAGCCGCCACCAAACCACCAAACTGGTTCCATGCCTTCTTTATGTACGATAAACAAACGCACGTTGGCGTGGGAAGTCGGCGCCATTGGATTTTTAGGGTGAATCACCAACGATACGCCCATGGCTTCAAAGCTTCCTCCGGCCAATTCTGGACGATCCGCGGTCGCTGATGGCGGCAAATGATCTCCCATCACATGGGAAAAGTTCACTCCACCTTTTTCAATCACCTGACCATCGGCAATCACTCGGGTACGACCACCGCCACCATTAGGGCGATCCCATGCGTCTTCGCTGAATCGGCGCTCTGGCTCGACGCCTTCTAACGCCTGACAGATCTGATCTTGCAAGGAAAGTAGGTAGGTTTTAACCGCATCAATATCAAGACGGGTTAGGGAAGGGTTGGTACTGTCTAACATGAAGAGCTCCATCACGTTTGGTTCGGCCTGCTACTCTAGAACAGGCAATCGATGAGCCGCAGTTCATCATTGATGAATAAAATATTATGAAGAAGAGAAGAGGTTTCTCGATAAAAAAATCTCTTATGCAACAACGTTATTTTTGAATTTTTTTAATCTACTTTCTTAATCTAATAAAGCTTAGTGCCGTCAGGTCGGCTGCGCAGCAGATTGAGAATCCACATGTATTGCTCAGGGTGCTCAACAATCAGCGCTTCCATGGCTTGGTTCATAGCAATGGCATCTTGCTCTTCGTCCCCCGTTGGGAAGTTTTCCAACGCCGGTAAGATAAACAGCTCGTACTTACCATTTTTTGCGTTGTAGGTTGGCAACATAGGCACCACAACGCCTTTTGTCAGCTTGGCGAATTTGCCTAAGCCTTTCATAGTGGCTTTGGTTTCGCCGAAGAAGGGCACAAACACAGAATGTTGTGGCCCTAGGTCTTCGTCCGGCAAGTAATACCCCAAATAGCCCTCTTTAACGGACTTCAAAAAAGGCTTAATACCGGCCGATCTAGGGTAAATTTTTCCACCAAATTGCATCCGTTGTTTGTGAATTAGCCAGTCAGCAATCTCATTTTTCTGCGGTTTCATCATGGTCGAGACTTGATAGCCTTTTGCGGCAATCATCACCGCGGCATAATCAATCGCCCAACAATGGGGAACCAAGGCGATGATCTTTTCACCTCGGTCTAATAATGGAAGTAAGTGCTCACCTCCAATCATTACGCCTTTTGCTTGATTGTGCTTTTTGCTGCGCACTAATAAACCGGCGTAACCCAGAAAAAACTGCACCGCGGTTTCAAAGCAGCGAGTGAGTATATCTTCACGCTCTTCAAGAGACTTTTCTGGAAAGCAATGCTGCAAATTCAAACGAGCACGCTTTAGCGCGCTGTTATCACGTTTCACAAGAATGTGAGCAATTTTGGCCCCCATTTTGTCACGCAGACGAAAAGGAACAAATGCCAGCAATGCCGCAAAGAAGAGGCCAATCCAAGTTAACCAATGCTGAGGAAGAAGAAAACGCCACTTGAACGTAGGATTATGTAAATGTTTGTCTGATGTGCTCATCTTTAACAATATCTTGCCTGAATGAAATAAGCCCACATAGTACATCAAGGCGAATTAGCCTCAAAATAACCATCCCATTTAAATCAGCAAATAGCCGCTGAAAACAGACTATTTTTCATTCTTTACCTTGTTAGTCAGTTGATTGACGCCAGCTTGAAGCAACTTTTTCATACCATGCCAGCTCGCCTGTGGCTTGCACCAACACGGACGCGCCATGCAAGGTGGCAATAAATTGACCAGCCCTTGTATTGGATACTTCTTCGGAGGTTCCTTCTAAGCGCATGAAAACCTTAGTTAACCAAGCTAATTTCACCTGATAAAAATCCGCTAAGGACTGACTGACAGGCGCTGATAATTGCTGTTTGTCAGCCGTTAACATGGTGCAGATACTCATACTATGGCGATCTACATTCTGCATTCTAAAGCCATCGATAAAAGCATTAAGCGTGTTTTTAGCATCAAAGTCTTCTGCGCTAGGGTCTGGTAAAGCTCTCTGAAAATCATCGGTAAAGCGCGCCATCACAGCAACCACCAGATCTGCTTTTGTCGGATAGTGATAGTGAACACTCGCGCTTTTAATACCCACTTCTTCGGCAATGTCTCGAAAGCTAAAAGACCCGTAGCCACCTTGAACAATGGCGGCCTCTGCTGCATTCATTATTTTGCTTTTTGTGTCCATACTAGGAAGACGGTTGTGAGAAAACATATTTTTCGCAGTCATTGCATTATCCAATTTTATTAGCCTATCTATAGATAGGTATTTTATTGACCTTAACGAAAGTAACAAGTTATATTTAAACCTATCAGGTGATAGGTAAGCTTTTCACTCTCAATCTATAGAGGACATATAATGAAATACGATCTTTTGGTTCTTGGCAGTGGTCCTGGTGGTTATGCCGCCGCTTTTCGTGCCGCCGATCTGGGGTTGTCTGTTGCAATGGTCGAACGTCACGAACGCATCGGTGGCGTTTGTTTAAACGTAGGCTGTATTCCATCAAAAGCGCTGCTGCATATTGCTGGGAAAATCCGCATGGCAGATGAGCCAAGTCATGGCGTCGAATTCCCTAAACCAAAAATTGATTTAGATGCCATTCGTCATCATCGCCAATCCACAGTCGATACGCTTACAGGTAACTTGGCGCTCATGGCAAAAGGCCGAAAAGTAGCTGTGCTTCAAGGGGAAGGGGTATTCGACTCAACGCATTCCATCGTCGTTAGTAGAGATGGCAAAGACGAGAAAGTTGAATTCGAAAACGCCATTATTGCAGTTGGCTCTCGTGCCATTCGCTTGCCTTTCGTACCTTACGATGATCCGCGCATTCTAGATGCCACCAGCGCACTGCAATTGGAACGTATTCCAGAGCATTTATTGGTACTAGGCGGTGGGATTATTGGTTTGGAAATGGCCACTGTCTACCAATCTCTAGGCTCGAAAATCACCGTAGCTGAGCTGGGCGACCAAATTATGACGGGCGCCGATAAAGATTTGGTGCGTGTTTTTGAACAAGCAAACAAAGACCGCATGACGTTTTTAACTAAAACACAAGTGACCAACATCGAAGCCACACCTGAAGCGCTGAACATCACGTTAGAAGATAAAGATGGTGCTCGTAATCTAGCGGTTGATGCTGTGTTAGTGGCAGTAGGGCGTTCGCCTAATGGCCGCAAAGCTGGCATTCCAGAAATGGGTGTAGAATTGGATGAGCGTGGTTTTGTCTTGACCGATACACAAGGCAGAACCAATGTACCTAATATCTTTGCCATTGGTGATGTAACTCATGGTCCTATGTTGGCCCATAAAGCGTCTCATCAAGGACATATTACCGCTGAGGTTATCGCTGGACACAAGGTTGATTTCCAACCGCTGGCTATCCCTTCTATTGCTTATACTTTCCCAGAAGTTGCTTGGGTTGGTTTAACTGAAACAGAAGCGAAAAAACAAGATATTGCAGTTAAATCCGCCGTTTTCCCATGGAGTGCGAGTGGTCGCGCTATCGCTTCTGGTGTCACCCAAGGTAAAACTAAACTGATCTACGACGACGAAAGTCAGCGTGTGCTTGGGGCTGGTATTGTTGGCTCCCATGCTGGCGAGCTGTTAGGCGAACTAACATTAGCCATCGAATTTGGTGCCACATTAGAAGACATCGCCTTAACCATTCATGCACACCCAAGTTTGCATGAAAGCGTAGGCTTAGCCGCTGAGCTAGGGGCGGGGACCATTACTGACCTTCCGAATAAGAAGCGTCGCTAGTTTCTTTTGCAACGAGCCCATTGAGTGTTCTCATGGGTTCGTTTCTAGCTCTGCCTTCAGTAAAATACCTCCGCTTACAAAATTATGACAATAGACACCATCAAAAAGCGTAATACTACACGCTTAAGTTCAGCGTTTACTGTATATTTACTAAGCAATTAAGTTGTTCCAATGAGCGCCCTCAGCTCAACAAGTAATCGGTGAGGACCACTGATTGGAACAGATTTACGAGAGAAGCATGGCATGACGAAATTGGCAGAAAATAATCAGATGGTGCAATTAGTAAACTTATTAGAGTTTGCTCCTGTAGCAATCGGTGTATTCGATTCTGACTCAAAACAAACCCTATTACTCAATGACATTTTTCGTAAATCGTTCGGCTATACAAAAACAGATATTCCAGACATTGATAGCTGGTACGCCAAGTCTTTTTCTCTTCACAATGCCAAAGAAGAAACTCTACAATCGTGGTTGGCGCAAATCGCGCTCGATAACGCATCGACCAGCATAGAAACAAGTCTGCGCGACAAAAACGACCGAGTCCGACAGGTTAGTTTGTCTCTCACCTTGTTCGAAGGAAAACAGCTGTTTTATGTGAACGACATCACTGATCACCTAATCATTGAACAACGCTTGAAAGTGCGCAGTGATATGCTCGAAATGGTGGCCAGAAGTTCATCTCTTCAAGACGTACTCACCATGATTGTCCAACAGGTGCAAAGAGAAAGCCCTCAATCTTTGTGTAGCGTTTTATTATTCGACAAAGAAGCACAGCGCCTGTTACTGGGTGCCGCGCCAGACCTACCCGCTTTTTACAGCCAAGCGATTCATGGTGTTCCCATAGGACCTACTGTTGGCTCATGCGGCGCCGCGGCTTACCATAAACAACGAGTCATAGTGGAAGACATTAATACGCACCCTAATTGGAGCGCCTTTACTGATCTTACACAAGCCGCAGAACTAACCTCTTGTTGGTCTGAACCTATTATCTCTTCTGATGGTTTATTGCTGGGCACCTTTGCTATTTACAACGCACCGTCAGCAAAGCCAACCGACAAAGACATTGAGCAGATTCAGTTCGCCAGCAACTTAGCCAGCATTGCCATTGAAAACCACAACGCGCACCAAGAGCTGGAACGGCGCGCAAACATTGACTATTTAACAGAGCTCAGCAATCGCCGCTCTTTTTTTGAACTCAGTAACGCCATGCTTAAACAAGCATCGATAGAGAAAGAAAACTGTGCATTGTTGATGATGGATGTTGATCACTTCAAGAAAATAAACGACATTCATGGTCATGACCACGGTGATCTAGTATTACAGCATCTGGCTCGAAACAGCCTTGTTAACCTGCCAGAGAGTGCGGTATTAGGGCGTATTGGTGGTGAAGAATTCGCTATTTTATTACCCGATACCGACCGAGCAACCACCCTAGAAATTGCAGAATCTCTACGTGAATCACTCGCGGCAGATGGCTTATCCAGCCATGATAAGCAAACGATTTATTACACAGTGTCTCTTGGAGTGACTTTCAGCTTCGGGATGCATTGTTATATTGATGAATTGCTCCGAGAAGCCGACACTGCGCTTTACAAAGCCAAACAGACCGGCCGAAATCGCGTCTGTACGTTCAATGGCTGCTAGAGACGTTTCTTAGCCTTCTCACCAGCCTCTACTCGCTCTTTGATGCTAACCCACATAGATAATATGCTGCTCATTATCGTAACTAAAATTCAGACGGATCAAGATTTGAGTCTCTTCAATATACAGCTTAGAAACGAGATTAGACGCGCCTATCTCGGCCTTCTTCGCCAGCGCCTTTAACTGTTTCTCAAGCATAATCCAAGCAAGCTCATCCCGTGATTCATCCATATTAAAGATAGATTGAGAGGTCGTCCGTAAACAAGCAAAATAAGTCAACGAATTCGCTTTAATATCCAGCTGATCATCACCTTCTACTTCGACGTAGCTCAACCCACAACGTTTAAAATGTTGCTTTAAATACACCTTCCACTGCTGCATAAATTGTTCTAAGTAAGAAAAAGACACCGCTCCACCCTAATCACAAAATATTAATACTAGCCATTCTAACGATTACCCGTGTCGGTCGTAATCTGCTATCTTGCAAGAAAACGATAAATGGATTTTTATAATAAGCGCCATTCAATAAACATTCATCATTAATGGAGAAAGGCATGAGCGATACCATCACTCTGAGCTTGGCAGAAGTACGAGAACTAAGCGAAAGCATTCTAATGGACAACGGTTTCAGTGACGATCACGCTAAGTCTATTACCGATGTCATCGCGGCTTGCCAGCAAGACGACTGTCATTCTCATGGCCTATTTCGTCTTCTCATGTGTACCCAAAGTATGAAAATCGGCCGTATTAGCGGCTCGGCCAAACCAACGATCGTGGATGCCGCGCCATCTGTCGTAAAAGCTGATGCAAGCGGTGGTATTTCATTATTGGCGCTGGATGCCGCCTTGCCATTATTGATTGAAAAAGCGAAAAAGAATGGGATTGCGGCGTTGGCGATTAACCATTGCTTCCACTTCTCTGCCTTATGGCCTGAAGTTGAGAAACTGTCAGCCGTTGGGTTAGCCGGTTTGGCGATGGTACCTAGCCATGCATGGGTCGCACCTGCAGGCGGAAAACGCGGTACGCTTGGCACCAATCCGCTGGCCTTTAGTTGGCCGCGCCAAGGAACGAATCCATTTACGTTTGATTTTGCCACCAGCCAATTCGCACGCGGTGAAATAGAACTTTATCGCCGAGCTGGAAAACCACTTCCTGAGGGCGTAGCGATTGATAAAGACGGTAATCCAACCACAGACGCACAAGCCGCGATGGATGGCTCCATGCTGACGTTTGGGGATTATAAAGGCTCGGCGTTGTCGATTATGATCGAGCTGCTCGCCGGCCCTTTAATTGATGATTTAACCAGTAAAGAGAGCATGGAAGCCGCTAACGGACAACCTGAGGCGCCGTATCATGGAGAAATTATTATCGCTTTTGACCCTAATCTATTAAGCGGCGGTAATGTCCCAGCCAATAATGATAGAGCGGAGCGTTTGTTTGCCGATATTATTGAACAAGGTGCTCGTCTACCATCACAACGTCGCTATCAAGCACGTGAGCGGAACCTAGTTAGAAATGCCGTAGACATTCCAAAAACACTTTATAATGATCTTTTAAAACTTAAGAATTAGATTAAGTAACAATCACTTAATCATCAAAACTAAAACCAATATCTGACAATAAGTCCTCATGCTGAGGGTTTAGTCTTTTCTAAAGGTAAGCGTACTTTACCAGCGACTACGGCTATTGCCCCTTAGTGAGTCAATTCAAAACCTACTCACTAAGGTCTACAAAGCAGACCTATTATTCAATTAATCCTCTCCAAAATTTTACCCATCATTGTTGTTTTCATCAGATTCCTCGCGATATTTGGCGACGATATAAACCAGTTGATTCACATTAAAACCAGAAAGATACATCTACAACCACTTTTGTAGTATTGGGCTTTGAACGGATACTTTTAGTAAAAAGTCATCAAAAACAAAGAAGACCACTTATGTTTGATTGTTTTTTGATCACAATGTTTGAGAAACTTCAAACATTGCGTTGATAGCTTTTCATTTTTCTATTCCAGCGCTTTATCTACTATCAAAGAACGCGGTTATTACTACCTTAACGGCACTTTACAACAATTCTCCGCAGCGAGTTTGGAGTCATTTATGTCAGTACAGTTAACACAGCCAACTCTTCTTAAAAGCCAGTCTTATATTGGTGGCGAATGGGTGCCTTCGGCATCAGGTAAGACCTTTGCAATTATCAATCCATCAAATGGCGAACACCTGATTGATGTGCAAGATTTGGGCGCGCAAGAGACAACGCAAGCGGTTGAAGCCGCTGCCGTGGCTCAAAAAGAATGGCAAGCTCGTACGGCTAAAGAACGTGCGACGTTAATGCGCCGCTGGAATCAACTGATTCTAGACAATCAAGATGACCTCGCTACGCTCATGACATTAGAACAAGGTAAGCCCTTTGCAGAAGCAAAAGGCGAAGTATTGTACGGCGCGTCCTTCATTGACTGGTTCGCCGACGAAGCCCGTCGTCTAAATGGCGATACTATTCCTACCTTTGCCAAAGACAAACGCGTATTGACTATCAAACAACCTATTGGTGTGGTTGCGGCGATTACGCCGTGGAACTTTCCAATCGCAATGATCACTCGTAAAGCAGGGCCAGCCTTGGCTGCGGGTTGTGCGATCGTCATCAAACCGTCTGATGAAACGCCTTTATCCGCGCTTGCTTTAGCGGAACTTGCGCATCAAGCAGGCATTCCAGCCGGTGTGTTAAACGTTGTTGTGGGTACCGATGCGAAAGCCATTGGTGGCGTCCTAACAGGTCATCCTACGGTGCGTAAATTGTCTTTTACAGGCTCAACACCAGTAGGGAAGTTACTGCTTTCTCAATGCGCACAAACGGTAAAACGCACGTCGATGGAACTCGGTGGCAACGCACCTTTTATCGTTTTCGATGACGCTGATCTAGACGCAGCAGTAGAAGGAGCGATTGCTTCTAAATACCGTAATGCAGGTCAAACCTGTGTATGTGCTAACCGCTTATTGATCCAAGAAGGTGTTTACGATGCCTTTGCTGAGAAATTAGCGAAGCGAGTGGCGGAGTTCAAAACAGGAGATGGCTTTTCAGAGGGCGTAGCTATCGGTCCATTAATCAATAATGCGGCCATCGGAAAAGTTGAGACGCTCGTCAACGACGCGATCGAAAAAGGGGCGAAGGCGATTATTGGTGGGGCTAAATCCAGCGTCGGCGAACGCTTTTTTGAGCCAACCATTTTGACCGGCGTCACTGACAAGATGGACATTTTCTCTAATGAGATTTTTGGTCCGGTCGCGCCATTATTTAAGTTTAAAACGGAAGAAGAAGCCGTTGCTATGGCAAACAATACCCCTTTTGGTTTGGCTTCGTACTTCTATTCCCAAAATATCGCGCGTATTTGGCGTGTTTCTGAAGCCTTGGAATACGGCATGGTCGGCATTAATGAAGGTCTTATTTCCACTGAAGTTGCGCCATTTGGTGGTGTAAAAGAGTCTGGCAGTGGTCGTGAAGGTTCTTCATACGGTATCGATGAATACGTTGAAATTAAATATATGTGTATGGGCGGTTTGGCTTAAGCCATTCCATTAGTACCACTAATTTATCCTATTTAATAAGTAGAGGCCGCGTATCACACGCCGCATTTCGATTATTGAGCATACTCTAAAAGGTGAAAGTTAAAATGAACAACGCAGATTTACAAAAACGCAAAGACAGTGCGATCGCTCGTGGTCAAGGCAACATGGCTCCTATTTATATTGACCATGCTCTAAATTCGGAAATTTGGGATGTTGAAGGCAAGCGCCATATTGATTTTGGTGCCGGTATTGCCGTCGTCAACACAGGTCATAACCATCCTAAAGTAAAAGCGGGGGTGCAAGCACAGCTTGAACGCTTCACTCACACCTGCTTAACAATTACGCCTTATGAATCAGCTGTGATTTTGGCTGAAAAGTTAAATGCAGTGGCTCCTGGTGATACACCGAAAAAGTCCATGTTTGTCACTACTGGTGCAGAAGCGGTAGAGAACTGCGTTAAAATCGCTCGCGCTTACACGGGACGTCCTGGTGTGATTGCGTTCAATGGTGGCTTTCATGGTCGTACTAATATGACCATGGGTCTAACAGGAAAAGTGAATCCATATAAAATTGGCTTTGGACCTTTTCCAAGCGATATTTATCATATTCCTTATCCAAATGACTACCTTGGTATCACTGAAGAGCAAGCACTTACTGACCTAGAAGAACGCTTTCTTTGTGATATTGAGCCTGCCCGTGTTGCCGCAATCATTATCGAACCAGTGCAGGGTGAAGGTGGTTTCTACCAAGCGTCTGCAAGCTTCTTACAAACGCTTCGTAAACTGTGTGATAAACATGGCATATTATTAATTCTAGATGAAATACAGTCTGGTTTTGCACGAACTGGGACTATGTTCTGCCACGAGCAAGCAGGCATCGAAGCGGATCTGATGACAACAGCAAAAGGTATTGCTGGAGGCTACCCTCTAGCCGCGGTTGTTGGTAAAGCAAAAATAATGGATGCGCCAATTCCTGGAGGTTTAGGAGGTACTTATGGTGGTTCTCCTGTCGGCTGTGCCGCTGCTTTGGCTGTTTTTGATATCATCGAAGAAGCACAGCTGTGCACTCGAGCAACACAAATAGGCAATCAATTTGTAGAGCATTTACAAGGTCTTCAAGCGGAATACCCACACATTATTGGCGATATTCGTAATGCCGGTGCCATGATCGCGGTGGAACTTGTACACGATGGAGATGTAAATAAACCTTATCCGGAAATGGCAAAAAATCTGTCCGCTAAAGCCGCTGAAAATGGTTTGGTGCTTTTGTCTTGTGGTATTCGCGGCAACGTCATTCGTTTCTTGCCGGCACTGACCATCGAAACTGACATTATTGAAGAAGGCATGGCGATCTTTAAACGTTGCTTTGCTGAACTTGTTTAAAAAACAGAAGAACAACGAAGCTAAAACTAGGCTTCGTTGTTAATAATGATTTTGCCTCCTATTATCGCTGTATCCTTTGATACAGCGATTTTTTTGCTTTTAACAGGCTCGCGATTAATAAGGCGCGGCGTTTAACTCTTGAAAGGCTTGTGTAAGAAGATTAAGAAACAGTTCTTGTGGTTTATTAGGTTGAGATGACTTTTTGCAGATGACCGCTACGCCTAACGTATAAGAGCGATGTTGTGGCGCTACTTTTACTATCTTGCCTTGTTCAACATAAGGCTGGGCGTACAAGTCAGGTAAAAAACCAATGTATTTACCAGACAAAATCAGCGCAAGACGACTGTCGTAGAAGTAAGACACGGCGGTCATATTCATCCTCGCAATCTGATTACTGATCGCTTCATGGGGTTTCAATCCTGCGTGAGTCGCCGGATAGAGATCCGCTGTGCTGTCTTGCTCTGCCTCTGACATGCTCGCTAATAGGTGATCACTGCCACAATACAAATAACAAACATCACGATAAAGGTGGATATAATCCAAGCCTTCTAGCTTACGATGGTAGGGAATAAAGCCTATATCAGCCTCATCATTGAGTATCATACGTTCGATATTCGACATAGACGCCACATTGGTCGTGATAGAGACTTCTGGGGCTTCATTAGAAAAACGTTCAATCAGTTCTGGAAAATGGCTACGAGGGTCCAAACTCACCTTATCAGATAAAGCGATTCTTAATTTCCCAGTCAGACTAGCATTAAGATTGTTCACCGTGGTTCGAAAAGCATCCAAAGAATCCAATAAATTCTCTGTCATTTGATAAATCACAACGCCTTCTTCAGTCAAAGAAAAGCCGCCACGTCCACGCTTACAAAGCACCAAGTTTAGACGCGATTCTAAGTTGGATATATGCAAACTGATGGTTGAGCGACCGATGTTCAACGCCGTTTCTGCCGCCGAAAAACCACCGCAATCCACCACAGTTTTAAACACCTTTAATTGCTTTATCTCATAATCGCCGACTTGACCCAATGAGTAATTTTTTGCGCTCATGGCAACTCATTCCTCTGCTTTATATTCATCTGTGCCAAGTATTCTCTTATACCGCTTAAAAGAAGGCGAGCGTTATCCGCCTTTACTTTTCTACTCTGATGTATGAACACAAAAAAGGCGACTCAATGAGTCGCCTTTGATCAATTAACGCATACAATAAGTAAGTACACACTTACTTATTAATTTATGCTTTATAGCGTTTCAGAATCAATGCTGCGTTGACACCACCAAATCCAAAGCCGTTTGAAAGTACATATTCCACGTCTTTTTTACGCGCCACTAGTGGCACTAGGTCTAAGTCTTCCATACCTTCGTCTGGCTCACGCAAGTTCAAGGTGGGCGGAAGAGTAGAGGTCAAGATAGCTTGCGCACTGAAGATACTTTCAATCCCGCCAGCGGCACCTAATAAGTGACCTGTTGCCGATTTGGTCGATGAGATTGCGACGTCTTTAATGCCTTCACCAAAAATACTCCGTAGGGCGTTAATTTCACTACGGTCGCCCACAGGCGTCGAGGTTGCATGGGCGTTCACGTAGCCTATTTTACTTGGCTCCAGATTCGCCATTTTCAGCGCTTGCTTCACTGCACGCGCGGCGCCTTCGCCACTTTCAGGACCAGACGTTAAATGATAAGCATCGCTACTGGTGCCGTAACCGACAATTTCAACAAGTGGTGTGGCACCACGCTCTAACGCGTGCTCCAAAGTTTCAATCACCAATAGACCAGAACCTTCACCAATGACAAAACCATCACGGTCCTTACTGAACGGTCGCGATGCGTGCTCTGGCGCTTCATTCAATGTAGACAAAGCTTTCAACGCACCAAAGCCTGCCAATGACAATGGATCAATACAGGCTTCTGTACCGCCTGCTAACGCCACTTTTGCTTCACCAGTCAACAATATACGGACCGCATCGCCAATCGCCTGAACACCCGCAGCACAGGCTGTCACTGGCGTACCTAAAGGGCCTTTGAAACCATATTTGATTGAGACATTCCCAGCCGCTAAATTGGCTAAAAAAGAGGGTACCGTAAATGGCGACAAACGTCTTGGCCCTTGCGCGTCCAATATTTTTTGAGCATTTGTTAATGCTGGCAAACCACCGATGCCAGTGCCAATAATGGTCGCCGTCGCTTCTTTGTCTTCATCCGATGTTGGAAACCAATTTGCTTGCGTCAATGCTTCGTCGGCTGCGGCTAATGCAAACAAGGTAAATAAATCGATGCGTTTACGCTCTTTTGGCGTCATATAGTCGGCTTCGTTTAGACCATTTTCTTGTTCGATATGACTCGGTACTTGTCCTGCTATCTGGGTTGATAATGCCTCAGATCCTTGCAGGGCTATGCGGCGAATACCAGATTCACCTTTGGTAATGCGATCCCAGACAGCATTCACTCCCAAGCCTAAAGGAGATACCAAGCCCATGCCTGTGATAACAATTCTTTGCTTGATTGACATAAGAAAACCTCGTTTACTTTCGACTCAAGGAAACATGCCATGTTAGAGTAGTGCTATATATGATCAAGATAATATTTAGGAGACTAAATATGCCTTACACGCCAAAGCACAAAGAACAAACCCGTCAGCGAATTTTGCAAACGGCCGCCAAGTTATTTTGTACCTATGGATTTGACCGCGTTACGCTAGATCAAATCATGAAAAAGGCCAACATGACTCATGGGGCTTTTTATGCTCATTTCTCGGGTAAAAGCAGTCTATATGAAGCCGCATTGCAACTTGCTGCCTCCCATTCATTTTGGGCACGCAGAGAGAAGCAATCGGAGAATAAAGAGACTCATATTAAAGCACTCCTCACTCGATATCTTAGCTGGACAAGAAATAGCGGTGACTCTCCATCCCCATTAGAGTTTTTGGTCACTGATGCAGCACACAAAGAAGAAAAGGTTCGCAAGGCCTACCAAGCATGCTTTGATAGTCTGGTAGATAGGCTAACGATCATTCTTAAAAAACAAGGCAGTACAGGTGATGTAAAAGACCTTGCGGAAGAAACCGTTGTCTCGTTAGTAGGAACAGTCGCCATTGCTCGTTCCATCACTCAGCCATTACAAAGAGATTTTTTAAAACGCGCCCAATCACGCATTTTTAATAGAATCAATTTGGCAATTCAAGACACTAAAATTGTCTCAGATAAATGTTAAAAAACTAAACCTGATTAACGCCAACTAGAAGAGTAATCGAGTGATTACTCTTCTTCATCAGAATTTCTTTGCTGATACCAAGCCAACACATTAGGTGCAATTTCTGGCCCTGATACGAAGAAATGGCCATTAAGCAGTGACTCTCTTTGGTTATATTTAAATGGTTTGCCTTTTGACGATACCAACATACCTCCGGCAGCTTCGACTATCGCTTGTTGTGCTGCGGTATCCCATTCACTCGTTGGCCCACGACGTAGATGTAAATCTGCAACACCCTCGGCAATACGACATGCCTTAATAGAGCTCCCTTTGGGAATTTCACGTACCGATTCATAGATGTTTTTCAAATCTTGTTTTAATGCAACAGGAAGAGAGGGACCATGGCTACGACTCGTCATTGCTATTAACGGCGTATTAGGTTTGCGGACACTAATAGGCTCAATATCCTTGCCATGCCATTTAACTGCCCCAAGAGGCAACCCTCGCCAACTTTTAGTAACGCCAAAGTAACCTTCAGATGTCGTTGGTAAATAGACCATGCCAATGATTGGCACGCCATTTTCAACCAACGCAATATTAATACTGAATTCACCATTGCGTTTAATAAATTCTTTAGTGCCATCTAAAGGATCAACTATCCATAATAGTGGCCATTGAGAGCGCTCTTCAAAAGGGACTACGCCTTCTTCTGATAAAACGGGCACCTCTGGCGCCATGGCATATAAACCCGCTAAGATGGTTTGATGTGCTGCAATATCAGCCGCCGTTACCGGACTATGGTCTGATTTCTGCTCAATGCCTAAATCAGCACGCTGATAAATTTCCATGATCACATCAGCAGCATCGTGTATTATTTTTTGTAACGCTTGGAAAATAGGGTGATGATTTACATCCCGCATAACAGCCTCGAACATGACAATAATCAAAATTGGGTTAATACGTAACTTATGAGTAAAGCAGAAAAACAACCAGCATCACAAGCAGTACGTCTAGATAAATGGCTTTGGGCCGCACGATTTTTTAAAACTCGCTCTCTTTGCAAAGATGCGATAGACGGCGGCAAGGTTTCTTACAACGGTAGTAAGGGCAAAGCCAGTCGTAACGTAGAAGTGGGAGCGCTTATTGGCTTACGTCTTGGTTGGGATGAAAAAACCATCGAGATCAAAACCATCAGCGGACAACGCCGCGGAGCACCAGAAGCACAACTCTTGTACGAAGAAACATCAGAGTCTATTGAGAAACGCGAAAAGAAAGCTCTCGAACACAAATCCTTTGGTGGTCGTATTATGTCCGACCATAAGCCGAACAAGAAAGAACGCCGAGACATTAAACAACTCAAAAAAGACATGTTTAGTGGTACAGAGTAGCCCATTCAATAGACATCATATATTACAGGCTTTTCAGCACCGCATGTAAGCACCGTTTTTATTTTCGATGCATTGACTTAATTCCAGCTCCATAAGCGCTTGCATCATTGAAGCGGCGTTTATCTGAGTGTGTCGTATAAGTGAATCGAAATCCATAGCTTGCGCTTCAACCTCTAGCACCTTCACTATGGCACGAGCACTTGCGGATAAATGCAAAGGAAGGGGGTTCATTTTAGGCTCTTCGATCAAAGACTCCACGACCTCTTTATTAGAACTTGGTTGTTTTATAGATGTTTCCCGTGAAACATTTGCCTTCTTTTTAACCATTAAAGCCTTCTTGTTATTGCCAGTTTCCTCGTTAGAGTAGGGTAGGATTTCCTCCAAAATATCTTCCACGTGACGAACTAGTATCGCTCCTTGGCGTATCAACTGATGGCAACCTTCGGCCTGAATATCTTTAACTCGACCAGGTAAAGCAAAAACATCACGGTTCTGTTGCACCGCATAATTTGCACTGATCAAAGATCCACTTTTTGGAGATGCTTCAGTAACAAGAATACCTAAACTCAGACCACTAATAATTCTATTTCTAGGTGGAAAAAGATGAGGACGAACATCTGTCATTAAAGGGTATTCACTAACCAAACACCCGCCATGCAATAAAATATCTTGAAACAATGCCTTATTTTGTTTTGGGTAGTGGTTTAGTAAACCGGTTCCCATTACGGCAATAGTGGGTGTTGATTGTGCCTCTAAAGCACCTTGGTGAGCGGCAGTATCAATACCTCTTGCACCACCACTGACAATAGCAATGCCCCGGTGCGATAACTGGCTCGCTAATTGTCGAGTCGCTTCACGTCCATATCCAGTACAATGCCGCGCGCCGACAATACCTAATTTGGGATAGGAAAAACTGGTTAAGTCACCATCGACATAAAGGAATGCGGGCGCTACAGCTATCTCTTTTAAATCGCTAGGATAAGCAGGGTCGCTTTGCAGTAAGAGGTGATGAGCATCGGCTTCAAGCCATTCTAAACTGACTTGTTTTTTTTGAGTTTGTTCTTCAGATAAAGTGCCATGATCTAGATACGCCATCGCTTCACGAGCTGTCACCTCAGGCCATTTCAATTGCCTTAGCAGCTCATAGACAATGGTATCGGGTAAATCATCAACGGTCTGTTCATCAGAAAATAAATCCCACTCATGGGACTGATCCAACTGATCAAAATAAGTAAACAACCGAGAAAGTCGGGAAGGACCTATACCCGTCAAAAAACTCAAACACAGCCAATTCTCTTGACTGAGCCCACCGATCAAACGCGAAGAAGTTGTCATATTGTGTGCATCCTTGCCATTCAATAAAATAGATATAACAATAATTTGTAAACAGACCATTCCTTGGTCTCATTTAAAAATCCCACTTTCACCATGAAAAGTCTAGGATAGGTTAATACTATTAAGCCGATTTATTAGAATTGCTTAAAAAACCGACATCTCAGCAATGCCCATCTTGATGACTTGCGTTACAATATAGCTAAGACAAAGAGTCGAGACCAAAAGCGTCTCGGCCGACGAATAAAAGACATATTGGAAAAGATCATGGCCGTTTTAACTATACTAGAATACCCAGACCCGCGCCTACGTAAAGTCGCAAAACCTATTACCGAATTTACCGATGCACTACAAATCCAAATCGATGACATGATAGAAACCATGTACGAAGATAAAGGTTTAGGTCTAGCTGCAACGCAAGTTGATTACCATCATCGCCTTGTTGTGATGGACTTCTCAGAAGATCATAGTGAGCCTATTGTGTTCATTAACCCTGAATTTGAAGTAATCAACGATGAGCCTAATGAGTACCAAGAAGGCTGTTTATCCGTGCCTGGTTTTTATGAACATATTTACCGTGCAGCGGAAGTTGTCGTCAAAGCGTTAGATCGACACGGAAAACCGTTTGAAATGAAAGTAGATGAGCTAATGGCCGTTTGCGTACAACACGAAGTAGATCATTTAGACGGCAAACTAATGGTAGATTACCTATCACCATTAAAACGAAATCGCATTAAAACGAAATTAGTCAAAGCGCAGAAAAACGCAGCGAAACCTTAAAGCTGATTGTTTTCGCTTCAATGCCAAGCTTTTCTGAAGTGCGAGAGTACTGAAAGAAAGGTTACCGTTGAACAAATGAATACCCGTTGAGTAAATCAGGCTTCGGCCTGATTTTTTCGTTAAGGAAACAAAATGACCACCTCTCCACTTCGTATTGTATTTGCAGGCACACCCGAATTTGCCGCCATCAGTCTTCAAGCTTTATTAGATAGCCAAGAACAAAATCACTATCAGTTAGTTGGCGTTTACACGCAGCCAGATCGTCCCGCTGGCCGTGGTCATAAGTTAGTAGCGAGCCCAGTTAAACAATTGGCGCTTGAGCATGATATTCCAGTATTCCAACCAGTTAACTTTAAATCGGAAGAAGACAAGGCCGCTCTTGAGGCACTCAACGCCGACATTATGATAGTCGCGGCTTATGGGATTATTTTACCGAAAGCCGTACTCGACACGCCAAAGTTAGGTTGCCTTAACGTCCATGGTTCCATCTTGCCTCGCTGGCGTGGGGCTGCACCTATACATCGTGCGCTCATCGCTGGGGATGAAACGACTGGCATCACTATTATGCAAATGGATGTTGGGCTAGACACAGGTGATATGCTGCTGAAAGCTTATTGCGATATCAAGCCAACAGATACTTCGTCAAGCTTGCACGATCATCTAGCTAAACTCGGTGGCGTAGCATTGGTTGAAGCATTGGAGAAACTCAAAAAAGGCGAGCTTGTTGCAGAGAAACAGGATGACAGTTTAAGTAACTATGCCGCTAAACTCACCAAGCAAGAAGGAGAGCTTCAGTGGTCACAATCAGCAGAGCTCATCGAACGTCTGGTGCGTGGTTTGTCTCCTTGGCCGTCTGCTTTCACTCAAAGCAGCGAAGGCGTAATGAAAATTCATGCGGCAGAATTGACCAGCGTCGAATCCGATAGCGCAACACCGGGTGAGATTCTAGTCGTCAGTAAAGAGGGTGTTATTGTTGCAACAGGGCAAGGCTGCATTCGAATCACGGACGTACAGTTTGCCGGCGGCAAGCGCATAAAAGTACAAGATGCCTTAAACGGTAAACACAAAGCGGCCTTACAAATTGGCCAACGCTTCGGCTTAGTAGAGTAATTATAATGAAACCAACAGATGTCCCTTCAATCCAACACAGCGCTCGCCAAGTCGCGATTCAAGTTGTTACTAATGTCTTGTTACAACAAGGTTCCCTTAGCACTCAGCTAGCACGTCACCAACACGATGTTGCCAGCGAGCACATCCCGCTTCTAAAGGAATTGTGCTTTGGTGTCTGCCGTCAGTTCCCATTATTAAACAGTATTGCTCTGCACCTGTTGAACCATCCGTTCGAAGAGAAGGACATGGATCTTTATGCCGCTCTGTTGATTGGTTTATACCAGCTTGGCTACATGAATACGCCAGATCATGCTGCGGTAAATGAAACCGTTGAAGCCTGCCGTTTACTAAAGAAAGACTGGGCGACCAAGTTGATCAATGCCGTACTGCGCCGCTACCAACGCGAAGCAGACGACATTGTTGAGACACTTGAAGCCATGCCATCAGTGGAATACAACCAGCCAAAATGGTTAGTGAAACGCTTTAAGAAACATTGGCCAGAACAGTTCGAACAAATAATCGAAGCCAGTAATGCGCATCCTCCAATGTGCATTCGCGTAAACGAAAGCCAAGTTTCACGTGAAACATACAAGACTCAAATGGCTGAGAAGGGTATAGATTCAGAAGAAGGGTTACTTTCACCTTCTTCTTTGTACCTAAGATCTGCCGTTAGAGTAAATGAGTTACCTGAATTCGATGAAGGCTTTTCCAGCGTTCAAGACGAATCAGCTCAGCTGGCTGCACATATTTTGGCTCCAAGCCTTGGCGAACACGTCTTAGACGCGTGTGCCGCGCCGGGGGGCAAAACAGGCCATCTGCTTGAGTTTGCTGCTGCGGCACAAGACGCAGAAGAAACACTCGACTTAACCGCCGTTGAGTTAGAACCGTGGCGTTTAGAAAAAATCGAAGCCAATCTAGAACGTATTGGATTAATGGCAAACTTACAATGCGCCGATGCAGGGGATTTGGATGCTTGGTGGGATGGTACGTCATTCGACAAAATCCTTCTTGATGTACCTTGTTCTGCAACCGGTGTTATTCGTCGGAACCCAGACATTAAGATCAATCGAAAACCTGTCGACATTGAAGAGCTCATTGCCATTCAAAAAGTTATTTTGGATAAGGTCTGGAGCACACTGAAAACAGGCGGCCA
This sequence comes from Marinomonas sp. TI.3.20, assembly GCF_038155025.1. Taxonomy (NCBI): domain Bacteria; kingdom Pseudomonadati; phylum Pseudomonadota; class Gammaproteobacteria; order Oceanospirillales; family Oceanospirillaceae; genus Marinomonas; species Marinomonas sp. TI.3.20. Next base: position 187,032 of record NZ_JBAKAS010000001.1, on the reverse strand, counting down.
TCTTTTGTATGCGACTTGCTCTTTAATGCCTGAAGAAAACGAACTGCAAATTGCTGATTTCTTAGCGTCTCATGCTGATGCTAAAGAGGTGGTTATGAACGCTTTAAATCCATCCATAAATACAGAGTGGGGCATTGCTGTTTCTCATGGGCGTCAATTATTCCCAACACTTAAGGGACACGACGGCTTCTATTATTGCCTGATCCAAAAAAACAGCTAAGTAACACAGAACACTAAATCGAAGAAAAGAATCGTTTAGATTCGACAACTTAAAAAATGCTCGGGCAATTGTTTCACATGAAACACACAAACTGTCTGAGCATTTTTTAAGGCTCATGCTTACTTTCCCTCTATATGACTATTTAAAGCTTAATTTTTTAAATATTTCACAAATGTCATTAAAGTATTAGTTTGAAGTCTTTAAAATACAGCCTACCATGTAGGGTAAATCAAGATCATTATTAGCGCTCATGAGAGCCAACAAGAACAACTAAAAAAGAGCAATGATTTAAGATCGCGCTCTAAGGCAAAATATGAAAATCATCATTATCGGGGCTGGCCAAGTTGGCGCAACGCTCGCTGAAAACCTTGCTAACGAAGACAATGACATTACCGTTATTGATCCTGATCTAACGCGCCTAAGAGAGCTTCAGGATCGTTTGGATATTCAGACTGTCGAAGGCAGTGGCTCGCATCCTGCCGTATTGGAGCAAGCAGGTTGTAATGATGCTGATATGTTAATCGCGGTAAGTAACCATGATGAAACCAACATGGTGGCTTGCCAAGTTGCGCATACCTTATTTAAAACGCCAACAAAAATTGGCCGTGTTCGCTCAAGCGCCTACGCTAATTACCCGCAACTGTTTAACGACCAAGCATTACCAATCGATGTTCGTATCAGTCCAGAAAAGGAAGTAACAAAACATTTAAGCAGATTGATTCGTTATCCTGGTGCACTTCAAGTGATGGAATTTGCAGAAGGTAAAGTCCAGCTTGTTGTTGTAAAAGCAGAAAAGGGAGGTCCTCTTATTGATCAACCTATCAGCTATTTACGCGAACATATGCCGTCAATCCAGACTCGAATTGCGGCCATTTATCGCGATGGTAAATCTATAAAACCAGACGGTAATACCTGTATTCGTGCCAATGACGAGGTTTTCTTTCTAACGCCACAACGTGATGTGTTAGATGTAATGAGTGAACTGCGCCCGTTAGATACGCCTTATCGACGAATTATTATTGCCGGTGGCGGTAACATCGGTGAGCGTTTAGCTCATAGCCTTGAAAAAGAATACCGTGTAAAAATCATAGAACGAGATTTAGAACGCTGCCGTTATCTTTCTGAAAACCTAGATAACACCATTGTGCTTAACGGTGATGCTTCGAAAAAAGAATTATTATTAGAAGAAAATATCGAATCAACCGATGTATTTTGTGCGCTGACCAACAACGATGAAGCCAATATCATGTCTTCAATGCTGGCCAAAGTTTTGGGAGTACGTACGGTAATGACCATTATCAATAACCCTGCGTACGTTGATATCGTTCAGGAAGGTATGATCGACATTGCAATTTCCCCTCAGCAAACAACCATCAGTTCGTTACTCAGTTATATTCGTCGTGGCGACGTAGTAAACGTACACTCAATGCGCAAAGGCGCTGCTGAAGCATTAGAAGCTGTTGCTCATGGTGATTTCCGATCCTCTAAAGTAGTCGGTCGTAGTATTGCCAAAATCAATTTACCAGAAGGTGCAACCATAGGCGCGGTTGTTCGAGGTGATGAAATTATTCTCGCCACTGGGGATGTTGTCATTCAAGCTGAGGATCATGTCATCATCTTTGTATCGAATAAGAAACAGATTCCAGCCGTTGAGCAATTGTTCCAAGTAGGATTAACTTTCTTTTAGCCAAAAGACCGAATAACGTTAAGCGTCATTAACTATCTTTTCCATCACGAGGAAATCCGCCCGAGACATGGGAGGGCGCTGAAAATAAAAAGACCTTCAGCTAGGTGATTTAATCAAACCAGATTCAAGAGAATCTGGTGCTAGGAAGCAGCTATGCATATTAAAGTAATTTTACGCGTTATTGGTTTATTGGTTATGGTGTTTAGCCTCTCCTTAATTCCGCCTATGATTGTCTCTTTAATTTATTCTGATGGCGTTTTAGATTCCTTTGTTTATGCCATGGGCATTAACTTAATCGGTGGTTTTCTCCTTTGGTTTCCTGTGCGCAATCACCGCGGGGAGCTAAAAATACGTGATGGCTTTTTGATTACTGTTCTGTTTTGGACAGTCCTAGGATTTTTTGGATCAGTACCATTCTTTTTAGCTGACACACCAGACCTTTCCTTTACTGATGCTTTGTTTGAATCCATCTCCGGGTTGACGACAACAGGGGCAACCATTTTAACGGGCATTGATGGCTTACCCGAATCCATTCTCTTTTATCGTCAACTGTTAACTTGGTTAGGCGGTATGGGGATTATCGTTCTGGCCGTGGCAATCATGCCTATGCTAGGCATTGGTGGTATGCAGCTTTATCGGGCAGAAACACCTGGCCCAGTAAAAGATACCAAGCTTACTCCTCGTATTGCCGAAACAGCCAAAGCGCTGTGGTACATCTACGCAACGTTAACCTGTCTTTGTGCATTAGGTTATTGGGCTGCTGGAATGAGTTTATTCGATGCGATTTGTCACAGCTTCTCAACAGTCGCCATCGGTGGTTTTTCTACACATGATGCCAGTATTGGTTACTTTAATAGTGTTCCAATTGAAATGATCGCGACTTTCTTTATGGTCGTTTCTGCATTTAACTTTGCTCTTCATTTTCATGCGTGGCGACATAAAAGCGTATTGCATTATTTGCTCGACCCAGAAGCCCGTTTCTTTCTGTTTATTTTGGCTTGTACTATCACGCTATCGACCTTCGTATTAGCAATGACATCCACCTATGATTGGGGAACGTCAATACGCTATGCCGTCTTTGAAAGTGTTTCAATTGCAACGACGTCTGGTTTTAGTACCTCCAATTTCTCGACGTGGCCACATTTTTTACCCTTCTTATTAATTGTAACTTCCTTTGCCGGTGGTTGTGCCAGCTCGACAGGGGGCGGTATGAAGGTGATTCGTATCTTATTAATCCTCAAGCAAGGGGTTCGAGAAATACAGCGTCTGGTGCATCCTAATGCGGTCATCCCTGTCAAAGTGGGTGGCAAGGCCATTCCTGAGCGTGTGGTCTCCGCCGTCTGGGGGTTCTTTTCCGCTTACCTTTTAGTGTATGTCGTCTTAATGATTGGCTTAATGGCAACAGGTATGGATCAAGTAACAGCATGGTCTGCTGTTGCTGCCACGCTAAACAACTTAGGTCCAGGGCTCGGCGCCGTTTCGAACACGTTCGCAGATGTAAATGATCCAGCGAAATGGATGTTATGTTTTTCTATGCTATTAGGGCGTTTAGAGGTGTTTACCTTGTTGGTATTATTTACGCCTATGTTCTGGCAGAAATAACCAAGAGAGAAGTATATGACTCCGGCTATCGATTTATTAAAGAAACTCAATATTGCCGTGACTATTCACGAATATGCGCATGAAGCTGATTGCCATAATTTTGGCGAAGAGGCCGCAGAAAAACTCAACTTAAACCCTGCGACTGTTTTCAAAACATTATTAGTCAGCGATGAGAAAAGCTTCTTTGTTGCCATCGTCCCAGTAACAGGGACGCTTAACTTAAAACGCGCGGCAGCGGCCTTGCGTGTGAAAAAGTTACGCATGGCAGAACCGAAAGAAGCAGAAAGATTAACAGGGTATTTAGTCGGCGGTATCAGTCCTATAGGTCAAAAAAAACGCCTGATAACTTGCATAGACAGCAGTGCGCTGGCATTTGAAAAAATTTATGTGAGCGGCGGAAAGCGAGGATTAGACATCGGACTTGCACCACAAGATTTAAGCAAAGCGTGTCATGAGGCAAGCTTTGCTGACATTCGTGACGAAAAATAATCCACTAGATACGTTTGTATCCGTCTTAATATTTAAGGCTAGGTACATTTAAAGAAAGGTAATCAACACAATGCTGCAAACAAAACCCATTATTCTATTAGACCGAGACGGTGTGATTAACCAAGATTCTGATGCTTATGTAAAGTCTGTCGATGAATGGATTCCGTTACCAGGTAGTATTAAATCCATTGCGGCATTATCAAAAGCAGGTTTTCAGGTATTTGTCGTAACAAACCAATCTGGTATTGCTCGAGGCTATTACGACGAAGCAACACTCAACGCGATGCACGATAAGATGAAAGCACTCGTCGCGAAAGAAGGCGGTTCGATTGCTGGTATTGAATATTGCCCACATGGGCCAGATGACAATTGCTCATGCCGAAAGCCAAAAAGCGGCATGATTGAAGCCATCGAAACACAGCTTGGTTTGTCTTTCGAAACGACGCCAGCCATCATGGTAGGAGACTCATTAAGAGATTTACAAGCCGGCAAAGCAAGAGGCTGCTCGCCCGTACTTGTACTAACAGGCAATGGCCGAGAGACTCAATATAAAGCCATCGACTTTCATTTCGAAATATATACCGATCTAGCGGCTTTCACCATATCAACATTACACAAGTATCTCTAATAGAAGACTAAAGAGTTAGTGATCACTTACTAACTCTTTATTTTGAAATACTATTGTTCTTTATGTGCGTGATAAAAGCTCGATGCTTTTGCGCGGTTCCCACAGATATCCATACTACACCATCGCCGTTTTTTCGAGCGAGACGTATCCACAAACATCAATATGCATTTTTCATTCGAACAATGTTTAACATGAAGACTAAGAGGCGAAGTCAGTAAATTGGCCGCTTCGTAAGCTACTTTTCCAAGCAATTTATCTACCGACAGTTTTTTATCAAAAGGCTGCAATGAAATATCTTGGTTAACCACTAACAATTGCTGCTGAAGCGGTGCATTGCGCAAATGCTTATTAAGCACACTGAGCGCATCTTCAGGCAATACCTGCTTGTCTGTGTTTGCAGTAACCAATGTTTTTATACTACTCCTAAGCTGCCATACATCTTCTATATTTGCATTGGTATCAATACTTTCTAAAGGCACCTCCATTTCTGCCGCCCACTGAAACAAGTCCTGCAGGCACTCAAGTTGATTCACCACTTTTTCATGGGTGGAGAATTGCGTATTGATAAAATCCACAGCGAGATTATTTCCCACTCGGATAAAGGTTTTTTTATCTTCTCTCATACTAACCATTATAATTTATCTTTACAGGTTAGAAAAGGAAATATAACATAACCGTTAAACCTTGATTTCAAAGGTTATAATTTTTAACTAATTAGAAGGCAAAAAAACATGGCACATACTCAAGGAATCCATCATCTTGGTCTTACTGTTCCTGACGTTAAAGAGGCAAGTGCCTTTTTTGTAGAAGCATTAGGTTTCACACAAGTACAAGAAGTACCATCGTATCCAGCGGCTTTTGTTACTGATGGTGTCGTCATGCTGACACTTTGGCAGGCAGAAAATCCCGAAAAAGCAACGCCTTTTAATCGTCGAGAAAATATTGGGCTACACCATTTTGCGTTGCGTCTTGCCGACACGACGACGTTGGCATTACTACATGAACAACTAAGTTCACGCGATGACGTGACCATCGAATTTGCGCCAGAAGATTTAGGTGAAAGTGGATTGCAACACATGATGTGCCGAATCCCTGGTAACATTCGCCTTGAATTGATTGCAATTTAATCACCTCGTCATGATTTATTAATACAATATCAGAGGTATATATGGCCTTTAATACTTCCCCTAATGCACCTTTTCATATCGGTGAACAGCAAGCGCAAGAACGTGTTGGCGCACGTGAAACACTTGCCCATTGGGGAGGGAGGGCCATTCGACCTTTCTTTCCAGAACAACACCGTGATTTCTTTCGCCAACTTCCTTTCATTATCGCTTCTGCTAGAGATAAGAACGGCTTACCTTGGGTAACCATGTTGGCGGGGGACATTGGCTTTATTTCTTCACCAGACAAGGCACATTTACATTTTTCAGCCTTACCAAACAAAGGCGATGCACTTGAACATGCTTTTACAGATGGCGCTGAAATCGGCCTTATTGGTATTGAATTAGAAAGTCGTCGTCGTAACAGGGCGAGTGGCTCAGTAACAAAGGCAGATAAAAGCGGCATCACTTTCGCCGTTTCTCAATCTTATGGAAATTGTCCCCAGTACATTTCAGAAAGAGAATGGCAACATACCGATGTTGATGAGAATAAAATATCTGTTACACAGCATCGCCACTTAACACCCTCTATGAAGAAATGGATCGCATCTGCAGACACTCTGTTTATTGCCAGCGGCTATTCAGAAGACAGTCACGATGAAAACAAACCATCAGCTTATGGGATGGACGCTTCACACCGTGGTGGCGCCGCGGGATTTGTAACCATTTCTAATGATAATAAATTGGTTATACCTGATTATTCTGGTAATAATTTCTTTAACACCATCGGGAATTTACTGTTAGACCCTTTAATAGGATTACTATTTATTGACTTCGATACAGGCAGTTTATTGCAATTGAGTGGTCGAGCAAAAATAGATTGGGATTCAGAAAAAGTACGAGCGTACCAAGGCGCACATCGATTATTGAACATAGATATAGATAAAATAGTACAGTTAGACGGTGTTTTGCCATTGCGCTGGCGCTTACCAGAAGGCATTAAAGGTGGACTAATGGTCACCAAAAAGGTCGTAGAAAGCGACGATGTCACCTCGTTCGAACTCGTTTCACACAATCAAACCGCGCTGCCAGTTTTTCGAGCAGGACAATACCTGCCAATACAACTCGCTTTATCTGCGCAAGATGCTCTTACAGAACGAACTTATTCTCTTTCAAACTCACCAACAGACGAACACTATCGCATCAGTGTTAAACGTGAGAGCCATGGTCTGGGCTCACGCTATTTGCACGATTCCATTCAAGTTGGCGATATTATTCAGGCTAAAAAACCTAATGGCGACTTCCTACTAAAATTTCCCACCCGCCCAGTGGTATTAATCAGTGCTGGCATTGGCGCCACTCCTTTAGTCAGCATGTTACATTCCGCGATCCAATCAAATGTTGCGCCCTCGATTCATTTTTTTTATGGCGCTCGTAATGGTACCCATGCACCTTTGCTACCTGAAATTCGGGTTCTAGAAAAGCAGCATGATAGGTTTCATCTGGATATCTTATTTAGTCAGCCTAGCGAGCAGGATACACTTGGCGAAGACTACGATGAAACAGGGCGAATTACAGGAGAGCTCATTCAACGAAAAGTAGCCGATTTAAACGCCGACTTTTACCTATGCGGGCCTACAAATTTCCTTACTGATTTAATAATAAAACTTGAAGCGCTTGGCATAAGACGAGACCACATATACTCCGAAAGTTTTTAGACTCCCCAGCAAATAAACAATGAGGTCATGTTAGTCCATGACCTCATTTTCTGACTTAATCAGAATGTCTATATTGTCCTCGATCCAATCCGCCAACCCAATGACGTGCTCTGATACTTGCTGGCCGATCTCAGTCAAGCTGTATTCCACATGAGGCGGTACGACAGGATAAGACACTCTCAATATAAAACCATCTTTCTCCAACACTTGCAGCGTCTGCGCCAGCATCTTCTCACTAACGCCATGTATAGTACGACGTAGCTCACTAAAACGGTGTGTTTCTCCACCTTTCAAGGCCAATAACACGAGTACAGCCCAGCGGCTCGTTACATGCTTGAGAATATTCCGAGAGGGACATTGGTCTGAAAATACATTTCCGCGATTAAACTTTTGGCTTAACCCCGTTTCTTCAGATCCATTTAAATTATTATCATGTTTTTTCATACTTACCTTTTTGTATGTACTTACTAAAAGTTTGTTAGTGGATTATTCTACTCTCATCAACGAACAACTCAAAGGAGAAAACCATGATTTTAGTCACCGGTGCATCAGGTCAATTGGGCCGTCTTATCGTCGCAAATTTAATCCAACGCGGCACGCCTGCCAATCAAATCGTCGCAGCCGTACGTTCACCTGAAAAAGCACAAGACTTAGCAGAGCAGGGTATTATTGTGCGCCAAGCGGACTACACAGATACAGCGTCTTTAACCGCTGCAATGGAAGGCGTAAAGCGAGTTGTGCTGGTGTCATCCAGTGAAGTGGGCCAACGTACACCACAGCATAAAAACCTGATTCAAGCGGCAAAAGATGCCAAGGTTGAACTACTGGCGTATACCAGCATTCTCGATGCGCAAAACTCGCCATTGGCTCTTGCTGCGGAACACGTAGAAACAGAACAAGCGCTACTAGATTCTGGTGTTCCTCATGTTCTATTGCGCAACGGCTGGTACTCAGAAAACTACACTGGCACCGTCGCTATGGCCATTGAACATGGCGCTGTTTTAGGCAGTGCAGAAGAGGGTAAATACGCCACAGCAGCACGAGCAGACTATGCAGAAGCCGCGGCGGTCGCTATTACAGCTGAAAACCAAGCTGGAAAAGTATACGAGTTAGCAGGAGACAATGCGTTTACGTTAGCCGAATACGCACAAAAAATCAGTCAGATCAATGGTAAAAGCGTGGTCTACCAAAACCTACCAGAAGCAGAATACGCTAAAGTACTCGTTCAAGTTGGCTTACCTGAAGGCCTTGCCGCCATACTCGCAGACTCAGACGTTGGCGCATCAAAAGGCGGCTTATTCAATGACAGTAAAACATTATCGACACTGATCGGCCGACCAACGACACCAATCGAAGACAGCATCAAAGCCGCACTTTAAAGCAGTGTAGATGGATCATGTAACAACCATGATTCAGACCTATTATTAATAAAAGGCTTATCTAGCCATAAAAAAAGCGGTTAGAGTTTTCACTCTAACCGCTTTTTTGAAGAATATTGGTACGAAGAATCAGATATCCAAGTTCGCTACATTCAAGGCATTTTCTTGAATGAAGTTACGACGTGGTTCTACTTCGTCACCCATTAAGGTTGTGAACATTTGGTCAGCGGCAACAGCGTCGTCGATGGTAACCCGCAACATACGGCGTGCATCTGGGTCCATTGTTGTTTCCCATAGCTGGTCAGGGTTCATCTCACCCAGTCCTTTGTAACGCTGTGTCGTTAAGCCACGAGACGCTTCTTTCATCAACCAAGCTTTCATGTCGCTGATGGTTTCTACCGGCTGACGACGTTCGCCACGTTGGATGAAAGATTCTTCACCAAACAATTCAGCGACGGTTTCAGACATAGCCACAATGCGCTTGTATTCAGGAGAGTTGAAGAAAGTCGCTTCAAAACGGTAACGGTTCGACACACCATGAGACATGATGTTGACCACTGGCAAGTACAAGTTACGCTCATCGTCTTTCTCTACTGAGAAGTCAAAACGGAAACCGGTACGTGCATCCAATGGCATTTGGCTACGAATCGCTTCGACCCATTCTGTTACGGCGGCTTCGTTCATTAGATCGTCTTGAGTTAACGCTTTGCAGTACAGAAGCTTACCCATAACATCTTTTGGGTATACACGAGACAAACGGTCAATATCACCTTCAATGCGAATGTAATCACGAACCAATGTTGCTAGATGTTCGCCTTGAATGCCCGGTGCTTCTTCATTAACGTGCATGTGCGCGCCATCTAACGCCACTTCGATCAAGTATTGCTGCATCGCCGCTTCATCTTTAATGTATTGCTCTTGCTTACCACGTTTGATTTTAAACAATGGCGGTTGCGCAATAAAGATATGACCGCGTTCGATGATCTCTGGCATTTGACGGAAGAAGAAAGTCAGCAACAAGGTACGAATGTGCGATCCATCGACGTCGGCATCGGTCATGATGACGATGCTGTGGTAGCGTAGTTTGTCTGCATTGAACTCATCACGGCCAATACCACAACCTAGAGCGGTAATTAGAGTACCTACTTCGACAGACGATAGCATTTTGTCAAAACGTGCTTTCTCGACGTTAAGAATTTTACCTTTAAGAGGCAAAATCGCTTGTGTACGACGGTCACGACCTTGTTTTGCAGAACCACCCGCAGAATCACCCTCCACTAGGTAGATTTCGGAAAGTGCTGGGTCTTTCTCCTGACAATCGGCCAATTTACCTGGCAAGCCTGCGATGTCTAACGCGCCTTTACGACGAGTCATGTCGCGCGCACGACGTGCGGCTTCACGAGCACGAGCCGCATCAATCATTTTGTTAACTATGATTTTGGCTTCGTTTGGTTTCTCAAGAAGGTACTCAGAAAAGCGCTTACTCATTTCTTGTTCAACGGCCGTTTTCACTTCAGAAGAGACAAGCTTATCTTTGGTCTGAGAAGAGAATTTTGGATCGGGTACTTTCACAGACACAATCGCGGTCAAACCTTCACGAGAATCATCTCCGGTGGTCGCTACTTTTTGTTTTTTCGCTAGACCTTCTTTCTCAATAAAGGTGTTCAAAGTACGCGTCAACGCGCCACGGAAACCCGCTAAGTGAGCACCACCATCGCGCTGAGGGATGTTATTGGTATAACAGTAGATGTTCTCTTGGAAACCTTCATTCCACTGCAATGCCACTTCAACCGCGATACCGTCTTCCAGGTCATCACGTTGGCAGATGAAGTGAAAAATATCATTGATAGGGGTTTTGTTGGTATTCAAATGCTCAACAAACGAACGTAAACCACCGGAATAGTTAAAGAAATCTTCTTTACCTGTACGCTCATCTTTTAGATGAATCGCAACACCAGAGTTCAAGAAAGACAATTCACGAAGGCGTTTCGCTAAGATGTCATAAACAAATAAGATATTACTGAATGTTTCAGCAGATGGTTTGAAATGAACCGTCGTACCCGCACCATCGGACTCGCCGACAATGGCTAACGGTGCATCTGGTACGCCATGAGTATAATGCTGCTCATAGACTTTACCTTCTTTACGGATCGTCAAGGTAACGGCTTCAGATAGAGCATTTACTACTGAAATACCTACACCATGAAGACCGCCAGAGACCTTATAAGAATTGTCATCAAACTTACCGCCAGCATGCAGAACGGTCATGATAACTTCGGCAGCAGATACGCCTTCTTCTTCGTGCATATCCACAGGGATACCACGGCCGTTATCAGAAACAGAAATCGATTCATCTGGATGAATAAGTACCGTGACCGTATCACAATGACCCGCTAAGGCTTCATCAATCGAGTTATCTACAACTTCGAACACCATATGGTGCAAACCGGTTCCGTCGTCCGTGTCGCCAATGTACATACCAGGGCGTTTACGTACGGCATCTAGCCCTTTGAGCACCTTGATACTGGACGAATCGTAATTATTTTCACTCATTTAACTCTCCTGCAAACCTTTGCTCGATAAGGACAATTCGCCGTTATTCATAGAAAAGTGACGAACGTCTGTGGTGTCGGCCCACGTAAAATCCGTGGTATCTGGTCCAACACTCGTAATAAAAATTTGGCTGTTTAGTGATTCCAATAAACGACACAGTTTTTGCCTATGATTGGCATCTAACTCTGCGGGTAAATCGTCCACTAAAAAGACCAAGGGGCGACCCATGTCGATCAGTAGTTGCCCTTGGGCGATTTTCAATGCGGACACGACTAACTTTTGCTGTCCACGTGACAAGGTATCTAATGCATCGCCAGTCTCGGCTTTTACACGTAAATCGGCTCTTTGTGGGCCGGTATGCGTATAACCCAGTTCAATATCGCGCTCTCGTCCAGCTTCCACAGCCATTTGTAAGGATTTTTGAGAATCCCAGCCTTGGAAGAATTGCAGAGAGACGGTTAAGTCTTCGTTCAGCAGAGCTAACACCTTTAAAAAATAAGGCGTTAGGCGTTCAACATAAGCTTTACGCGAGGTATTGACCTGTTCACCGAGGCGGATTAATTCCTGATCAAAAGCCGCCAATAAACTGGGAGATATTTTACCACGTCTGAGCAAGGTATTCCGCTGTTTTAATGCTTTTTGCCAGCCACGCCATGCACGAATAAATTCACCGTCAAAATGGAACACGCCCCAGTCAATAAACTGCCTTCTAACGCTAGGAGCACCTTCCAATAATCGAAACGCATCAGGGTTAATAAGTTGCACAGGCAAACGTTCAGCAAGTTCCACAACTGATTGGGCACGCTGACCTTGAATGTGCACGTCTATTTTCCCATCTCTATGGCGTTGCAGCCCGACAGGGATTGGATTGCCTTGCTCTTGATGCAATTGGGCGAACACTAAACAGTGCTCGTTTTCGTGTTGGATGTAGGTTTTGTGTTTATGACTACGAAAGGAACGCCCGAAAGAGAGCAAATGAATGGCTTCAAGAACAGAGGTTTTACCACTGCCGTTTTCACCAATAATTATATTAACTTGAGGCGAAGGTTCAAAGCGCACACTTGAGAGGTTGCGAACATGAGAGATGTCCAAACGCACCAGCGGCATAAAGCGGAAACCTTAATCGGAGTGAGAAAGAGAAAACCATGTAGTCATTAGGCAACTAATGACTACATGGTTAACAAGAGATCATAGGCGCATTGGCATCACAACGTACTGTGCCGCATGGCTTTGTGCTTCTTCAACGAGCGCACTGCTATTGGAGTCATTGAGCGATAAACGCACTTCTTGTGTATCGACCACACCCAGAACATCCAACAAATAACCCACGTTAAAGCCAACTTCTAGATTATCGCCTTGGTATTGAACCAATACGGATTCTTCGGCTTCTTCTTGCTCTGGGTTATTAGCAAAAACTTGCAACATGCCGTTAGACAAAATTAAACGTACACCGCGGTATTTTTCATTCGATAGAATCGAAGCGCGTAAAAAGACTTGGCGTAGCTCAAGACGATCCGCAATAATGATTTTCTCGTTATTACGAGGAATAACCCGATGATAATCTGGGAATTTGCCGTCAACAAGCTTAGATGTGAAGACAAATTCGCCTACTTTTGCGCGAATATGATTGGAACTAATCGTTAGTTCAACCACTTCTTCGGTATCGTTTAATAGACGATTTAACTCCAAGACACCCTTACGAGGGACAATGACTTGCGTTAAATCACCACTCACTTGTGCATCTTCAACCGCTGTCGCCAAACGGTGACCATCGGTTGCTACAACTCGTAACTGACCATCAGCAACTTCGAACAACATGCCGTTAAGATAGTAACGAACATCCTGGTTAGCCATGGCAAAGCCGGTGCGATCAATCAAACGACGCACACTTATTTGCGGGATAGAGACCGTTAGATCACCTTGCATGTCTTGAATATTCGGAAATTCATCGGCTGGTAATGTCGACAAACTAAAACGCGAGCGACCAGAACGAATCACCGCTTTTTGCTCATCAAGTGTAAATTCAATAACAGCACTGTCTGGCAAACTTTTGCAGATGTCCATTAGTTTACGAGCAGGTACAGTAATACGACCTTCTTCACACTCGTCTAATGGGACATGGCCCACCAATTCCACTTCCAAATCCGAACCGGTAAGGGTTAATGTTTGGTCTTTTACTTCCACCAATACATTGGCCAAAACAGGCATGGTCTGTTTGCGCTCTACAACGCCCGCCACCAATTGAAGTGGCTTAAGAAGTGTCTCGCGGACAACTGAAAATTTCATTATTTTCCCCGTTAACTCAACGTCTTAGACCATCAGGTGGTCAGAATTCGCATCAATTGTTTGTAGTCTTCACGGATATCAGAATCCGTATCTTGTAGTTCTTTGATCTTACGAATCGCATGCAAAGCCGTGGTGTGATCACGGCCGCCAAACGCATCACCAATTTCTGGCAAGCTATGGTTGGTCAATTCCTTCGCAAGTGACATGGCAACTTGACGAGGACGAGCGACAGAACGACTGCGACGCTTGGATAACAAATCGCTGATCTTAATTTTATAATATTCCGCCACAATGCGCTGGATATTATCAATGTTCACCAGCTTATCTTGCAAGGCCAAAAGATCTTTTAGTGACTCGCGAACAAAATCTGGTGTAATCGCCCGACCAGTAAAGTGAGAATTGGCGATGACTCGTTTCAATGCACCTTCCAATTCTCGCACATTAGAGCGAATTTTTTGAGCAATAAAGAAGGCTGAATCATACGACAGCTTCACGCCGCTTTCATCCGCTTTACGCATCAAGATAGCAACACGGGTTTCTAGCTCAGGCGGCTCAATAGCAACCGTCAGCCCCCAACCAAAACGTGATTTCAGACGATCTTCTAAGCCATTAATTTCTTTAGGATAACGGTCACAGGTAAGAATCATCTGTTGCCCGCCTTCCAGTAAGGCATTAAAGGTATGGAAAAACTCTTCTTGAGTACGGTCTTTACCTGCAAAAAATTGAATGTCATCAATAAGTAACGCATCTACCGAACGATAATATCGTTTAAAATCGTTGATCGCGTTTAGTTGCAATGCTTTTACCATATCCGCTACGAAACGCTCTGAATGCAGATAAACCACCTTAGCATTCGGATTGTGACGCATCATTTCTGTACCAACGGCTTGCATTAAGTGAGTTTTACCTAAGCCAACGCCACCGTATATAAAGAGTGGGTTGTAAGCACCGCCTGGATTTTCTGCGACTTGCAATGCGGCTGCATGAGCAAGTTGATTCGATTTACCCTCGATGAAGTTTTCAAAGGTAAAAGAATTATTTAGATTGGCGCCGTGATTGATACCACCTTCAACATCGACCTTACGCTTAGGTGGTGTTAAAGGAAGCTGCCCTTGTTCATAGGGCTCTAAATCATTACCACGTAATCCTGCACCAGATAATGTTAATGGTGCTTCAAACTCTAAATCAGCATGTTGAGTACCTTCACCATCCATGAGACCAAAACCAACGCCAGGGTGATAACCTGACTCATTAGCCACTTCATTATTAAGTGGACTAGATACAGGCTCAACTGGGGGCGCAGGTGGACGTGGGGCAGATTGGTTAGCTTGCGCAAAGTTTTGCTCTTTTACCGCAAAACGTAAAACGGGCGATGGATCGGCTCCTGCCAATTCTGACAATAGCTCTTTAATGCGCGCTTGATACTTGTTACTCACCCAATCCAACACAAAACGGTTAGGGGCGCGTAAGCACAATTCACCATTGGGCGTAATTTCAGCCTCTAACGGACGAATCCAAGTGTTAAACTGCAATGTGGAAAACTCGTCCTGTAAACGCCGAAGGCAAAGATTCCAATGCTCCAAAGACACTGTTGGCGTACTCCCTGATTGAGTGACAGATAAGAGGCGGATTTTACCCTGCAGAAATTTAGTTATCCACACATAAATCGAAAAACACACATTTAATGGTATAAAACTAAAATTTGTTAATAACAGGTAAGGTTATACACAGCGGTAGATAAGATTTTTCCTTTGTGTATAAAACAGGCACTTATACACATGTATACAAGCGGTTACTAGAAATGTTTTCCACAAGTAAAAATGGCATTATCATTTTGATTTTTATACATATAATTTTTTTATATTTTTACCTGTTGATAACTTTACGGAGGTTTAAAAAATATTGTCCACTGATCAGGTACAAGTCTGTTAGTAAGTATTTAATTAAATGTGGAGGTATTTTTTTAATAATTAAGCATCAGTAGTGATTGAATTTCTTAGAGAAAGGTTTTAAAATCCGCGCCCTGATTTTGAATCAAAATGTAGAGGCTTGGCTAAGGCTAACCCTCAAAACTGAAACACTGCTTCAGTGAGTGAATAAAGATGAAAAGAACTTTTCAACCTAGCGTTCTAAAACGCAAACGCAACCACGGTTTCCGTGCTCGTATGGCTACTAAAAGCGGACGTCAAATCGTCGCTCGTCGTCGTGCTCGTGGCCGCAAGGTATTAAGCGCATAAACACGCTGATGACCGAATATTGTTTTCCTCGGCATGTCAGACTTCTGAATGCCGGGGATTATCAATCCGTCTTTAACGACACCACCTCCAAAGTCTTCGCGGGTGAATTCCTTCTATTAGCAAGAAAACGAGAGGACGACCAAACTCGGTTGGGCCTTATTGTTGCTAAAAAAACGGATAAACGTGCTGTAGGCCGGAATCGTATCAAACGTTTGGTGCGGGATTCTTTTCGCCACCACAAAATACCTCTAGCTGGCCTCGATATTGTCTTTCTTGCTCGTCAGGGTATTAAAGAACTCGATAACCCAACGTTGAGCTCTCGCTTAGATAAAGCGTGGGATCAATTGGCGAAAAAATCGAAAAAAACACCTCCGAACAAAAAACACGTTAATTCGAAACAGAAATAAGCTGAAAAAACAGTCAAAGGCTGGTTTAATAGCGCGTGATTTTTAAATAGGGTTCTGTGAACCCATCTGTCCAACCAAACAAATTAGTTGAATACCATGGATTTCAGACGTTACTTTTTATGGGGTGCGCTTTTTGTCAGTGGCTACCTACTGTTTTTACAGTGGACCCAAGACTATGGTCCTCAGTCAAACAAGCAAAGCGTAGTTCAGACGACCCAAGCACAATCTGAGGCGAGCGCATCGTCAGAAACAGATTTGCCGAATGCAAATGCATCTCACAGTACAAACACCAGTGGTGTACTTCCAAGCAATGCGAAAAAAATTGCACCTGGAAAGTTCATCGAAGTGACAACCGATACACTTCGTGTTGCCATTGATCCTGTAGGTGGTGACCTTGTTCGTGCCGCTCTTCTTAAATACACCAAAGAATTAGGCAAGCCTGATCCTTTCGTCATTTTAGAAAACGATTCAGCTCATACATACGTTACTCAAAGTGGATTAATTGGACCTGATGGTCCAGATGCTTCACCAAATGGCCGTCCCGTTTATCACTCCGAGAAAACGTCTTATACCTTAGCTAAAGGTCAAGACAGCTTAGACGTGAATCTGTATTTTACAGATGCGAAAGGGGTGAAATACACTAAGACTTTCCGCTTCACGAAAGGCAACTATCGTATTCGTCAATTGATTACCGTTGATAATACGACTGACCAGACATGGCGTGGTAACTTATTCGGTCAAATCAAACGTGATAACTCTCCTGATCCAAGTAAAGCAACTAGCATGGGCTTACAGCCTTATCTAGGTGGCGCGATCTCTGATGAAAGCACTAAATACAGCAAAGTTTCTTTCTCTAAAATGAAAGAAGAGCCTGTAAAAGTAACATCAGAAAAAGGCTGGGTTGCCGTACTACAACACTATTTTGTAACCGCTTGGGTGCCTGAGCAAGGTCAGAAATTTACCTTACAAGCACGCACAAATGGCGATTTCAACTTGGTAGGCTTTACCGGTTCTGCCGTGGCAATTGCCCCAGGTAAACAAGGTACTTTGAGCTCAACATTCTTTGTTGGTCCAAAACTGGAAAAACACCTTGAAGCGACCGCTGAAAACCTTGATCTAACCGTAGATTATGGTTGGTTATGGTGGCTAGCTAAACCAATTTTCTGGTTACTGACATTGATCCAATCTGTTGTCATTAACTGGGGTGTTTCTATCATCTTGATCGTAGTCTGTGTGAAGGCAATTTTCTTCAAACTGTCTGCAACCAGCTATCGTTCAATGGCGAAAATGCGCAAATTCGGTCCTGAAATTGCCAAGCTAAAAGAACAGCATGGTGATGATCGTCAGAAAATGTCTGCGGCCATGATGGCGCTGTATAAGAAAGAGAAGATCAATCCTCTTGGTGGTTGTTTACCTATTTTGGTACAAATGCCGGTATTCCTTTCTTTGTACTGGGTATTAATGGAATCGGTGCAATTGCGTCACTCTCCATTTATATTCTGGATTCATGATTTGTCTGTTATGGACCCATACTTTGTACTGCCTATTTTGATGGGCTTAAGTATGTTCTGTCAGCAAATGTTGAACCCAACGCCTCCAGATCCAATGCAAGCTCGTTTGATGAAGTTAATGCCTATTGCGTTTACCTTCTTCTTCTTGTGGTTCCCAGCGGGTCTAGTTCTATACTGGGTAACCAACAACAGCTTGTCGATCGTACAGCAGTACATCATTACCAAGCGTATTGAACGAGAAGCCTAGCCGCTAATACTTAGCAGCGACCTTCTTTGAAAAAAGGCTTCCTTCGGGAGGCCTTTTTTACGTTTAGATTGCCATGCTCTTCGTGCTCAAGGACAATGGCAATAATTCCTATTACTTTCACTCAATAAAGTCACAGTACAGAGTTTAATTATGACCGACTTTCAGTACGCCATTGACCAAGACACCATCGTAGCCCAAGCAACCGCTCCTGGTCGTGGCGGCGTAGGCATTATTCGTTTATCAGGCCCAAACAGCTACGCTATTGCCCAGCAAATTGTTGGCTTTGAGCCGAAACCACGCTACGCCCATTATGTGCCCTTCAAAGACGTCAACAACGAGCAGCTTGATGAAGGCATCGCCTTGTATTTCCCAGGCCCTAACTCCTTCACCGGAGAAGATGTCTTTGAGCTACAGGGCCATGGCGGCCCTGTCATTATGGACATGCTGCTTACTCATTGCGTGGCGTTAGGCGCACGTTTAGCCCGTCCTGGCGAGTTCTCTGAGCGCGCGTTTTTAAACGATAAAATGGACTTAACGCAAGCAGAAGCGATTGCTGATTTGATCGATAGTTCGTCTGAGCAAGCCGCCAAGTGCGCGCTACGTTCGCTACAAGGTGCATTTTCTAAGCGCATCAACGAACTCGTCGAAGCGCTAATTCATCTGCGTATTTATGTTGAAGCTGCGATTGATTTTCCTGAAGAAGAAATCGATTTCATTGGCGACGGCAAAGTCGCCAATGAATTAGCCGGTATCCAAGCAAAACTGCGCGAAGTGCTCAAAGAGGCGAATCAAGGCGCCTTGATTCGCGAAGGTATGAATGTGGTGATTGCGGGGCGTCCAAACGCGGGGAAATCTAGCTTGTTAAACGCGTTGTCTGGCAAAGAGTCTGCGATTGTCACCAGTATTGAAGGCACCACTCGAGATGTCTTGCGCGAGCACATTCACCTCGATGGCATGCCACTGCACATTATTGATACCGCCGGTTTACGCGACAGCCCTGACGAAGTAGAGCGCATCGGTATTCAGCGCGCATGGGATGAAATAGGCAAAGCGGATCGTATCCTGATGATGGTAGACAGCCAATCCATCGACAGTAAAGATCCTAATGAAATTTGGCCAGATTTTGTCGAAAAGCTCGGCGATACCAAGCACCTAACACTGGTTCGAAATAAGGTCGATTTGACCAAAGAAGCCACTGGAACAGAAATCATCAATAACGTTCCTGTGATATCTCTGTCAGCAAAAACAGGTGAGGGCGTTTCTGACCTGACTGACCATCTAAAAGCCATCATGGGCTTCGACAGCACGACTGAGGGAGGGTTTATCGCTCGCCGTCGTCATATAGAAGCGCTTAACAAGGCCAATCGCTTTTTAGACGCAGGTAACGAACAGCTTCATGGTTATGGTGCTGGCGAATTACTTGCAGAAGACCTGAAAGAAGCCCAGCAAGCGTTGAGCGAAATTACGGGAGAATTCACCAGCGACGATCTTTTAGGACGTATCTTTGGGTCGTTCTGTATTGGGAAATAGTTCTATTTAAAGACAAATCACTCGCTTAAAACGTTACTCTGATGAGAATCTATCATCAGAGTAATGACACCCTATTCCTCGTTCACTCACGTCACTAAAATCATTCACTTCTTACGACTATTCGTCTAAAAACAACAGTCAGCCATAAGCCATCTCTCTTATTTTTTTTAGCGTACAAAACGGTAGCAACGCCAGTCTCATTCTTAAAAACCTTATGTAAATAAAGGTAAAGGGAATTGTCGCAAGCCTAATTATTCATAAACTGACTCAGTATTATGTAAGGCTGATCCTTATTTGTAATCATTCCGGACTAAAATCAGGCTTACTTTGACCATTGATAGCCATACCTTAAAGGCAGTGAAATAAAAATGACGACTCGTTCAAGAAAAACATCTCGACTCTTTTTAATCATTATTGCCGTGCTATTAATTAGCGCTGGTTGGTTCAGCTCACAATATTTTAATGCGGCGAAGCCGGAAGCCGCACATCAAGGAAAAAGGCCAGGAAAGCGCTTTAATAGCAATAGCATCACGCCCGTCTACGCTGGAACCGCCAGTAAAGCAGATGTATCCGTTTATCTAGAAGCATTAGGTACAGTGGAAGCCAATGCTTCTGTCACGGTCACAAGCCGGATAACCGGTGAAATGAATAAAGTCTTTTTTACAGAAGGCCAGTACGTAAAAGCAGGGGACTTATTAGCGCAAATAGACGACCGCAGCTATCAAGCCACACTCGCCGAATACAAGGGTGAGCTGGCACAAAACAAAGCCTTATTGCAAAGCGCACAAGCCACATTAGAGCGCTATAGAAAACTTGCTAAACAAAACTCTATTTCCGCTCAAGACGTACAAGACCAAGCGGCTAAAGTGGGCCAATATCAAGGCATCATAGCGACCGATAAAGCAAAAATTAGTTCTGCTAATTTGGATATTGAATACGCCAAAATCCGCGCGCCAATCAGTGGCTATACAGGCCTGTTAAATGTTGATCAGGGTAACCTAATTACTAACAATACAACCTCCATTGTCACCATCACACAGGTTAATCCCATTACCGTTACCTTTAGTATTCCCCAAGTCCACCTTCAAAAAGTGCTCCAAGGATTACGCAGCAAAAAACACTTTGCTGTGACTGTATTTAATCAAACTGGGCAGAAAAAACTGGCAGAAGGTACGCTTGAGAACATCAGCAACAGCATTGATAGCGATACCGGCACCATCAAATTAAAAGCTATTTTTACCAACGATGATGAAATGCTTTACCCTAACCAATTCGTTAATGTTCGTATGAAAATAGAACAATTATCGCAAGTCGTTATTATTCCCAAAGCCGCTTTACAGCTCAACGACAATGGTGACTTTGTGTTTGTGATAGATGACAACAAGGTCCATAAGCAAAGCGTGACCGCAGGTCCGGTTGATGGTGAAGACAACATAGTCGCACTTACCGGTGTAAAAGCAGGCGATCAACTCGTCACGACCGGCATTGATAACCTCGTTAATGGCAGCAAAATTAAGATTATTGAGCAGCGTAAGGGCAACGAATGAATCCGTCCCGACTCTTTATTCAACGACCTGTAGCCACCATCCTACTCATGATGGCAGTGCTACTATCTGGCGTCTTTGCTTATACTTTACTGCCTGTTTCAGCGCTTCCTGAGGTCGATTATCCAACGATTCAAGTTACCACCTTGTACCCAGGAGCAAGTCCAGATGTAATGGAAACATCCGTCACAGCGCCTTTAGAGCAAGAATTGGGGAATATGTCTGGATTAAGCCAAATGTATTCCACCAGCTCTGGTGGGGCTTCTATTATCACCTTGAAATTCGACCTTTCGCTCTCTTTGGATGTCGCAGAACAAGAAGTACAAGCCGCCATTAACTCCGCGGATAGCTTATTGCCATCCGATTTGCCAAGCTCTCCGACTTATAAAAAGGTCAACCCTGCTGATGGCGCTGTACTTACCATCGCAGCCAGTTCAGAAACCTTACCGCTGACTAAAGTCCAAGATTTAATTAACTCGCGAGTGGCATTAAAACTCGCTCAGATATCTGGGGTGGGATTAGTAACATTAGCGGGGGGACACCAGCCAGCAATTCGTATTCAAGCGAATCCTAAAGCTTTAGCGGCCCATGGCTTAACGCTAGAAGATATTTATACGCTGATCAATAACAGCAATGTAAACGGCTCTAAGGGAGGATTCGACAGTAAATATCATTCGATCAGTATCGATGCTAACGACCAATTAGAAAATGCGGACCAATACGCTAATCTCATTCTAAAATACGAAAATGGCGCTCCATTGCGTCTAAAAGACGTCGCAATGGTCATTTCTGGCAGTGAAAATCAGTATTTATCCGCCACCGCCAATGGTAAACCAGCGATTATTATTCAAGTAAAACGTCAGCCAAGCGCCAATGTTATTGCCGTAGTTGATAATATCGAAGCCAAGCTACCCGAATTACAAAAACTCTTACCAGACAGCATTAAATTAACCGTTTTATCCGATCGAACCCAAACCATCCGCTCCTCAATTAGCGATGTAAAATTTGAATTAATGTTGTCTATTGCCCTAGTCGTGATGGTGACTTTTCTATTTTTACGTAATATTGCTGCAACATTAATTCCTAGTATTGCTGTGCCGTTGTCTTTGATCGGTACCTTTGGTGTTATGTATATGGCGGGGTTTAGTGTCAATAATTTGAGCTTAATGGCGCTAACCATAGCAACCGGATTTGTGATTGATGATGCCATTGTGGTCGTTGAAAACATCTCACGCCATTTGGAGAATGGCGAAACGCCACTTCAAGCGGCTTTAAAAGGCTCGAAGCAAATTGCATTTACCGTCATTTCACTGACCTTTTCACTGATTGCGGTATTAATTCCCTTACTCTTTATGGGGGACGTAGTAGGGCGTTTGTTTCGAGAATTTGCGATCACCTTATCCGTCTCTATTTTAGTGTCTATGGTAATTTCTCTGACATTAACTCCCATGCTATGTGCTTATTTATTGCGCCGAATTCCAGACGAAGAACAAAGTCGTTTTTATAAAAAAGGTGGTCAGGCATTTGATAAAATCATCGCGGTTTATGATAAATATCTCACGATCGTACTAAACCACCAGCGCATTGCGTTAGCCGTGATATTTGGCACCTTATTGCTCACTGCTGGGCTTTATATGGCCGTGCCTAAAGGCTTTTTTCCAACCCAAGATACCGGCATTATTCGCGG
Source organism: Marinomonas sp. TI.3.20 (assembly GCF_038155025.1). Classification (NCBI taxonomy): domain Bacteria; kingdom Pseudomonadati; phylum Pseudomonadota; class Gammaproteobacteria; order Oceanospirillales; family Oceanospirillaceae; genus Marinomonas; species Marinomonas sp. TI.3.20. The sequence continues at coordinate 164,204 of NZ_JBAKAS010000001.1, read as the reverse complement.
CATAACCGTGGCATCCGATAGTGTATCTTTCAAAGAAATGACAATACGCCAACAAGCGATGGTCACTCAATTACTGAAAGATCCAGATATAGAAAGCATTAGCTCGACAATTGGGGTAGATGGACAAAACACCAGTTTGAATCGCGGAATGTTGCAGATTAACCTCATCGGTTTTGATAAACGAGATGATAGAGCCCCTGCCATCATCAAACGCTTAAGAGCCGAAGTGGCTGATGTTCCTGGAATTCAGCTCTATCTACAGGCTCAACAAGACTTAACCGTCGATGATCAAATAACCCCGAGTCAATATCAATTCACCTTAGACGATACCGACACCTCTCAGCTCGTAGAGCTAACGCCTAAACTCGTCACTGCATTACAGAAAAAACCAGAATTTCAACACGTTATCAGTAATTTAGAAGACCAAGGGCTGGTCAGTTATGTCACTATTCATAGGGATATTGCCGCTCGTTATGGCATTACTGCAGCCGATGTAGATACCGCATTATACAATGCCTTTGGCCAACGCTTAATATCCACCATATACACTCAGTCCAATCAATATCGTGTCGTGTTAGAAGTCCCTCCTAATCCTCAACAAGCCACGGACACACTGAACCATATTTACCTTGCCGGCACCGCAAGCAGTAAAGGTGGTACTACTCCTATGGTGCGCTTAACAGATGTGGCGACAGTAACGCAAAAAACAGGGTCCTTGATGAAGGCACACTTAGATCAAATCCCTGCGGTAACCATCTCATTTGATCTCGCTGAGGGTTACTCACTAGAGCAGGCACAACAAGCCATAAGTGATACCACTGCTGCGCTTAAAATGCCAAATAGCTTAACCCTAAAATACCAAGGATCCGCCTCTGCGTTTACGGATTCGACCTCAAATACCTTATGGTTAATTTTAGCCGCCTTACTGACTATGTACGTAGTGTTAGGTATTTTGTACGAGAGTTTTATTCATCCATTAACCATATTATCCACACTGCCAACCGCTGCCATTGGTGCCTTTATTGCTTTGTTATTACGCGGTACTGATTTTAACTTGATTGCGCTAATTGGAGTCATTCTGCTGATCGGTATCGTTAAGAAAAATGCAATTATGATGATAGATTTTGCCCTAGAAGCCGAAAAAGAACAGAAATTAAGCCCTAGAGACGCGATTCATCAGGCTTGTTTACTGCGTTTGCGGCCGATTCTCATGACTACGATGGCCGCACTGTTTGGCGCTTTGCCCTTAATGTTGGCACAAGGATCGGGCGCCGAATTGCGCCAGCCTATGGGCTTGGTAATCGTCGGAGGCTTGCTTCTAAGTCAGTTACTCACACTGTTCTCAACCCCAGTTATTTATCTGTTGTTCGATAAACTTGTTTACCATCGTCGACGTCTCAAGAAACAAAACAGTAAAGGGCTCATTTAATGAATCCGTCCCGACTGTTTATTTTTCGGCCTGTCGCGACATGGCTGATTACCATGACCATCATGGCCTTAGGTGCTTTGGGGTTTCAATGGCTACCGGTTTCTAGCTTACCAACCTTAAATATACCTATGATTGTGGTTTCTGCTAATTTGTCTGGCGCAAGCCCTGAAACCATGGCAGCAACAGTGGCCACACCACTAGAGAGAGCATTAGGACAGATTTCTGGTGTTACTCAAATGACGTCGTCTAGCTCAGACAGCAAAACAAACATTGTCTTAGTGTTCAATGCAAGTAGAGACGTCAATGGCGCGGCACGCGACGTACAAGCCTCAATCAATGCCGCTGAAAGTACCTTGCCAAGTGCAATGACATCCATGCCAACTTACCGCATAAGAAACCCATCTGCGGCCCCCATTTTTATGTTGGCGCTGACATCCCAATCATTAAGCCCCAGTGCTCTCTATGACTTTGCATCTAATCAGTTAGAACCTCGAATATCACAAGTACAAGGGGTAAGTGACGTTTCTCTATATGGCAGTTCCTTACCAGCCATTCGAGTCGATCTGCATCCACAAGCATTGACTCACTATGGCATCTCTTTGGACACCGTACGCAAAGCCATTGTAAACAGTACTAGCCATAAGCCTACTGGCATTATTCAAGGGCAAAAAAACACTTGGATGGTGAACTCTAATGGCCAGATGCTTCATGCTAAAGAGTTTGGTCAGTTAATCATTACCTACTTAAACGGTGCCGCTATTCGTTTATCTGATGTAGCTAAGATTTCGGATGGCGTAGAGAATCGGTTTAACGTGGGGTACTACAACAATAATCCTGCGGTTACCATCAGCGTCACTCAATCCTCAGGCGCGAATATGCTTTCGACTATCGCTGCCGTAAAAGCCCAATTACCCGTTTTTAATAAACTACTGCCCGGTGATGCCAAATTACATATTGTCATGGATCGCTCAACGACGATTCGCTCTGCCTTACATGCAACAGAACAGACATTATTGATCGCAATGATTTTGGTTATTGCCGTTGTCTTTGTGTTTTTACGCAATGGTCGTGCTTTACTCATTCCAGCCTTGGCATTGCCAATTTCGTTATTAGGCACCTTTGCTGTCATGTATTTACTTGGCTACAGTTTAGACAACTTGTCTTTAATGGCACTCATTGTCTCAACAGGCTTTGTTGTCGATGATGCCATTGTGGTGTTAGAAAATACCTCTAGACACATAGAAAATGGATTAAGCCCCGTTAGAGCCTCGCTACGAGGAGCGAAAGAAGTCGGTTTTACGGTGCTCGCCATGACAGTTTCTTTGATTGCTGTTTTTATTCCATTACTTTTCATGAACGATGTCATTGGCCAATTACTCAGAGAATTCGCCGTTACTTTATCTGTCTCTCTAATCATTTCAATGTTGGTGTCGCTCACTCTAACGCCGATGCTTTGCTCACGTATGCTACGTCGTCAGACCACACAAAAAAAACAACCTAAATTATATAAACTCATCGAAAATGCTTTTTTAAGGCTACAACATGGTTATCGAAGCACTCTTGATACGGTACTAAATCATAAACGCTTAACCATACTTGTGTTATTAGCGACTATTTTCTTGAACGTTTATTTATACAGTATTGTGCAAAAAGGTTTCTTTCCAAAGCAAGATACAGGCATTTTATTTGGTGTCGTACGTGCCGATCAGACCACCTCATTTGCCGCAATGGAACCACGACTGCGCAAATATTCTGAGATGATTCAACAAGACCCCGCTGTAGCTGGTGTCATGAGTTCAATCAGTAGTTCGCATAATGGCTCACGAAATATAGGTAAGTTTTTTGTCCAATTGAAGCCCATTGATGAACGTCAAGCAACCGCTTCCGAAGTGGCCAATAGATTGTATCAAAAAGCACAAAATATGGCTGATGGGCATTTATTCTTACGTCCTGCCAGTGATATTAAAATTGGTGGGCGAAGCGCCAACGCTGATTACCAACTCGGCATACAATCAGATAACTTAGATTTATTGAATATATGGGCACCCAAAATCAAAGCGGCATTAGCCAAATTACCTGAGCTCAGTGGTGTAGATTCAGATATGGAAAATGGCGGACAAGAGGTTCAAATCGTCATTGACCGAGATGCCGCTAAACGCTTAGGTGTCACGGTGAAAAATCTGGATACTTTGTTAAATAACGCTTTCAGTCAACGTAAGATCGCCACCCTGTATAAAACATCCACTCAATATCATGTGGTGATGAACTTAACAGATGATTACACCAGTGATAGTAATGTTCTCAAATCTCTCAATATCGTCAATAGCCGTGGTCATGTCATTCCTATCAGTGATTTCACTACATTAAAAAGCGGTAATGCCGCGTTATCAGTAGCCCATCAAGACTTATCCGCAACCGTAACCGTTGCGTTTAATACCGCTGATAATGTCACCTTAGAACAAGCCAAACAGGCAATAAAAATAGCAATGGACACCTTAAGAGTGCCTAGCGGCATTGTTGCAAATTATGCAGGGAAAGCAAAATTATCAGACACTTTCGCCAAAAACTTACCTTGGTTAATCCTTGCCGCACTGATCTCTGTTTACATCATTTTGGGTATGTTATACGAAAGCTTTGTACATCCACTGACCATTCTATCAACCTTGCCATCCGCTGGACTTGGTGCCTTATTGCTTATGCAGATAACAAGTACTGAACTTACCGTCGTCGCCTTAATCGGCATTTTACTGCTCATTGGCATTGTTAAAAAGAACGCCATTATGATGATAGATTTTGCTCTTGATGCACAGCGACGGCTGGGGTTAAGTGCCGAGGAGGCCATTCGTGAAGCGTGTATAAAACGCTTCAGACCCATCATGATGACGTCACTAGCCGCTTTTTTTGGCGCCTTGCCTATGGCCATCGAAAGTGGCGGAGATGCTGACTTACGCAGCCCTCTAGGTATTGCTATCTGTGGTGGCCTGCTTGTTAGCCAAATACTCACACTCTATACCACGCCTGTTGTTTACCTTTATATGGAACGTATCAGTGATGCAACAAAAGGTCTTTGGCACCGCTGTGTTCAAGGCAATAAACAAGATCTTAAAACAAATAAAACATTAGCCACCAACGCCGTAACCAATAAAAGAATGAATCATGATGAATAATCGTATTATGCAACTTTTTGGACTGAGTTTAATCACACTAGTGTTGGCTGGTTGTAGTACCGTAGGGCCTGATTACCAACGTCCTGATGCTCCGAGCAGCGAACATTTTAAAGAGGCAAAAGGTTGGAAAGAAGCCGCGCCTGCCGATCAGCAACCTAAAGGAGCATGGTGGACTGTTTACCAAGATAATACGTTGTCAAAACTACTCGAACAGGTACAGATTAATAACCAGAATGTCGCAGAATACGCAGCAAACTATGAAAAAGCCAAAGCTGTTGCCGAAGAAGCTGGCGCAAACTTGTATCCATCTATCAATGCAAGCGTAGGGGCTTCACGTTCAAAAACGCAAAGCCAAACCGGTAACAATTATACCGCCCAAGCCAGTGCTAGCTGGGAGCTCGATGTATGGGGAAAATTACGTCGTATTCGAGAAGAGGATAGAGCCAGCGCACAAGCCAGTGCAGCAGAACTTGCTTCAGCAACACTCAGTGCTCAATCTTCTCTTACTCAAGACTATTTCAAACTGCGAGTTTTAGACGAAAAAATACACCTTTATCAAAATAATCTTACTGTCTACAACCAATATCTAAAGGTCGTTAACAACCAATATAAAGCCGGTAATATTTCCAGCTCTGCGGTATCTCAAGCACAAACACAACTGCACAGCACTCGCGTTTCCATGCTCGATCTAAAGTGGCAACGAGCACAATATGAACACGCTATTGCAGTACTTATAGGCAAAACGCCTGCAGCTTTTTCACTGCCTATTGAGCCTTTACAGTACCAGTTACCCGAGATTCCTATTGGTATTCCATCCGTATTATTAGAACGTCGTCCCGATATTTCCTATGCAGAGAGAACAATGGCATCGGCTAATGCGGCTGTCGGTGTCGCTATTGCAGGCTACTATCCTGATTTGTCTTTGTCTGTCAGTGGAGGCTTTGTTAACTCAGCACTGAGTAATCTATTTGAATTACCTTCTAGGGTTTGGTCGATAGGGCCATCATTAAGCGGCAATATTTTCGATTTTGGAGCTACCAAAGCGCAAATAAAACAAGCTAAAGCAGGGTATGACGCCAAGGTAGCAAACTATCGTCAAACGGTATTGAGTGCGTTTCAGGAAGTAGAAGATTATTTAGTAAAAGCGAATATATTGGCGGAGGAGTCAATCTCTCAGAAATTAGCAACGGCATCGGCTAAAGAGTCTGCTCGAGTAACTTATAACCAATTTAAATCAGGCATGATTGATTATCTAGACGTAGCTACCACAGAAGCCAGTAATCTGAATCAACAACAAAAACAACTCAATTTAGTGAGTGAACAATTGGTTAACAGCGTTCAGCTTATTGTGGCATTAGGTGGAGGCTGGGATACGAACAAGCTACCCGCTTCTAATGAGATCGCTAACGATACAAAACAGACTAAAGAATAGCTGTTTTGTATCTGATTAAAACAACAATTAGCTGGCTTTATTACCAATCATATTGCCAAGTTTAATGCTTTGAGCAATATTGCGGGCGGTATTAATTAGATTAGGTTCCGCTTCAGCTAGCGTTTTTTCTAATGTGTACAACGATGGAATAATAGGGAAAATAGCGGTCATCCCATGATCTAACATGGTTTCTGCACCAACACCTAGGCAGCCGGCAATCCCAATCGTTGGAATACCTTGCTGTTGTGCTTGTTTCAAGACTCCCATTGGGGTTTTACCAAAAGCAGTTTGACCATCAATGCAGCCTTCTCCAGTAATCACCAAGTCTGCATTTTTGAGTTTGTCAGCAAACGCGACTGTTTCAATGACAATATCAATGCCTGGTTTCAATTGACCATTTAAAAATGCTTTAACACCTAGTCCCATGCCACCAGCAGCCCCCACACCCGCTAATAAACGGTTATCTTGTCGACCACTTTTTACAATAATATCGGCAAAATGATCCAGCGCAATATCTAGCTGCGCCACAATGTCAGGCGTCGCGCCTTTTTGAGGGCCAAAAATCGCTGACGCTCCACTCTCACCACACAATGGACTGTCTACATCACACGCCACGTCAATTTGACAACGCGCAAGCGCAGGGTGAACTTGACTGTCATTAATGTCACTTAGCTGCATTAGAGCAAGACCACCAAATGGCACTTCTTTTCCACTTGCATCGTGTAATTGAAAACCTAAAGCTTGGACCATACCAGCACCAGCATCGTTCGTAGCACTACCACCCAACCCTAAAATAATGTGCTCAATACCGCGGTCTAATGCATCTTTAATCAACTCACCGGTACCATAGCTGGTGGTCACTAAAGGATTACGCTGATCTCTCGACACTAAATGTAAACCTGAAGCAGAAGCCATCTCAATGATTGCGGTCTTAGGGGTTTGATCATGTTGATTACCTAACACGCCATATTGTGCCATTACAGGCTCTCCCATGGGTCCCGTAACTTCAAGATCAATAAAATAACCGTCAGTTGCATCCACCATTGACTGCACCGTCCCTTCGCCGCCATCGGCCATGGGTACTTTGATGTACTCACAATCAGGAAAGACGAGTTTAAATCCTTCTTCAATGGCCTTAGACACACCAAGAGCACTTAAACTTTCTTTAAACGAATCTGGGGCAATGACAATTTTCATAGAACATACCTATTAAGAAAGTGAATTAAATGCCACCAAAGCCGAACGTTAACATTTTGTGCAACTAGGCAAGTCGTAGGCAAGTGCTGCTTAAATAAAAATTAGGAAAAGATGGTTATATATTGGGAAGTTATAAAAACGATGACGGTAATAATCATAACTCCCTGTTAAATTTCGCTGACTGAACGAAAGCTCGTTCTTGCAATAAGAGAACAGTATTCATTAAAAAAAAGGGAGGCGCTTTAGACAGCTGTATGGAAATATTCGATGTTTTTGACAGTTTTTTTGTTCAATTGCACAAAAACCATATGACTTTTTATGAAAAATTGTCACTTTTATTTGTCTATTTTCGTTCAAAAAACCACTGCAGAACAAAAAGCATGTACTGCAATGGCCTGATTTAATAGATAAAAATTCGCGATGTGACTAAATGGCGTTAAGACAAACAAGCATTTTAGAGTGCAACAATCACTCGACCACGAACATTACCTTCAAGTAGTTCATAAGCTGTTTCTTCTACTTTATCTAAAGTAATTTCTTGGCTGATAACATCAAAGTCTTCTGGTTGCAGTAATTCACTTAAACGCAGCCATGCTTCTGTTCGGTCTGCCAAAGGTCGCATAACACTGTCGATACCAATCAATTTAACGCCTCGTAATATAAAAGGCGCGACAGAAGCAGGAAAGTCGAGGCCTTGTGCTAAACCACACGCGGTCACTACACCACCATATTTAGTACTTGCACAAGCATTAGCCAAGGTATGACTACCAACACAATCAATAACGCCAGCCCAGCGTTCTTTTTGCAGCGGCTTACCTGGCTCAGAGAGGGTGGCACGGTCAATAACGTCGTTTGCACCAAGACTTTTTAAGTACTCGCTTTCTGCCATTCGCCCTGTTGATGCAACGACCTGATAACCAAGGCGATTTAACAAGCGAATCGCATAACTGCCCACACCACCATTGGCACCAGTGACTAATATCTCACCCAAATCCGGTGTTACACCTTGTTTTTCTAGCGCTAGAACTGACAGCATCGCTGTATATCCTGCGGTACCAACAGCCATAGACTGTTTGGCATCGATGCCAGCGGGTAATGGAATCAACCAATCGCTTTTAAGGCGCGCTTTTTCAGCCAAGCCACCCCAATGCATTTCACCCACACCAAAACCGTTAAGCAGTACCCAATCGCCTTCTTGAAAACGTTCAGAGTCACTTTGCAGTACTTTACCCACTAAATCGATCCCTGGCACCATAGGAAAAGAACGCGCGATACGGCCTTTTCCGGTGATGGCTAGCGCATCTTTATAGTTCAGCGTACTGTAAGCGACTTCCACTAAAACGTCCCCTTCAGGCAACTGAGATTCTTCTATTTGGCTCAAAGTACAAGATTGTTGACGCGCTTCATTTTGATTAATAATTAGTGCATGAAACATATTTTCTCCTTTTAGACCGACCGTCTATTTAAATGGATAAAAAAACCAAAAAGTGACTTTTGGTTGGTTGTTTTAACGTTATTTATTTGGTTTTAATCGCCTGAATAAAAAATGTAAGAAAGACTGTTAATGGCTGAGTGCTTTTCATTAATCGAGTCCGATGTACCGCTCCTTCCCAGCCAATCCAGAACGCTTGAGCGGTGTCTTCAAGGCTTTGAGTTAATTGCACATGACCTTGTTTTTGAGCGTCCAATAAGCACATGGCAACATGACGCTGCCAGCTTTCATAGGTGGCTTGCAACTGTTCTCGAAACGCGTCTGACAACAACGCGGATTCTTGCTCTAAATTTCCGACTAGACAACCTCGCTTAAAATCATGTCGCACAATGCCTTCTTGAGCGTCCTTCGCAAAGCGTTGCAATCTCTCTAGAGGAGGGAAGGCGTCGTCCAATAAGAAGCTGTTAAGCTTGGCTTCAAAATAGCGTCTATAACGTTCAAGAACCGCCAATCCAAACACTTCTTTGCTAGCGAAATAATGATAAAAAGAGCCTTTTGGTACGCCAACTGACTTTAGAATTGTATCAATTCCACTGCGGGTAAAACCCGTTTCTGTCAACACTAACATGCCTGCTCGCAATAACACTTCGCGCGTGTCTTGGGTCTCACCAGGGTGCTTTTTTGGACGTCCGCGACGTGGTTGAGTCACCATTGCTAACTCAACATCCTTTACGCTCTCAGGACTCAATACTTCAGAATCTAACAAGCCATATTACCTATTACGTTAAAATACGATTATTTATAATTTAGACCGACTGTCTATTAAAGTCAAACATCAATACAAAGCACCATACAATACGCTATCTCTTTGCTTATTTTTGGTTAGTGGCTCACGACTCAAGAATAACCAACATCCAAAACATAAAAAAAGCGCCTAGTTAAAATAGACGCTTTTTTAATATTAGTAAGACAATTAGGTTAACCGCTCTTCTTAGTCAGTAGCTTGCTCGCCAAACGCATAGCATGAGCAGAATGCTCTGCCATTAATTGTTGAGTATCAATGCCGACAACATGGCCATTTTCTACCGTCCATTTTCCTGCGATCATAACTCGGTCAGCTTTTTGAGCACCACACAATAAAAGCGCAGCCAATGGATCGTGACTTCCAGAAAAACGTAGTTCATCGAGCTTAAATAATGCTAAATCAGCTTGTTTTCCAACTGAAATTTCACCGATATCATCACGCCCCAATACTGCAGCAGAGCCCTTTGTCGCCCAGCGATAAGCATCATAATGCGAAACGTTAGCAGAACCATATCGTAACCTTTGTATATAAAGGGCTTGGCGTACTTCCATAATCATATTAGAACCATCATTCGATGCGGAGCCATCGACACCTAATCCAATCAATGCGCCTGCGGCTTCTAATTCATTATTACGAGCAATACCTGAGCCCAACATCATATTCGACGTGGGACAATGGCATATCCCCACTTTAGCGCGGCCGAGTCTTACTATTTCCTCATCATCAAAATGAATACCATGTGCTAGCCATGTCCTATCATGCAACCAACCAACACTTTCTAAATAGTCGACAGTGCGCATACCAAAACGTTTTAGGCAAAATGCTTCTTCATCTAAGGTTTCTGCTAAATGAGTATGAAGGCGTACATTTTCTCTTTTTGCTAGCTCGGCGCTGCTTTTCATAATGTCAGTCGTGACGGAAAAAGGAGAGCAGGGTGCTAGCGCAACTTGAACCATCGCACCTTCACCACGTTGATGATGAGCTTTAATTAATCGAGCGCTGTCATCAAGAATAGTCTTTTCATTTTGAACCGTAGATTGTGGCGGCAAACCGCCGTCTTTTTCACCCAAACTCATTGATCCACGAGTAAACATCGCTCGCATACCAAGAGATTTTGCCACGTCTACTTGCACATCTATGGCGTTTTCCATGCCAGCAGGAAAAAGATAATGATGATCGGCCGCTAGCGTGCAACCCGACTCCATTAATTCGACCATCGCTAATTTTGTCGCACTCGCCAGCATATCAGGTTCTAACTCAGCCCAAAGTGGATACAGAGTCTGTAGCCAAGGGAAAAGGGCTTTGTTTAGTGCATCGGGAAAAGCTCGTGTGAGCGTTTGATAAAAATGATGATGAGTATTAATTAAGCCTGGTAATACGACATGGTCAGATGCATCAAATTTTATGTCGTAATGGCTATTTGGCTGTTTACCTAATGGTACTAGCTCATCAATTTTTCCATTACGAATAACCACTCCGCCATCAGCATTGTTAGCTAATATCGATTTAGGAGATTGAATCCAAATTGCTTGCCTTAGCATAGAAGCCCTCGAACCTGTTGTCAGATTAAGAAAGACTACTACAAAAAGGAAAAAGGAAAAGGTAGAAGGTAGAAGGTAGAAGGTAGAAGGTAGAAAGTTACTAACACTCTATACTGAATGGAATTTTCATAGTTTCTTCACAATCACTTTTCCACTTTCAAAATATCCAAAGACAGCAACTATTCACACCCAGATTTTCATAAAACCTTTAAAAATAAGGTTTTTTCAATTTTTTTCCCTGTGGATTATTTTTTTAACAAACAGATATCCAGACTGTTACTAAACGAAATAAACTGTTTAAAAACATAAGGATAAAATGAAAGGCACTAAAAATACAGACTGTTGATAAGTATGGTGATAGGTTCGTAAGAAGTTTTGCACAGTTTTTAACAACTTTGGGTGAAATTTTTTCGAGTGTATAACTAGGTCTTTTATACACAGGTTCACCTTATGCACAGCACAGGATAATAGGGCCTCTCTTAACAAGTTATTATCTCTGTAATTATATAATTTGTATCATGATTTTATAGTTATCCACTGTTTTTTGCTTACTACATAAACATAACAAACATAAGAAACCATATATATAATACTATTTATTAATATTGATGACCGGGGATTCAGGATTGTTGTCGCTTTCTTTTTGAAATTTAGCCGATATACTAAGCGCCCTTATCAAGTTGTTCGTTTTTTATTCATTCTTAATTCCGAGGTTCCTGTGGATTTCCCAACCCGCTTTGATGTGATTGTGGTCGGTGGTGGACATGCTGGTACAGAAGCTGCTTTAGCTGCAGCTCGTATGGGCGTAAAAACTTTATTGTTGTCCCACAACATTGAAACATTAGGACAAATGTCCTGTAATCCTGCTATTGGTGGTATCGGGAAGTCCCATCTAGTAAAAGAAATTGATGCTTTAGGCGGTGCCATGGCACTGGCAACAGATAAAGCTGGTATTCAATTTCGGACTTTAAATTCTCGTAAAGGTCCTGCTGTTCGAGCGACTCGTGCCCAAGCGGATCGTATTCTTTACAGAGCAGCGATTCGCTATCAATTAGAAAACCAAGAAAACCTTTGGCTATTTCAACAGTCTGCTGAAGATTTGATTGTTGAAAACGGTGCTGCATGTGGGGTAATTACCCAAACAGGTATTCGTTTTAACAGTAAAACTGTCGTACTAACCGCCGGTACTTTTTTAGGTGGCATTATTCACGTTGGTTTACAAAATCATGCTGGCGGTCGAGCTGGTGATCCACCATCCATTGGATTAGCTGAAAAGCTACGAGCTCTGCCGTTTCGTGTTGATCGTTTAAAAACGGGGACGCCACCGCGGATCGACGCTCGCACCGTTGATTTTTCTCAAATGCAAGCACAGCCTGGTGATGATATTACGCCAGTGATGTCTTATTTGGGGAACCGTGAGATGCACCCTCGTCAAATAGAGTGCTTTATAACTCATACCAATGAGCGAACTCACGACATTATCCGTAGTGGTATGGATCGTTCACCTATGTATACCGGTGTTATTGAAGGTGTTGGTCCTCGTTATTGCCCATCAATTGAAGATAAAATTGTACGTTTTGCAGATAAAAACTCACATCAAATCTTTATTGAACCAGAAGGATTAACAACTCATGAGTTGTACCCGAATGGTATTTCAACGTCTTTGCCATTTGACGTTCAAGTAGAGCTAGTGCATTCAATGAAAGGCATGGAAAATGCCCATATAACCCGACCTGGTTATGCGATTGAGTATGATTACTTTAATCCGCAAGATCTAAAATACTCACTTGAAACCAAACATATGCCTGGTTTATTTTTTGCGGGGCAAATTAACGGTACAACGGGTTATGAAGAAGCAGGAGCTCAAGGGTTATTAGCGGGCATTAACGCCGCACGTCTTGCTCAAGAAAAAGACGCTTGGACACCTCGTCGTGACGAAGCCTATTTAGGTGTATTAGTTGACGATTTGATTACCATGGGTACGAAAGAACCCTATCGTATGTTTACGAGTCGTGCAGAATATCGTCTGATCTTACGTGAAGATAATGCAGATATACGTTTAACAGAAAAAGGCCGCGAACTTGGTTTAATTTCTGATGAACGTTGGGAAGCATTTTGTAAAAAGCGTGATGCTATCGAAATTGAAACTCAACGCTTGAAGTCCAGTTGGATTGTACCTAATTCACCTGAAGCTGAAAAAATCAATCCTAAACTTGAAACACCAATTACGCATGAATACAGTTTATTGGATTTATTAAAGCGTCCAAACTTGGTTTATAGCGATATTGCTAATCTGAAAAATGCACCAGATACTCCGGTTGATGAGCAAGTATCAGAACAAGTCCAGATAGCGGTTAAGTACGCAGGTTATATTACTCGACAAGCGGAAGACATCGAGCGTGTACGTCGTCAGGAGAACACGTCGTTACCGGATGATTTTGATTACAGCAAGATGGAAGGGTTATCTAACGAGATCAAGCAAAAGCTGACTCAGGCTCGTCCTGCGACACTTGCGGCGGCTTCTAGAATCCCTGGAGTAACACCTGCTGCGGTATCCTTACTATTAATTCACTTGAAAAAACGTGCGATTGCACGCAAAAGTGCCTAGAATCAGCAGCCGATAACGCCTTTTAATTGGATTCGACTGTGACTCACTTTGATGCCATTCAAAAAGGCGCCCAACAAATGGGCGCCGATTTATCTGATACAACCATTCAAACGCTAGTAGATTACCTTGCCATGTTCCAAAAATGGAATAAGGCTTACAATCTAACGGCAATCCGCGATGTTGATCAGATGATTTCATTACATCTACTCGATAGCTTAGCCACCTTGCCCTTTATTACCGGGGACGACATTATTGATGTCGGGACAGGCCCAGGTTTGCCCGGTATGGTTCTGGCTATTTGCCTGCCTGAAAAACGTTTTACTTTACTCGACAGTAACGGCAAAAAAACCCGCTTTTTGACGCAGGTTAAAATGGAGCTGGGCATTAAGAATGTTACGGTTGCTAATGAGCGCGTTGAGAAACACGCGCATCAAGGTCACTATGATCATGTTATTTCTCGAGCCTTTGCTTCGCTTCAAGACATGATAAACTGGACCTTACCGCTTCCAAAGGACACAGGTAACTTTTTAGCTATGAAAGGGGTATACCCCAACGAAGAGCTGACAGGATTGCCATCTGGAGTAGAGGTCATCCATATAGAGCCGCTCACTGTGCCTACCATACAAGCCGAGCGCCATATGGTAATTATGGCGCGTAAAGGATAAATAAAAATGGCGAGAATAATTGCAGTCACGAATCAAAAAGGTGGCGTGGGTAAAACCACAACCTGTGTTAATTTGGCCGCTTCTTTAGCGGCGATGAAACGTCGTGTGCTTTTAATCGACCTCGATCCTCAAGGAAACGCCACTACGGGTAGCGGATTAAACAAAGCAGAACTGGATACCAGCGTTTTTGATGTTTTGATCGGAACTCATGGCGTCAAAGAAGTCATGAGACCGGTAATGGAGGATACCCCCGGCCCTGGGAAATATTGGGTGCTGCCTGCCAATGGTGATTTAACGGGAGCCGAAGTGGCCTTGCTTGATTTACCAAGTAAAGAAACGCGTCTGCGAGCAGGTCTTTACGAAGTGGATAATGACTTTGATTATATTTTGTTAGATTGCCCGCCAGCTTTAAACATGCTGACCGTTAATGCATTAGCCGCTTCGCAAGGCGTATTAATTCCTGTGCAATGCGAATATTACGCCTTAGAAGGGCTTTCCGCACTTTTGCAAACCATTGAACATATTACCCGCGCGCTAAATCCATCATTAGAAATTGAAGGCATCCTGCGGACTATGTATGATCCTCGTCCCAGTTTGACTCACGATGTGTCGAATCAGTTGCAAAAGCATTTTGGTAGTAAAGTTTTCGATACGGTAATCCCAAGAAATATCCGTCTTGCCGAAGCGCCTAGCTACGGACTTCCTGTATTGCATTATGAAAAACAGTCCCGTGGTGCTATTGCTTATCTTGCATTGGCGGGTGAATTTATAAGAAAGCGCTCAGCATAAAGCGATGAACAATAGCCTTTAACTTGTAGGCATACTGAATTCAATTAGGGTTTAATAACATGACGATGAAAAAAAGAGGTTTAGGTCGCGGTTTAGATGCTTTATTAGCGCCGCAGGCTGCAACAACAGAGTTGCAAGAACTCTCGCCAAATGAGCCTATTAAAGGATTAACATATTTACCGGTTGAATGGCTTTCAAAAGGTAAATTTCAGCCTCGTCGTGATATGAATCCTGCCTTGCTTAATGAATTAGCGTCTTCTATTCGTACACAAGGCATTATGCAGCCGATCGTCGTTCGTCCAAATGGCACCAATCAGTATGAAATTATTGCCGGTGAACGCCGCTGGCGCGCTGCAAAATTAGCGGATCTAACGCAAGTTCCTGTTATTGTTCGTCATGTTGATGATTCAGATGCGGTAGTACTCGCATTAATTGAAAACATTCAGCGTGAGGATTTGAATCCGGTTGAAGAAGCTCTAGCCTTACAGCGTTTGGTTGAAGATTTTAATTTAACGCAGCAACAAGTGGCTGATACGGTTGGAAAATCACGTTCTACTGTTGCCAATCTTTTACGACTTTTAGGTCTCTCTCCAGAAGTTCGCCGCTTATTAGAGCATGGTGATATCGAAATGGGGCATGCTCGAGCTTTATTGCCATTAGAGCAAGAAAAACAAATTCAAGCCGCTTCTCAAGTGGTTACTAGGTCATTGTCTGTTCGTGAGACAGAACGCTTAGTGAAAAGTATCCAAGCCCCTGAAAGTACTGAAAAAACTTCTCCTGTGTTACCAGATTTTAATGCAGAGGCTGAAAAAATAAGCCAAACCATTAATGCTTCTGTAAAAATTCAACCTTCTGCTAAAGGAAAGGGTAAGGTAGTCATCGAATACCGCAACCCTGAACATTTAGAGCTATTAATCAGTGAACTTTTTACGAAAAAATAAAGTAATTTTATGACAAGTTAATATTTCTATCTAGACAGAACTGTTAGGAAGTGTTGAGAGAGGTCGGTTTAAGTTGATCACAGCTTCTAATACTCATATAATGCCACGGATTTTAGAATTGAAGACAAGGAATGCACTAGTTTGCTTTATTTTAGTGCACAACAAAAAGGTATTTAGGTAATGAATGATAGGAAGCCCCTTAGTGCGACCGCTCTACTTATTGCCAAGAAGCAATCAGTGTTTCGTTTTATTTTTTTGCAAATTCTTTGCTTATTCTTCATTTCTTTGGGAATTATTTTCTTTACTAGTGGTCTGTACTGGTACTCTTTTGTACTTGGTGCGTTATGCAGCATAGTTCCCAGTGTTTATATGGCTTGGCGAGTTTTCGGATATAAAGGAACGCGCCCAGCCAAGGATGTTATGAGAGCATTCTATAGAGGAGAAGCTGGTAAGCTAGTGTTGACCGCGGTGTTATTATCGCTAGTTTTTCTTATTATTAAGCCATTAGCTGCCGGTGTTTTTTTTGCAGGTTTTGGTATTGCGATTTTGAGTCATTGGCTCAGCCCTATTGTACTGAACAAATAGCAGTACAAAGGGATAAAGGTTTTAATCATTGAAAGAGCGTGGATATAAATATGGCAATTGAAAGTCCAACGACTTCCGCATACATACAACACCACCTTCAGAATTTGACTTTTGGTCAGCATCCTGATGGTTCGTGGGGTATTGCTCATAGTGCTAAGGCAGCGTCGGAAATGGGGTTCTGGGCAATTCATTTAGACACAATGGCGGTTTCTATCGCTCTTGGTGTTCTATTTTTGTGGTTGTTTCGCATGGCAGCAAAGAAAGTCTCTGCAGATACGCCATCTGGATTGCAAAACTTTGTTGAGTTAATGGTGGAGTTTGTTGACGGTAGCGTCAAAGAAACCTTCCATGGCAAGAATAAGGTCATTGCTCCACTTGCGTTAACCATTTTTGTTTGGGTGTTCTTAATGAACGCGATGGACTTGGTTCCTGTCGACTTTTTGCCTGTTGTGGCAAATTGGGTTGGCGTAAACGTATTTGGTGCAACCGATGGTCATGTGTACTTCAAGTTTGTCCCTACGACAGATGTGAATGCGACCTTGGGTATGTCCCTATCGGTATTTGCTTTGATCATTTATTACAGCATCAAAGTGAAAGGCGTGAGTGGTTTTGTTGGTGAATTAACACTACAGCCATTCGGAAAATGGATGATCCCTTTCAACTTATTACTTGAAGGTGTTGGTCTGCTTGCGAAGCCTGTTTCATTAGCATTGCGACTATTCGGTAACTTGTATGCTGGCGAATTGATCTTTATTTTGATCGCTGTGTTGCCTTGGGGCTTGCAGTGGGCACTCTCTGTGCCTTGGGCAATCTTCCATATCTTGATCATTGTGCTTCAGGCCTTCATCTTTATGATGTTGACCATTGTGTATCTAAGCATGGCACATGAAGAGCACTAAAAGAGTTCTTAGTTAAACGTTAAAAACCTTAAATTTAAAACTGTGAAAATGTAGGAGTTAAAATGGAAACTGTAGTTGGTCTTACTGCGATCGCTGTAGCCCTTCTAATCGGTCTAGGTGCTTTAGGTACTGCGATTGGTTTTGGTATATTGGGTGGAAAATTCTTGGAAGGCGCTGCGCGTCAACCTGAAATGGTTCCAATGCTACAAGTAAAAATGTTCATCGTAGCGGGTCTTCTTGATGCCGTAACTATGATCGGTGTAGGTATTGCATTGTTCTTTACTTTCGCGAATCCTTTTATTGCTCAGGTCGCTGGCTAAGATTCTGCGATACTTTGCAGAAACTATTTTTAAACGACTTAGAGCGAGGATATTAGCGTGAACTTAAATCTCACACTTGTAGGCCAAGCTATCTCGTTTGCCATTTTTGTCTGGTTCTGCATGAAATACGTGTGGCCACCAGTAATTGCTGCGCTTGATGAGCGTAGCAAGAAAATTGCAGACGGATTAGAAGCAGCGAATCGTGCTTCACGTGATTTAGAGTTGGCTCAAGAACATGCCGCTCAACTATCACGTGAAAGCAAAGAAAACGCGGCCGAGATTATTGAACAAGCCAACAAACGTGCGAACCAAATTATTGACGAAGCAAACGAACAAGTAATTGCCGATGGCAAACGCTTGCGCGAAGCAGCTCAAGTAGAAATAGAACAAGATGTATTGCGTGCTAAAGAAGCATTGCGTTCTCAAGTTTCTGTTCTTGCATTTGCTGGTGCCGAGAAAATTTTGGGAGCCACTATTGACGAAAAAGCACATAGCGAGATCGTTGAAAAACTCGCTAAAGAGCTTTAAGCGAGGGTCTAATGGCTGAACTAAAAACAGTCGCGCGACCGTACGCTAGAGCGGCTTTCGAAGTTGCCCGTGAGCAAGGCCAGGTTACAGAATGGGCTGATATGCTAAGCATATTAGCCGCTGTAACGGTGGATCCTAAGCTGACAATAGCACTTGGAAATCCAGCTTTTAATGCGGAAGAGAAGGCAAGCGCTTTAGCGGACGTTTGTGCAGAAGTAACAACAGTACAGGGCAAAGCATTTTTGCTAGCACTGGCTGAGAAAAAGCGTTTAACGCTTATTCCGGCAATTTCTGTGTTATTTCAACAGTTCAAACTGAATTATGAAAAAGCGGTAGATGTAGAATTTACCTCAGCTTTTGAATTATCAGCAGAACAAGCGCAAGTATTGGCCGCAGCATTGGCGAAAAAGTTGGATCGTACGATCAACTTAACCAATGAAACAGACGCAAGCCTGCTTGGTGGCGTGGTTATCCGTACAGGTGACTTAATCATCGACGGTTCAGTTCGCGGTAAACTGGCGAAACTGGCCGAGGCGATAAACTCCTAGTGTTTCGTTAAATCGAAAACAGGGTTGAGGAATTTAGCATGCAGCAACTGAATCCATCTGAGATCAGCGAGATTATCAAGAAGCGCATCGAGAATCTCGATGTCACTTCTGATGCCCAAAATGAGGGCACAATTGTCAGTGTAGCAGACGGTATCGTTCTGGTTCACGGTTTGGCAGATGTTATGTACGGAGAAATGATTGAATTCTCCGGTGGTATTTACGGTATTGCATTGAACCTAGAGCGTGACTCTGTCGGTGCAGTAGTATTAGGTAAATATCAAGACCTTGTAGAAGGTCAAAAAGTTAAATGTACAGGTCGTATATTGGAAGTTCCAATTGGTCCTGAATTGCTTGGTCGTGTTGTTGACGCATTGGGTAACCCAATCGACGGCAAAGGCGATATCAATGCAAAATTAACGGATAAAGTTGAGAAAGTAGCACCAGGCGTTATCGAACGTCAGTCTGTTGATCAACCTATTCAAACTGGTTACAAAGCGATTGATGCCATGGTGCCAATCGGTCGTGGTCAGCGTGAGTTAATTATCGGTGACCGTCAGATTGGTAAGACAGCATTAGCTATCGATACTATTATCGCTCAGAAAAACAGCGGTATTAAATGTGTATACGTAGCGATCGGTCAGAAACAATCTACTATTGCCAACGTTGTACGTAAGCTTGAAGAAGCGGGTGCAATGAGTTACACCACAGTGGTAGCGGCTGGTGCTTCTGATCCAGCGGCGATGCTTTACCTAGCGCCATACACTGGTTGTACTATGGGTGAATACTTCCGTGACCGCGGTGAAGACGCTTTGATCATTTATGATGATTTGACCAAGCAAGCTTGGGCTTACCGTCAGATCTCTTTGCTTCTTCGTCGTCCACCAGGTCGTGAAGCTTACCCAGGTGATGTATTCTACCTTCACTCTCGTCTTCTAGAACGTGCGTCTCGTGTAAACGTTGAGTACGTTGAGAAATTCACCAATGGTGAAGTGAAAGGCAAAACAGGCTCTTTGACAGCCTTGCCTATCATCGAGACACAAGGTGGTGACGTATCTGCTTTCGTACCAACCAACGTAATCTCCATCACAGATGGTCAGATTTTCTTGGAAACGAGCTCGTTTAATGCGGGTATTCGTCCAGCGATGAACGCCGGTATTTCGGTTTCTCGTGTTGGTGGTGCTGCACAAACTAAGATTGTCAAAAAACTTGGCGGTGGTATTCGTCTTGCATTGGCTCAGTACCGTGAATTGGCGGCTTTCGCTCAGTTCGCATCTGACCTAGATGAAGCGACTCGTAAGCAGCTAGAGCACGGTAAACAGGTTACTGAACTGATGAAACAGAAGCAGTTCTCTCCTATGCCCGTAGCTGAAATGGGCGTAGTTCTTTACGCTGCTAATGATGGCTTCCTTGTAGATGTTGAAACAAGCAAAATTGGTAGTTTTGAACAGGCATTGTTGGGTTATATGAACAGCGAACACGCTGATCTTATGGCTGACATCAACAAAACTGGCAACTTTAACGGCGAGATTGAAGCGACACTTAAAGCGGCAATCGAGAAGTTTAAAGCGACGCAAACTTGGTAATGAGCTTGGCAACAGACTATTAATTTAGCCTGTTGCCATTTTCTTGCAGTTTGTGAAATAACATTCTCACAAGGGCAGTTCTATTATGGCAGTCGGAAAAGAGATACGTACTCAGATTTCGAGCATTAACAATACGCGTAAAATTACTCGTGCTATGGAAAAAGTAGCAGCAAGTAAGACGCGTAAAGCTCAGGATCGTATGGCCGCTTCTCGTCCGTATGCGGAACGAATTCGCCAAGTTGTTGGTCATTTGGCTAACGCGAATCCTGAGTATAAACACCGTTACCTTACCGAACGTGAGGCGAAGCGTGTTGGTTATATCGTAATCTCTTCTGATCGTGGTTTATGTGGTGGCTTGAACATTAACGTGTTTAAAAAAGCCATTAAAGATATGAAGCAGTTCGCTGATACTGGTGTCGAAATCGACATTTGTGCCATTGGCGGCAAGGCTGTGTCATTCTTTCGTAACTACGGTGGAAATGTAGCAGCAGCTTTCACTGGTTTAGGTGATGCACCTAAAGCTGACGACTTAGTCGGCAGCGTAAAGGTGATGCTAGATGCATTTGATGAAGGTCGCATTGATCGTCTGTATGTGGTTTCTAATGAGTTTGTGAACACCATGACTCAGATTCCGATGGTCGAGCAACTTTTGCCATTACAAGCAGAAGAGAATACAGAGTTACAGCACCACTGGGATTACATTTATGAACCAGAAGCCATTGATATTTTAGATGGACTATTGGTTCGCTATATTGAATCTCAAGTATATCAGTCAGTCGTTGAGAACATTGCGTGTGAACAAGCATCTCGTATGCTTGCTATGAAAAACGCAACCGACAACGCCGGCGATATCATTGATGAATTGCAGTTGGTGTACAACAAGGCTCGTCAAGCAGCGATTACTCAGGAAATTTCTGAGATAGTCAGCGGCGCGGCAGCGGTTTAAGGTATTTAAGAGGATCCGAACATGAGTAGCGGACAAATCGTAAAGATTATCGGTGCAGTTATCGATGTGGAATTCCCACGTGATAGCGTGCCAAAAGTATATGATGCCCTTACCATTGAAGGTAAAGAGTTGGTGTTGGAAGTTCAACAGCAACTAGGCGACGGCGTAGTTCGTACTATCGCCATGGGTTCTACTGACGGTATGAAGCGTGGTTTGATTGTTGATAATACAAACAACCCTGTTTCTGTTCCTGTTGGTATTAAAACACTAGGACGTATTATGAACGTTCTAGGTGAACCAATTGATGAAAAAGGCCCAATCGGCGAAGAAGAGCGTTGGTCAATTCACCGTGCCGCACCTTCTTATGCTGAACAGTCTTCTAGTAACGAATTGCTAGAAACAGGCATCAAGGTTATCGACCTTGTTTGTCCTTTCGCGAAAGGTGGTAAAGTTGGTCTGTTTGGTGGTGCCGGTGTAGGTAAAACCGTAAACATGATGGAACTTATCCGTAACATCGCAATCGAGCACAGCGGTTATTCTGTATTCGCTGGTGTTGGTGAGCGTACTCGTGAAGGTAACGATTTTTACCATGAGATGACTGATTCGAACGTAATCGATAAAGTATCTTTGGTATACGGTCAAATGAACGAGCCACCAGGTAACCGTCTTCGTGTTGCTTTGACTGGTTTGACTATGGCTGAGAAATTCCGTGACGAAGGTCGTGACGTACTTTTCTTCGTAGATAACATCTACCGTTACACGCTTGCGGGTACGGAAGTATCTGCATTGCTAGGTCGTATGCCGTCTGCAGTAGGTTACCAGCCTACACTTGCTGAAGAGATGGGTGTTCTTCAAGAACGTATCACCTCTACTAAGACTGGTTCTATCACGTCTGTTCAAGCGGTATACGTACCTGCGGATGACTTGACTGACCCGTCTCCAGCAACAACGTTCTCTCACTTGGACGCAACCGTTGTATTGTCTCGTGACATCGCATCTTTGGGTATCTACCCAGCGATCGATCCTCTTGACTCTACTTCACGTCAGCTTGACCCTCTAGTTATCGGTCAAGAGCATTACGACGTAGCACGTGGCGTACAAATGGTATTGCAACGTTACAAAGAACTTAAAGACATCATCGCGATTTTGGGTATGGACGAGTTATCTGAAGAAGATAAGCAAACGGTTAACCGTTCTCGTAAAATCCAACGCTTCTTGTCTCAGCCTTTCTTCGTAGCTGAAGTCTTCACTGGCGCACCAGGTAAGTATGTTTCTTTGAAAGATACTATCCGCGGCTTTAAAGGTATTTTGGATGGTGAGTTTGACGAACTTCCAGAACAAGCGTTCTACATGATTGGTAGTATCGACGAAGCAGTCGAGAAAGCTAAGAAACTTTAACCATCACGCGAAGTAAGAGCGCTTAGGCGTTCTTACTAAGCCTGACTAAGAGAGGCAACTTATGGCTATCACAGTACACTGCGATATCGTAAGCGCTGAACAAGAGATCTTTAGCGGAGTCGTTAAATCTCTTGTGGCTGCAGGTGATTATGGTGATCTAGGCATTATGCCTGGTCATGCGCCATTATTGACGACTCTGCAACCAGGTCCTATTCGTGTGGTTAAAGAAAATGGTGACGAAGAGTTTATCTTCGTGTCCGGTGGCTTCCTAGAAGTTCAACCGCACCGTGTCACCGTCTTGGCCAACACGGCCATTCGTGCAAGAGATCTTGACGAAGAGGCGGCACTAAAAGCGAAGCAACACGCACAAGAGCTTTTAGCCAACCAAAAACCTGATGTTGACTATTCTCGTGCAACAGCGGAATTGGCAGAAGCCATGGCTCGCTTGCGTACTATCCAGCAGTTCCGCCATCAATAAGCGAAACGCTAGAGTTGAACAGTCTAAAAAGCAGCCCTAGGGCTGCTTTTTTTATGTTTGTTTAGTGCTAACTGCTAACTGAAGCCGCAGATTCTTAAAGCATTTTCCAAAGCGTATCGAAGATGATTTGCTGGGCGCTGGCGATGTCTTTTGACTCTAGCACGACAGCAGAAGGGAAGTTGTTGCTCGCTAAAGAAATAATCGCACATTTTGGTGGGTAGATTGCGATATAGCTGGCGTCTACTGGGCCTTCGGTTTTGATCCACTTACGCTCTGATAGACCGGCTTCTTCACCACCTTCTCCCAATGCGATGACTTTTACGTTGATGCCTAGCTTGATTCGCTGTTTGGTGTAGTTCGGAAACGGACGATACAGATACGGACGAATGGGTTTAGATGAAAACACACAATATTCTTTATGGTCTTGTTGCGATACGACGTTTAGAATGTCGCGCAATACCCATTCTATGCCATCGTCGCCTTCATAATAGCGCACGTCAGTATGATGATAATCAGGCTGTTGCTGGCTTAAATTGGGAATGATAGTGCTTTTGAGTGATTCTATGGTTTTGTCTAATTGAAGACGCTTGTCTTCCGCAAGACTGAGTAAAATATCTGGGTTTTCCGCCATGAAAAAGCGACGTTTTCCTTTTGGAAAATAACTGATTACCCCTTTGTTTTGCAATTGCTTGAGTGCTTCATAGGCGGTGCCGCGGTTAATCCCGCTGTGTTCGGCAATGTCTCGGATCGAAGAAGGCCCTAGCTTTAGCAGAGTCTGGTAAAGCTGAGTTTCTCTAGGTGTGAGACCGAGTTGTTCAAAAGCGTGTTGGATCATAAGCGTTACAAAAACCAAATATCAATAGTAGTGTGCAGAATACTCGCCCGTTTGTGCTGATGTAAAGGCATGGAATAAGACATTTAATACGTAATAGAGCGCAAAGCATGGTGTTTTGCGAGGAGTAGAAAGTGAGTGATGATCAGCGTTTTGGCGGAATTCGCCGTTTATATGGTGATGCGGCCTACCAAATTTTTTCCCAAGCGCATGTTTGTGTAGTGGGGATTGGTGGCGTTGGTTCGTGGGCGGCAGAAGCCTTAGCCCGTTCTGGTATTGGTAAAATCACCTTAATTGATATGGATGATATTTGCGTCACCAACACCAATCGCCAAATACATGCGCTGGACGGCAACATAGGTAAGTCAAAAGTAGAAGTCATGGCGGAACGTATCAGTCTGATTAACCCTAACTGCAAAGTGACGGCAGTAGAAGACTTTGTTACCCCCGAGAACCTCTCTGAGCTGCTTGCAGAGCAATTTGATTACATTATTGATTGCGTTGATAGCATTAAACCAAAAGCGGCTCTAGTGGCCTGGTGTAAGAGCAACAAGCGTTCTGTTATTACGATTGGTGGTGCGGGCGGACAAACGGATCCTACCAAAATTCAGACAGCAGATCTGGCGAAAACGATAGGTGATCCATTGGCTGCGAATTTACGCAATTTTTTACGTCGTTATTATAACTTCAGCCGAAATATCAAACGTCGTTTTCACATTGAATGTGTGTATTCCATTGAGCAACTTAACTACCCACAAGGCGATGGTACGGTTTCCAAAACGAGGCTGAAAGGCGATACAGAGACCAAAATGGGGTGTGATACCGGTTTCGGTGCCAGCACGGCTGTCACTGCGACCTTTGGCTTTGTAGCGGTTTCGAAAGTACTAGAAAAGTTAGCCAAATCAAGTTAATACCTATTCACGTTAGATAATCTATTTTAAAGAGACTGTTTATGAGCTTGTCAGAAACAACAAAACCCACTGTCATTTATGGTGAAAAAGGCGCGAATATTTCATTTCGAATTATTCGTTATGCGTTAATCTCTTGCCTACCTCTGCTGGCCATTTGTGCTTACGCTAATAATTATTTTGTCATGCTTCCGGTTTTGTTACTGATTTTTTCACGTTATATGACGGCAAAATATTGGAAGAATACACCTTACGTCATATTTAAAAACGACTGTTTTGAGGTGAAACCATCAAAAGTAATTGGTTTAAAATCGATGCGTTATGAAGACGTTGTGAGCATTGAAGAGCAGAAGCGAGCTTGGTCAGTGGAATACACGGTTGATGGAAAAGAAAAACAAGTCGTGATTGTGAAGTTTTGGCTAACACCTGAAGGTATTGAACGCATTCGCACTGAGCTACAGCGTCATGTATCGAGCGTCACCGTGCCTTTTCAGCCATAGAGAAGAAAAGGCGAGTGAGTTTAGGCTTGCAACGCCTTTAGTATTGCCAACACGCCATTGCTGCGTGAGCTGGTGAGGTAGCTGGAGAGGTTCAACTCGGCTAGCTCGGATTTCAAGTCCATTTTTTGTATGGTTTGCTGTTTTTCCCCTGTCACTAGGCTGATGACCGCGACCAGCACGCCTCGCATCAGTTTGGCGTCGCTGTCGGCTTTGAAATAGCGACGTCCAGCGTCTTCTACCGTTATTAACCAGACCGCGCTTTCACAGCCTTTGATTTTATTATCTTCTGTTTTTTCTTCGTCTGAGAGGCGCGGTAACGCCTTACTCAAGGTGATCAGTGCTTTAAACGTTTCTTCTTTACTGCGACAGGCTTGCAGTTGTTGTTTGATCACATGGGGTGTAGGAAAACAGGGCGTTGGAAAATCAGTCATCACCTAATATCTCAATGGCTTCTAGTAAAACATCGCAGAATTGATCTGCTTCTTCGAGGGTATTGTAACAGGCAAACGAGGCTCTCAATGTACCACTGACACCTAGCTGTGCCATTAATGGATGGGCACAGTGACTACCCGCTCGAACCGCGACTCCCTTGCTGTCTAGGTAAGCATTTAAATCGATGGTATGAATATTGGGTACACTTAATGAGACCAGCGTGGTGTTCTTTTCTGGCGAATACAGTTCGATACCGCCTTCTTTAATCAGGCGAGTGTAAACATGATTCGCCAGTTTTTGTTCCCACGCCAGTAACGCAGGTCGGTCTTGTTGGATGAGAAATTCACAGGCAGCGGCTAGGCCAATTGCCCCTTCTATATGCGGCGTACCGGCTTCAAGGCGATAAGGCAAAATATTAAATTCAGTCGCTTGATACGCCACATGTCGCACCATTTCTCCACCTGTTTGATAGGGGATTAAAATTTCCAACGCCTGACTTTTACCATATAAAACGCCAATACCCGTAGGGCCATACATCTTATGGCCAGAAAAAACATAGAAGTCACAATTTATATCCTCTACATCAACTGGATAATGCGCTACGGCTTGAGCGCCGTCCACCAAGGTAAATGCACTGTACTTCTTAGCTTCTTGGATCATGGTTTTTAATGGCGTGCTTACACCGATGGCATTGGAAACCTGAGTTGCCGCAAAGATGCGAGTTCTATCGGTGAAGTATTTTTGATATTCGCTTTCCCACTCGCCATTAGAAGTCAGAGGTAATACCCGTAAGCGTGCTCCAGTACGAAACGCCAGCTGTTGCCAAGGGACTAGGTTAGCATGATGTTCCAGACTGGTAATGAGAATTTCATCGTCTTGTTGTAATAGGTGCTCTAAGCCGTAAGCCACCATATTAATGGCTTCTGTGGCTCCTTTACTCCAGATAACATGACTGTTTTCTGGCGCATGAATAAACTGGGCGACTCTTTCTCTGGCTTGCTCAAAGCGGTTTGTGGCGCGGTCACTGAGGAAATGCGCCCCACGATGAACATTGGCATTAAAGGATCGGTAGTAGTCTTGAATCGCGTCTAACACGAACAGAGGCTTTTGTGTGGTAGCCGCATTGTCGAGGTAAGCCAGTGGATAGCCATACGCCGTTTGTTGGAGTATGGGGAACTGGTTGCGCAAGGAATAAGAATTAAAAGCCATAGACAGTCCACTTGTTGCGTTACTGGTTATCTGAAATAAAGTTATTGCAGTACGCTCTTTAGTACCGAGTAAAAGCCTTAAAAGTGCCAATACTGCTGTTAACGTGGTGAAATTGTACCTTAACTTCCTAGTGTCATTGGGAATTATTATTTTTACTGGTATTTTTTTGCTTGTCTTTTTTGATAACCCCCTTACTCTTTGATAACAGATAGTAGATGACAAACTAGAAAAGGTACAAAGCGTGGCGGATTTTTTATACAAAGGGGTAGTGGACTGGTTTTTAGATCAGGTTTCACAGGAGGCGATTGCTGCTGGTGATCGCATGCCCTCGTTACGTGCATTAGCTAAGCAACTTGGTCTTAGTTTAAACACGGTTATCCATGGCTATGAAATATTAACAGAAGAGGGTTGGATCGAATCACGCCCTAAATCTGGTTACTTTGTTTGTCATCGAAGCGATACCAAGCCGGCGCTTTTATTGGCCGGTGAAGCGTTACGAAAGTTAGCGCCTGTAGGCAGTAAAGCCGCATGGTCTTGCTTAGCGCATCGTGGTGCTTTGGTGGATCAAAGTGATGCGTTTTTGGTATCTTCCGTGCGTTCCGAAGAAGTGGATATTCCGGTTTTAGGCAAAGGGCACTTGACGGTTCGTGAAACCGTTAGCGAGCATTTAAAAGGCTTAGCGATTAAAAATCACGCATCACAATTATGGTTAGGGGATTCGCCCTTGACCATGCTGACCCAAAGTATCCAAGCGCTGACGCAGCGCGATGACACAGTGTTGGTTATTACGCCTTGCGACCCGCGACTATCGTCTACATTGCAAAGCTTGGGCCGTCGGGTGATCAGCATTGCCGCAGGCGACCGAGGGGTGGATCTAGACCTAGTGGTCCGTTGCTTACAAGAAAATGAAATAAAACTGCTGATTTTACCGGGACAATTTGCGTTTCCAGCGGGTCTGGCGATTAGTAATTTAAGTCTGCGTCGTTGGGTGGCTATTATTGATGAGTTAAAACTGCCGACCATTGAGTGGGATTTGTGTTCGCATTTGCCGCATCGAGCGGGTTCACTGATGACGTATAAGTCATTGGATTCGTCAGATCACATTGTTTATATCGGAGGCGTTGAGACCAAGGGAGTTAATCGCTCTGCTAGTTGGTGTTTACCGGGGCGTCATCAAAGCGCATTAGAAGGCGCATTTTTATCCATTGATATGGCATTAAGCGATGCCCAACAGCAGGCCTTGAGCGAGGCGTTGTTATCGACCGGCAAGCGTTCTTTAGTGCGTCGAGCGCGTCAGGTGTGGGCCAATTCTGAGCGTATCAAAGCACACCTTGAAACCCATCTGCAGGGGCAAGTCAGTTTTGCGGCTAGCAAGGGAGGCATGGGGCTTTGGATGAATTTAGAAGCACCATTAAATCAACAAGATATGACCGCTTTGTTGGCCAATTATCGTCACGTTATTGTCCCCGGAACCTTGATTAGCGATGAACCAGATGCGGATTATTGGATGGCGATTAACGTCACGCTAGATGATGTGGAGCCGTTGGCTAAAAAGCTTGCAGAGCGTTTGTCATTAAAGAATGAAGGCGCGTCAGAGGCAAAGCGAACCAGCGCGAAAGCATCAGCGGTAGAGTCTTCTCATGCAGAAGACTCACCAAAAAAGGCTTCAGCAGAAGAGAAAAAAGAGGATAGAAAACAACGTGATGCGTCTACTAATCCTCTTTATAATCCAATGCTAGATCTGATCAATCATGACTTTGGCTAAGCGAGCGCTTTTTTGATCGCCGCTAACATGCTTGTGTGGTCTTGGTAATCCAAAGGAATCGGCGTCAGATGATCCCCTAGTAATAAAGCCAGAGAAGGGAATGAATTTAAGCCCAAATGACGAGCTTGGTTGATTTCCTGCTCTAGTAATCCTTCACTTTTCACATGCGCCATGGCCTTTTCAAAGCCTTCTGCTTTTAAGCCAATGTGCCCGGCACACGCGGTTAACGTGGAGAGATCCGATGGGTTCTGTGCGTTCAAGTAGTAAGCTTTTTGAATCGCGTGATACATCTCATCTTCAAGGTCTGAATCTCTGGCAACCATGCAAGCACGACATGCAGGATAGGTCGAGCGACGAGGTTGAGTATTACGCCAAAAATCAAAGTTAAATTCAGTCCCAAGATAAGCACTGATACGTTGCCAAGCGCCTTCTAACGTCGCTTTCATATCATCAGGCATGGGTGTGTCTGAGTCGACAGCTAACCCGCCCAACATAGGTTGAATAGTGAGCTGTTTAGAATCGATTAAAGGTTGCAGGCTTTTTTGCAGTTTGGTCCAAGTAGGACGAAATCCCCAACACCAACTGCACATAGGGTCATAACAGTAAATTAGCGTGGCTGTCATAGGTGATTTCCATTAAAAATGAATGAAAGAAAGCCTTCAAGGCTAACAGTCCACCCCGTCACTGAACAGTATTTTCTTTTACTTTTTAGCTTAAAATAACCATTAAGAAAGGCCACCTTAATGTCATTAAGGTGGCCTTTCGAGCCGTTTCATTTCACTCTGTGTTGAGTAAAAGTCAGCGTTAGTCTTTTAGAATCGCGGCAATGGCATCGCAAAGCGGTTCCATATTGTCATGCGTTAAGCCTGCAACGCTAATACGTCCAGACCCCACAATGTAGATGCCGAAGTCTTTACGCAGCTGAGCCACTTGATCAGGTGTCAAACCTGAAAAAGAGAACATGCCTCGTTGTTTAGAAATAAAGGAGAAGTCTTGTGTCACGCCTTTAGTTCGCAGCGTATTCACAAACAAGCTACGCATCTCATGAATACGAGTACGCATACTCTTCAATTCCATTTCCCATAAGCTACGAAGCTCTTTGCTGTTTAGAATCTCAGCAACAATAGCAGCGCCATGAGAGGGTGGATTAGAGTAGTTGGTGCGAATACAGCGTTTTATCTGAGTAAAGGCTGCTTCGGTTTGTTCAGGCGTTTCACAAACAATGGTCAAGGCACCAACGCGTTCGTTGTATAGACCAAAGTTTTTCGAAAAAGAGTTCGCGATTAACATTTCAGGCACGTGCTCAAGGAAAGTTCGTAACCCTTTCGCATCTTCTTCAAGGCCTTCGCCAAACCCTTGGTAAGCGAAGTCAAACAGAGGTAAGAACCCTTGTTTGCTACATAGTTTGGCTAATTGGTACCATTGCTCAGGCGTTGGATCTATGCCAGTTGGATTATGGCAGCAACCATGGAACAAAACGACATCACCCGCTGGCACCTGTGAAAGGCTAGCAAGCATTGCTTCGAAATCTAGTCCTTTCGTATTGGCATCATAATACGCGTAGCTGCCTACTTCTAAACCAACAGATTGGAAAACCGCTTGATGGTTCGCCCATGTTGGGTTGCTGACCCACATAGTGGCTTCTGGCAAATGTTTTTTAATAAATTCTGCCGCGACACGAAGTGCACCAGTACCGCCAGGTGTATGGGCCGTCTGTGCAAGTTGTTTGGTAATAATGCTGTGCTTTTCACCAAACAGAAGTGTTTGTACCGCTTGTCGATAGGCTGGAGCGCCCTCGATGCTTAAATAGCTTTTGGTTAGCTCTTGGTTAAGCAAGCGTTCTTCCGCTTGTTTAACCGATTTTAATATAGGAGTGGTGCCTTTTTCATCCTTGTAAACGCCCACACCTAAATTGATTTTATTAGGATTTAGATCATTACGGAACGCGTCATTCAGGCCAAGAATTGGGTCTGCAGGAGCAGCTTGGATATGTTCGAACATGGTGACTCCCCATAAGGGTTGTTTGCTATTTTTATTATCGGTTAAAAGATCAAAAATCAGTGGCGTATGGTACTCCAACACAGACATAACCGCTATAAAAAGGGAGTAAAGAGAGCCGATTAGGTGTGCTATTTCTTTTGTTTTACATCAAAACTTAGTAAGTTTTTAAGCGCAAAAGAAAACCGTCAATCAGAAAAGTTGACAAAAAAGGAATGGCAGCCCAAAAAAGGCTGATCTAATTTAAGCAACAGGCAGTGTCTGTTGCTTATTTATCCCTCTAACGCAAATAAGGAGATACTTACTCGTCCCAACCGTCAGAGATGGCTTGGTTTAAACGCTTTTCCTCTAAGTGCTGCTCAATCGCACGACGTGCTTTTAGCAGACGAATACTATCTTCCTTTTGATTTCGTTCGTTTTTTTCCTTCTCCAAACTGATGGATGCGTGGAGAATATCGGTTTTTACTTCAGTCAAAGTTTCATAAATATGATTCATCGTTATACCCTTTGGCTAATTCGATGACACTGAAATGAACAGATCACTGTCATCGACAGTTGAAAAAAGTCAAAATAGACAAACTACTCGTTTTCAAGTTTATAAAAAACGTAAATCGATTAAAAATCAACCTATCTTTGCGTATTTTTGTGACAAACATATTAAATAATTACGGCGGAATGTAATGGACGTTTCTTTTATCCTCGACTCGTTAAACGACAAGCAGCGCGATGCAGTGGCCGCGCCATTGCAAAACAGCCTAGTGTTAGCGGGAGCAGGTTCCGGTAAAACTCGGGTATTGGTGCATCGTATTGCATGGTTAATGCACGCCTATGAATTATCGCCTTACAGTGTGATGGCCGTGACTTTTACCAATAAAGCGGCGCGCGAAATGCAAGGGCGTATTGAAGAGCTGGTTGGTGTGCCACCACAAGGCATGTGGGTGGGGACTTTTCACGGATTAGCCCATCGTTTATTACGGGCTCATTGGCGTGATGCGGGTCTGAAAGAAAACTTCCAGATCATGGACAGTGATGATCAGCTGCGCTTAGTAAAGCGGATCATGAAGTCGATGAACATTGACGATACACGCTGGCCACCAAAGCAAGTATGTTGGTTTATCAATGGACAAAAAGACGAAGGCCGTCGAGCGGCTCATGTGCCAGACAGCCATGATCCTTTCTCGAAGGGCATGCGCGAACTTTATTACCATTATGAAGAAGCTTGTGAAAATGGCGGTTTGTTAGACTTTGGCGAACTGTTATTGCGCGCTCATGAATTAATGCTGACAAATCCGCCATTACTTCGTCATTACCAAGAGCGCTTTCGTCATGTGCTGGTGGACGAGTTTCAAGATACCAACACGATCCAATACGCATGGTTGCGTATTATGGTTGGCGCTCAAGGTACCATCACCGCGGTTGGGGATGATGACCAATCTATTTATGGCTGGCGTGGTGCAAAAATCGAAAACATTCATAACTTCACTAAAGATTTCAAAGACGTACAAACGATTCGTCTAGAGCAAAATTATCGTTCGACAGGGCATATTTTGAATGCGGCGAATGGCTTGATCAAAAACAACGATGATCGCCTAGGCAAAGAGCTTTGGACTGAAAGCGGCGAAGGGGATCCTATTTCTCTGTATGCCGGATTTAATGAGCAAGACGAAGCGCGCTTTATTCTTGGCATTATTAAGAAATGGCATGATGAAGGTACGCCTTTGGCAGATATGGCTATTTTATATCGTTCGAATGCTCAGTCTCGCGTGCTGGAAGAATGCCTCGTTCGAGAGCGAGTCGCTTATCGTATTTATGGCGGCCATCGATTTTATGATCGTCTAGAGATCAAGAATGCATTGGCGTACGCCCGTTTGGCACTTGATCCTAATAATGATGGCGCGATGGAGCGGATTGTTAATGTACCGCCGCGAGGTATTGGCGAGCGTAGCATTGGCATATTAAGAGAAATGGCCCGCGACGAAGGCTGTTCTATGTGGCGAGCGGCGCAAATAATCGTCGAAAAAAGTCTTATGCCAGCGCGAGCGACGAACGCGATAAAAGCCTTTTTACATCTGATTGAAGGCTTGAGCGTGACCGTTCAGCAAACGGATTTGAACCTCAATGATATTTTCGAACAAATTATCGCCGAAGCGGGATTAATCGCGTTTCACGAGAAAGAGAAAGGTGAAAAGGGCGAAGCTCGCATTGAGAACTTAAAAGAGTTGGTTGGCGCAGCAGGTGGCTTTAGCTGGAACGATGAAGAGGAAGAGTTCAGTACACCATTAATGGCTTTTCTTGATAAAGCGGTATTAGACGCCGGCGATGCTCAAGCGGATGAATACCAAGATGCGGTGCAATTGATGACCTTGCATTCGGCGAAAGGTTTGGAGTTTCCATTGGTCTTCTTGACCGGTGTGGAAGAAAATTTATTCCCAAGCAAGATGTCTTTTGAGGAGCCGGGTCGTCTCGAAGAAGAGCGCCGACTTTGTTATGTGGGCATCACTCGCGCAATGGAAAAACTCTACATCACTTATGCGGAATCTCGTCGTTTGTTTGGTAGCGAGTCGTTCAATAGTCCGTCACGCTTTATTAAAGAAATCCCACCACAATGCTTGGAAGAAGTTCGTTTACGCTCACAAGTAAGCCGCCCTGTTTCTATGCAACGACCTGATTATCAGACAGAGAAAAATCGTCTGCAAAACAGTACGGTACTGAACAGTTTCAAAGCACCAGAGGTCACTGTCAGTATGGGCGATAGGGTTAAGCATCCGGTGTTTGGTGAAGGCTTAGTAATCAACTACGAAGGCCAAGGCCCACAGGCTCGAGTGCAAGTGAACTTCGATGACGAAGGGTCTAAATGGCTGGTGTTATCGTTTGCTAAGCTGGAAGTTTTGTAGTTTTTGGTTTTGGATTAAACGAGACCGAGTAAGGATTTATTTGCGCCTGTTTCGCAAGCTCAACGCGTCAGCATAAATCTCTTACTCGGTCTCTTTTTAGGTGATTAGAAGAAAAATTATGAATTTAGAGAATGTTATTCACATTACTACTACATATTTACTTCCTTTTTTGGGGCTTCCTTTATTAGGCGTTGTTATTGGTGCTTGGCTAACAAATTCATTTTTTCCTTTTAGATTAAAGCGTAGAGAGTGGCGATGGGAAAAGGAGTTGTGGGCGCGGGAGTTATTTTCTGAAACACTTTCAAGAATTAGTTTTATCGTAGACCATTACCTAAAGGGAGAATACTCAGAAAAATTTTCTATGTCTGGTTTAAGTTTATATGAAGCTGATAAAGAAATTACAGCTCTCATTAAAGATCTTCACTCTCAAGGTTTTAAAATTCGATTGTATTTAGATAAAAAAAGTAAGTTGGTATTTGATAACTATTTATCCAAGAGCCAAGAAGAATATGATGAAGCCAAGGAATCTTGGGGACAATGGTATGACGGTGACGGTCAAGCAGAAATCTCACATAGAGAAGAAACTATATTTGTTCAAAAACAGGTGGCAGATCAAGCCTTAAAACATTTTGAGGTATAAGTTTACTATTAATTCTCATCTTCCCGTCCATGCCACAGGCGTAAAATGATAATGGTATTTGGGTGGGTTGAGTAGCGAACGATGTAGTTGTTAAATATCATATCTCGGATGGTTTCAGGCGAAGGAGCTTGCTGTACTGGTGTTCCTATTTTTGGGAAGTCTGGTAGTAAGGCGATTTTTTCAATCAGTTCTTTGGCAACTTTATTTGCGGCGTTGGGGTTGTGAGCAGCAATAAACTCTCGTAGTCGTTTTAAGTCGGTAATGGCTTCTTCCGTGTAAACCAGTTTCATTATTTAACCCTCGGCGCGTCCTGTTCGTTTTCAGTTCCCCAGTTGTTTAGCCATTCGTGTACTTCATTGGCGTCTACGACTTTTCCTTGTGCTGCTGATTCCATTGCTTCTAGTGTTTGTTTCCAGCGGTCTTGTTCTAATTGTTGTTTTTCTATGTATTCGTTTAGTGCTTGGTTGATGACCCAACCTTTACTACGTTGAATCTTATTCGCTAGCGCTTCTAAATGTTGTTCGGTTTCAGCTTGAAGTCTTACGGTTGT
This sequence comes from Marinomonas sp. TI.3.20, assembly GCF_038155025.1. NCBI lineage: Bacteria > Pseudomonadati > Pseudomonadota > Gammaproteobacteria > Oceanospirillales > Oceanospirillaceae > Marinomonas > Marinomonas sp. TI.3.20. Next base: position 129,185 of record NZ_JBAKAS010000001.1, on the reverse strand, counting down.
GACGCCCATAGTGTAGAGTCCTTTAATAGTAAAAATACATTGTAATACACTATAGTATACCTTTTTATTTTTGCATGCAGCAAATTCTATTTTTAATCTGTAGACTGTTTGAAAAGACTAAAAATAAAAAAGGAGAACGCGATGACTATTAGGGTCGGGTTGGTTGGGTTTGGTTTATCGGGGCGTGTTTTTCATGCGCCTTTTGTGATGAATGATCCTGATATGGAGATGGCATATGTGTGCAGCTCCAAGGTAGAAGAAGTGAAGGCTATGCTGCCTGAGGTGGCGGTGGTGTCGACTGCTGAGGCTATTTTTAGCGCTTCTGATGTGGATCTGGTGGTGATTACGACACCTAATGGGTTGCATTTTGAGCAGGCAAAAAGTGCGCTCGAAAGCGGTAAACATGTGTTGTTAGAAAAACCCTCGGTGACGAGTGTGTGTCAGATCGAAGCGCTTTGTTCGTTGGCTAAACAACAAGGTTTGGTATTCTGCGTGTATCAAAATCGTCGCTTTGATGGGGATTTTCTGCGTTTAAAAGCCTTAATCGATGGGGGAGAATTAGGTGAGTTGAAACATTTAGATTCTCGATTCGATCGTTTTCGACCGCTTGCTCAAACGCGCTGGCGTGAACAACCAGGTGTGGGAGCGGGGATCTTTTGGGATCTTGGGCCGCATATATTGGATCAAGCCTTATTCCTTTTCGGTGCGCCAAAATGGTTGCACGCAAGTATCGATACCCTGCGTGAAGGTTGCCAAACACACGATTGGTTTGAGCTGGAGTTGGGTTATGACGATAAGCGTATTCGTTTGGGGTCAACGCCGTTTGAAGCGGGAGAAATGCGTCGTTTCAATGCAAGGCTTACACAAGGTAGTTGGCAATGTGTGGGGTTAGATCCACAAGAAGATGCACTACGTGCTGGGCAAATGCCATGGCAACCTGATTTTCCTTCACAAGCGGCACAACAGCGTAATACTCGCTTTGTTGCACATACTCAAGATGACATAGAAACGTTCCAAGAGTCGTCGACACAAGGCGACTATGCGGCATTTTATCGTCAACTTGGCGAAGCCATTGTCGGTAAAGGTGATGCGCCTGTGCCCATGGAACAAGCTTGCCAATTAATCTATGGCTTGTGCCTCGCTGAGCAATCCGCAGAAACTGGCCAACGAGTGGCTTGGGATTACACGCCAAAGATAGGTTGATTGAAAAGTCAGTAAATCAGGCGAAAAAAAACCCTCTTTCGAGGAAAGAGGGTTAATACGTTCAATAGGGAGGTTTCTATTGAATGAAAAATCGATGACTCAGACACTGGGTGCCTGAGTCGTTTGCTTTACTCGTCTAAACTACCAAGTTCAAGCAAGGTGGCATTACCACCAACTGCTGTGGTGTTGATAGAGATGGCGCGTTCAGTAACGAAGCGCAAGATGTAATGCGGTGCCGCAATAGTGGTGAAGTTCTGGCTGTCATTTTCGATGACTAGCTGACAGATCAAGCCGCTTTTTGCTGCTAGGCGTTGGTTTAAAACTTGCGCTTCTGCGTCATCACATAAGATCGCGATACCGGCTAGGTTGTTCGCTTCAACGATGGAATCCAATGCGGATTCTGCGACGTTTTGAACCACACCGTCAGGCACAGACGTGGCAATTTTATCCATGATTTCTTGGCCTTTAAGACCCACGGTGATGACAGGATTACCCGCAATCAAAGCCGCAAATACTTGGCCAACCAAACCGACAATAGCCGCGTCGCTTTCGTCATTAGAAAGACATAGGAAAGCACCACGACCTTGAGTTGAAAGTTCGTTGTTCTCGCCTGTTGGTCCTACCATGGTCAAGGTTTCAGCGATTTCACGCTGAGCGTTGTCGATCTGCCAAATCGCCATTTTACGTTGTGTTTCTGGGAATAGAGTAAGGGTGCGAGCCAATAGCTCGTCACGACCTTCAACACCTAAAGAGTCCCACGCTTCAAATACTTTGTCTGCTACTTGAATTTGAACAGGTTGTACGATTGTCATTGCCTTGTCTCCTCTGCTCGCCTTAAAGTTGCTTTTCAATAGCGAAGCGCTGTAGATAATGTGGACCGCCCGCTTTCGGACCGGTACCTGATAAGCCTTGGCCACCGAATGGCTGTACGCCCACAACGGCACCAACTTGGTCGCGGTTGATGTACAAGTTACCAACGCGAGCGCGGCGTGCAATACGTGCACACGTCGTTTCATTACGACTGTGGACACCCATGGTCAAACCAAACCCTGAGTTGTTGATCGTATCGATGATCTTATCTAGATCTTTGGCTTTGTAGCGAACGACGTGCAAGATAGGACCGAATTTCTCATCCGTTAGCTGGTCGATGCTGGCAATTTCAAACGCTGCAGGGGCAACATAAGTGCCTTTGTCTGCAAACGTTGGCAATGGGGTTTCGCCAATCAATGTGCCTTCTACTTTCATGCGCTCAATGTGTTCAAGCAACATAGTTTGGGCTTTTTTATCGATGACTGGACCAACATCTGTGCTGTGCAAGTAAGGCAAGCCAACAGACTGCTCTTGCATGGCGCCCTTGATCATTGGAATAACGCGATCTGCAATGTCTTGTTGAACGAACATCACACGCAGTGCAGAACAACGTTGACCTGCAGAAGCGAAGGCAGAACGAACCGCATCACGAACTACTTGCTCAGGCAGAGAAGTAGAGTCGATTAGCATGGCATTTTGACCGCCTGTTTCTGCGATCACAGGAACCGGTGCAACACCGCGCGCCGCCAAGGTACGGTTGATCAATTGTGCTGTGCCTGTTGACCCTGTGAAGGCCAAACCAGCAATGCGTTTGTCGCTTGTGATTGGCGCACCAACGGTTGCACCGTCACCTGGAAGTAGGTGAAGTACGTCAGTAGGAACACCAGCTTGGTGCATCATTTCAACCGCACGAATAGCGATTAAGCTGGTTTGTTCCGCTGGTTTCGCAACCACTGTGTTACCAACAACTAATGCCGCTACAACTTGTCCAGAGAAGATCGCTAATGGGAAGTTCCAAGGGCTGATACAAGTGAAGACGCCACGACCTGTCATTTGAACGCTTTGTTCTTGACCTAGGTAATTAGTAAACGTGTGAGGTGCGGCGAAGTTGCTGCGCGCTTGTTGCGCGTAGTAACGGCAGAAATCCACGGCTTCACGTACTTCGTCAATACTGTCCTGAATGGTTTTACCCGCTTCACGGTGACAAAGTGCAATCAATTCTGGGTAGTTTTCTTCCATTAGATCGGCTGTTTTGTCTAAGCAATCAGCACGTTCAGAGGCAGGACGTGCAGACCATGCAGGGAAAGCCGCATCCGCTAGATCAATGGCTTTAGTAACCGTTGCAGCATCTGCCCAGTCGATTTGACCCGCTGTTTCACTGTGGTCATATGGACTAGTAATGGTATGTGTTTGACCTGTTTCTACTTTTTCGCCACCCACGATAGGGAAAGCGCGCCATTGAGTGTCTTGCGTCATGAAGGCATCAATTTGGGCTTTAAATGGACCCCAATCAGATTCGATCTCGATGTTTGGACCAAACGAGTTTTTGCGGTCTTCAAACATGTCGATTGGCAGTTTGATGTTTGGGTTCGATAGAGACTTGCGGCTTTCTAGCGTTGTCACTGGGTGGTCTACCAATTCAGAAACTGGGCAACGAGCATCAATCAGACGGTGAACGAAAGAGCTGTTGGCGCCGTTTTCTAGTAGACGACGAACCAAGTAAGGTAGCAAATCTTTGTGGCTACCAACTGGTGCGTAGATGCGTACACAGATGTCATTGCCTTTGATTAGGCTGTTGTATAACGCATCGCCCATGCCGTGAAGGCGTTGGAATTCGTATTCTTGCGTGGTCGCCCCTAGCTCTTGTGCTAAGCAGCTGATGGTCGCAATTGTGTGTGCGTTGTGGCTCGCAAACTGCGGGAAGATGTTCGCGCGAGTGTGTTCGCTCAGTAGGAAACGGGCACAAGCCAAGTAAGAAGTATCTGTCGCTTCTTTACGAGTGTAAACCGGGTAACCATTGATGCCACGTTGTTGGCAAAGTTTGATCTCAGAATCCCAGTAAGCGCCTTTTACAAGACGAACAGGGATGCGGTCTCCTTGTTCTTTAGCCAAAGCGGCAAGCCAAGCTAGAACAGGTAGCGCGCGTTTTGAGTAGGCTTGAATAACCAAACCAAATAAGCCCCAGCCACGAACACTTTCGTCACGGTACAGTTTTTCGAACAGGTGAAGAGACAATTCAAGACGATCTGCTTCTTCTGCATCGATAGTAATACCGACGTTCAATGCACGGGCTTTCGTGATAAGGCCTTTTACGCTTTCGAACAACTCAGTCATCACGCGTTCTTCGCTGCCCACTTCGTAACGTGGGTGCAGTGCAGACAGTTTGATGGAGATAGTTGGGCGGTAGCCTTTGGTGTACGTATCACGACCAACGGATTCAACCGCTTGCTCGTAAGACTTTAGGTATTTGTCTGCATCTGCAGAAGTTAGTGCGGCTTCACCCAACATGTCGAAAGAGTAGGTGTAACCTTTGTCACGGTAGTTTTTGCCACGAGACAAGGCTTCTTCGATGTTGCGACCCAGTACGAACTGATGTCCCATGATTTTCATCGCTTGGTTCATCGCTTTACGAATAACTGGCTCAGAAACACGGTTTACCATGCGGTTGACTAGGTTTGCAGGTGTGCCGTCTTGGTTTTCGTCCATGGTGACGATTTTGCCAGTTAGCAAAAGTCCCCAAGTTGACGCGTTAACGAAGAAGGAGTCAGAGTTTTTAGCGTGAGAAGCCCAATCGGCCACACTTAAACGGTCTTTGATGAAAGCATCTGCTGTGGCTTTGTCTGGCACACGCATTAGTGCTTCGGCCAAACACATCAGCAAGATGCCTTCTTTTGTGTCTAGGCTGTATTCCAGCAACAAGGCGTCGATCATAGACATGCTGTCATCGTCTTTACGCACTTGTTCGATCAATTGTGTAGCGGCTTCTGTGCAGGTTTTTAGCGCTGCGTCAGTCGGCTTAGCTAAAGGTAGTAATTCCTTTAACCATGTCTCTTCATCGGTATTATAAAGAGGGGAAATAAGCTGCCACAGCTCGTTTAGTGGCCGCTGAATGAAGTTAGGTTGTAATACTTCAATTGCTTTAAACATGGTCGGATTCTCCCGCTACAAATCAAAAAGCCGGTTGGCTTTTTTTGATTAGACCGTGTGTTGTTATAGAGCATCAGGCGATTTTTTGCTTTTTTATTAACGGTTCATTTTTACTGTTAATTTTCAAAAAAATGCATGTATGGATAATCAACACACTGTAGTGACAGAGTGTAGAAACTGTCTTTCGAAAAAGTCGGTTTTTTTTATAAGAAAATCCGATTTTAATGGAAGAAAACGTACATCGATCGATAACTGTGCAAAAATAGTCGCTAAAATGATCGAAATGCTTGCGAATGGTGCGCAAGTGGTTTTTAGATATTGTCATTTAGCGAAATGGAATATTGTCCAAAAAAGTGGAAATATTAACTTTTTGGAAATTGTTTTTGATAGCGTAGCGGGGTAATACCCAATGTTTGAGAAAACACATTCGTCATTGCACTTTGACTCGAAAAACCACACATTTCAGCCACCTGAATAGGCGGAAAACCTTCGCTTAATAAGTGTTGAGCTCGCTCGAGTCGTTTTCGCATTAAATATTGATGAGGGGTGATGCCGGTTCGTTCTTTAAATCGTTCGTGAAATTGACTCACACTTAAAAAACAGAAGTTGGCCAGCTGGCTGATATGGACACGGCGCGATAAGTTGAGTTCGATAAACTGATCGAGCTTGGTAATGTCTAATTGGTTGCCCCGCACGCGTACGTCTTTATTATTCGTCAGTTGATGACGAATAGAACTTAGCAAGGTGTTGCCACAGGCGCGGGCTAACATGGGGTCATTTGGGTACTGTTGCAGCTCGCCAGATAAGGCGGAGGCTAGAATTTGTAACCTAGGATTTAGCTGAAAATAAGCCGCCTGATCAAAGAGGCGCGAGACAATCTCATATTCTTCATCGGTAATGGCTTTTGGCGGTGGAATTGGTAGGTTAACCACCATGATCCGGTTGTCGCCTAGGCCCGCAAAGGCGTGACTGTTTTCAGACGGTAAAATACAACCGCCGCCCGTAGGAAGCTGTCTGCTTTTGCCCTCAATATCGAAGTCGGTATTGCCATCAATTACCACGACAAGTTGGTGGTAATCATGGTCATGAGTATCGGCTTCGCTAGGTAAACTGAAAACGTCAGATTCGGAAGAAGTCAAAGTTCATAAACTCATCAGTATTATAATCGTAAGTAATGGCAAGTATAGCGGTCTTAACAGGCCTTTAGTAGAGGAAGGATGATGTGTTTTCTCCAGTACGTGGCTCTATTTTTACCACCTAGAGTCAGCACGAAGACACCTCATTGATCTATAAGATGTCTTCGCCCGAAAAAAGCTAATTTATTTGGATAACCAAATTGCCTAATGCGCCTGATAATAAGACGTCATCGTGCGCTTGTGCGAGTTCGGTTAATGGGTAACTTTTACGAACGACGGGTTTTAATACGCCTTTTTGAAACAGCGGCAGCATGCTTTTGGCAATAAGTTGTAGATCTTTTGGTTGAGCATTTGCCAAGGCGACACCAATCACAGAAGCATCACGAGCCATTAAGTCTCTAGGGTTAATCTCCACGGTTCCTCGGTTGCCAACAACGGCCACACAACCACCAAAAGCCAAGGCTTTTAAATCTTGATCTAGGTTGTGATTGGCGAGCATTTCAATAATCACATTAAAGCCGTTTTCAAGGGACTGGAAAGGCGCTAAGTGGTCTGCTTCATTATGTAGAATGACGTTCGTCACACCCAATTGGTTAAGCAGTGCTACGCCCGCTTGGGTGCCAGCACTGGCGACGACATCCATACCCGCCGCTAACGCAAGTTGTACGGTCGCAGTACCGACCGCGCCTGTTGCGCCATGGATCAATACTTTATCGCCCGCTTTGGCTTGAGCACGGCCAAACAGAGCGCGGTGAGCGGTTGTGAAAGGAACACCAAGGCAAGCACCTTCTTCAAAGCTTAGGCAGTCCGCCAGAGGGAACAGTCTATCTGGCGCACAAATGGTGTATTCAGCGGCAGAACCGCCTAGGTTACGGCTAAAATACACGCGTTGTCCGACGGTAAAACCAACAACGTTTGCGCCCACTTCCATAACAGTACCGGCACCGTCTGAACCTGGTGTATGAGGAAAGGTCGCAGAATAATTATTTACTCCTGAGCGAATGTAAGTATCGACAGGGTTGACGCCGGCCGCGCCGACTTTTACCAATACCTGATCTGCATTTATTGTTGGTGTATCAATGTCAACTAATGTTAGATCGCTTGCTGGGCCATAATTCATTATCTGCATTGCTTTCATAGAATTCTCGCTTAATACCGATGTTGTAATTGTTGTTTATGTTTATTCGTGTCTTCAGAACAGTTTATTGGATATCGGAATACTTGGGAATTGCTTAGACACGGTAAAATGGTGTTATCAGGTTATCAAGAAAGGCGATAAGCGTATTGATTTTAATATTTCTGTAACAGAGTCAGATTATAGTTTGGGCTTTAATGTGAGTAGTCTAGCAATGGACTAAGCAAACGATTTATATTTGATCCATATTTTTGAAAAATTTCAAACCGCCTTTTGCTTGTTTAAGCACTGCATTTATAACTTTTTAACCCGCATTACAGCCATCAAGGCATCGAGGCGGAAGGATAAATTATGAAAGAGTTAACATCAGACCATACATCAAAACAATTTAATAATGAGTTGGAAGCCTTGCGTCAGCACTTTCTGACGATGGGTGGTGTGGTTGAATTACAAGTACAGAATGCCGTTCAAGCCTTGATTGATAGCAATGGTTCTTTAGCTGAAGATGTGAAAGACAAAGACGCTACGGTAAACGAGCTGGATGGCATTATTGATCAAGAATGTAATCGTATCTTAGCAAAACGTCAGCCGGCAGCGGGTGATTTGCGAATGGTATTGGCCATTAGTAAGGCGGTGAATGAGCTTGAAAGAATGGGTGATGAAGCCAAAAAGATTGCTAGACTCACGCTTAAGTTGATCGACGAAGGTGAATCTCCACGAGGTTATGTGGAAATCAATCGTATTGGTCAAATGGTTTCTCGTATGATCCATGACACATTAGATGCTTATGCACGTTTAGACATCGATGCTGCGATCACAGTAGTAAAGCAAGACCGCATGGTAGACGAAGAGTACAAAACGGCACTTCGTTCTTTAGTAACTTACATGATGGAGGATCCACGTAGTATTTCGCGCGTGTTAAACGTCATTTGGGTTTTGCGTTCTTTAGAGCGTATTGGTGATCATTCGCGTAATGTTTGTCAGCATTTGGTGTTCATGGTTAAAGGAATCGACGTTCGTCATGTTCCTGCTAATGAAATTGACGCACAAGTGAACGGATAATTCACAACTTGGGCGACTCTGAGGTCTTGTTTCGACAAAGAGTCGCTTAGCTTCTTTTATCTTACTATTTTCCTTTCTTTTGCTTATTCAATGTTGGCTCTTTGTCGTAGTTTGCCTATTATCTGCCCCTATATACATTGACTAGGTAACATCCCATGTTTGAGATAGAAATCGACTCAAATACAACACCAGAAATACAGTATCAGGAACTGAATGGTCAGCTGATGGCTTTGCTTTCTGGCGAGCGTGATTTGATATGCAATGCAGCACAATTTTCTGCGTTTATTATGCAGACAGTCGCCGATCTTAATTGGTCTGGCTTCTACTTTGCTCGTAGTAAAGAGCTGGTTCTAGGGCCTTATGTTGGTAAAGTGGCCTGCACTCGTATTCCTTTCGGAAGAGGTGTTTGTGGTGCCGCGGCTCAGACTAAAGAAACTCAACGCATCGAAGACGTTTATGCATTTGAAGGCCATATTGCATGTGATTCAGCATCGGCCTCTGAAGTGGTTATCCCTATCATAGTTGATGGTCATTTGATTGGCGTATTTGATATGGATAGTCCAAAAACAGGGCGTTTTTCTGAGGTAGACCAAGCGGGTCTCGAGCGTCTAGTTGAAACCTTTGTAGCCGCAACGGATTTTGGTTGGTCTTTTTAGCCCTCGAAAGTCTAACATGTTGTAATCATTAAATATTAGCCTAGAGAAAAGCATATTATCTTTGGGCTAACATCTCCAATCCAAGCATCCTACCTTGCCGATAAACAATGCAGGCTAATGTTGTTTTCATTTAATCTGTCTTGAACGTATCCATTATCAGGCCATTTAGGCGCGACTGCGTTAAAGGAAAAGATAGGCTTTGCGCTTTTGCTGCATATGCTTTGTTTTGAACATCCTTTGTTAGTTGGTGATCATACAATACAAAAGTGCCGTTCTTTTGCCACTGCTTAATATTAGATTCTATTTCAGGACTGATGAGGTTGCTGTCCATAATGATGACAAGATCGATATCTTCATCATCATAGTAAGGGCCTTCTAAATAGCGATTTGCTTCAATATTAAAATCTGATAGTTGTAGGCTTAACGTGTTTGCTAAGTGGCTATCTGTTGTGAAAATGAGTGCTTGTTTAGGGTCTGGACAAGAGTACAGACTTATATTTTCAGGAGACGATTGGCTGACTTCATAAGGAATATCTACCCAGAACTCAGTGCCTGATGTGGCTTCGCTGGAAAAATGAATTTCCCCCCTCATAAGATGGACTAAGCGGTAACAAAGAGAAAGTCCAAGACCTATATTATTTTGTAATATAAGTGGCTGGTTGTCTTGAGTAGTAGGCGAGGCGCGTAAGGTATCTTGTATTGCGTGTTCTAAACCAAAGCCAGTATCTTTTATCGCTATTTGTAGCATGCCGATACGTCTATTCTCTAAGTTCAGAGATTGCTGTGTTGGCGTTAAGCTAGAAGGCCTAACATTAATACTGATACTGCCTTCAGGCGTGTGTTTTATCGCATTTAGAAGCAGTTCTAAAATTATTTCTTTTAGGCGTTTAAAGTCGAGGCCAATGGCATCCGGCAATGCTGGATCAATGTAGCTAACCAGGGTTACGCCTTTGCGTTGGAGTTTGGATGAAAAAATTTGCACATAGTCATCTAGGTTTTTTTGTAGCGATTCTGTGGTGATGTCTAAGCTCAATTTTTTGATATCGATTAATGCTAAATCAGTAAACATATTAATCGTATGAAGCAGCTCATTCGCAGACTCTTTGATGCTATTTGAAGACTCTGTATTATCGCAAGGTACACCTAATAATGCCTGAATTTGTGGCCGTGCTTCTTGTGCTACTAGGGTTAAGATTTTCGCTTTTTCTTCATGAATATTTTGTATATCTATCAGTAACTGTTTGTTATTGCGTTGGTTGATTTTAAATACTGAGAAGCCTTTTGCGATACAGCAACATAGCGCTAATAAACTGGCTAAAAAGCATATCATTAGAATACGAACGTTTTCCAGATTCTCGCCTAACGCTCTGCGCTGTCTGGCTATATATAAATTGGTCCCTTTACCAACCAAAATGGTAAATTCATTAACTTGATTATCGAGCTGCTTAAGTCGCGTCGTCATGTCTTTTAGGTAGGACAAATCGCCTTCTTCGATTTTTGATAGATTTAGGCTAATGAGTTCCAGTTCGCCAGTAATAATATTAAGCAGGCGCACTGTTCGTCCACCGGTTAAGCCTCTAATCAAATAACCGACTTCGCCGCTGCGTAGCAAATCTACTCGGCTCATTAACAAATCATATTGTGTGTAAGCGGCACCATTGAGAGGAAGGTCTTTTTTGTCTATTTGAACGAGATAATTTAAGAAACGATAGGATTGAAGTTGAAACTGGAGTGCATTCCAGAGTGAGTCTTCATAAATTCGTTGTTTTGTTGCTTGGTTTCCATTGTACGAATAAAGAATAATACTTGAGGCGAGTAGGGTAATGGTTACGATCAAGGAAAGTAGACCGTAAACATACCAATGTTGTAGCTTGGAGGTAGGAAGCCATTTTCGAAACCACTTTACCATCAGTTTTTATTCCTTGGATGGGGATGTAAGCACTTCAATTGTGCTAATTTGCCAAATAGATCGCCAGTAATAAGTTTCATTTTTTAGCTTTGGGTCATCATCAAAAGGATACATTACCAGTATAGGGCCTAATTCTCTGACGCTCATTGGGTGACTGTCTTTGCGCATTGCGAAGATGGCTCCGCGCTCAGTGAAATCTGTGATAGGTATTTCAATAACGTATTTATTGAGCGCGGTAATTCGCAATAAATTTCCTTTGGCACCGGTAAGTTTTAACAGGTCGACCGCGGAGAATCCACTGTATTTATGGGCTTGATGAACCCAAGGGTTTTTGGTTGTAATACTATATAGTGGTAAAGCATTGAGCATTTTTCTGTCTAGTTTTGCTGTGTGACCTGCGTTTGTGTCGGTAATATTCCCTGTTAAAGTCAGCAGAACACGCCCTGTTGGTGGTGATAATGCGAGCACGGGTGTGATGTAAAGAATACCAATAACTAAAAGTAGGAAACGCATGTATTGATGATTCCTGAAAAGGTTTGATGTTCATCAATCATAACAAAGTACTGAGAAATTGCTGAGAAATTGGCGGAAAACGATCTCATTTTTCATAATAAAACGCCCAATAGGTCCTATTGGGCGTTTTGAGTGAATAGTATGAAACGCTGGGTTACGCGATATCAGCGAGTCGGATACAAGCGGCTTGATGCTCTTCTGATAGTTTTTCTAACGCCGGTTTTTGTTTCGCACAGTCTTCATTGGCGTATGGGCAGCGAGTACGGAACACGCAGCCAGAAGGCGGATTGATCGGCGAAGGTAGATCTCCCATTAGTAGCTGAATTTTTTTATTACGCTCACGTTTTGGATCAGGTACTGGTACTGCAGATAATAATGCCTTGGTATAGGGGTGGCGTGGGTTATCGTATAAAGCGTGCTTGCTGGCTAGTTCAACCGCATTACCAAGATACATAACGAGTACGCGATCTGAAATATGTTTAACGACACTTAAATCATGCGCGATAAACACCAGAGATAACCCCATTTCGGCTTGTAACTCTTTTAGCAAATTTACTACTTGTGCTTGGATAGACACGTCCAATGCGGAAACGGGTTCATCACAGACCACAAGCTTTGGCTTTAGAATCAAAGCACGAGCGATACCAATGCGTTGGCATTGGCCACCTGAGAATTCATGAGGGTAGCGGTTAATCACATTAGGCAGAAGACCAACGCGATCCATGATGGCGCGTACTTGGTCTTTTACTTCCTGTTTGGAAAGATGCGGTTTAAAAGTGTTTAACGGCTCGGCGATGATATCGCCGACCGTCATGCGTGGATTTAACGACGCCAATGGATCTTGAAAGATCATTTGCAGTTCTTGTCGTTTGTCGCGCATTTGCTTTTTGTCGAGATTCGTTAAATCTTGGCCTAACCAGACAACATTACCATCAGTAATGGGAACAAGGCGTAGCAGCGCGCGCGCGAGTGTAGATTTACCACAGCCAGATTCACCCACTACACCTAAAGTTTCACCTTCGTAAATGGTGAGGTCAACGCCATCAACCGCCTTTAAAGCTTGGCCTTTTTGCCATGGCCATGCGTTGTCAGATTTAATATTGAAGTGAACTTTTAGGTTCTTCACATCCATTAAAACAGTATTTGTTGAGTTGTTCATAGCATCGCCTCCCCATTAATAGGTTTGTGACAAGCGCGTAATTTACCTGGTTGGTATTCCTCTAGAACAGGTGCTTCTTTACGGCAACGATCTTCAACAAACTGGCAGCGTTCTTGGAACGGACAACCAACGGGAAGGTTTAATAAATTGGGTGGGTTCCCCGCGATGGTGGCGAGCACTTCATCGTTGGCATCGAGACGAGGAATGGCTTCTAGCAAGCCTTGAGTATAAGGGTGAGTTGGTCGGTAGAATACGTCTTCTGTTAGGCCGTACTCCATGGTTCGGCCAGCGTACATGACTAATACTTTATCACACAGCCCCGCCACAACACCTAAATCATGAGTAATCATAATAATAGAGGTATTAAACTCGGCTTTTAGTTCATTCAACAAGGTCAAAATCTGTGCTTGAACGGTCACGTCTAAAGCCGTAGTCGGCTCATCCGCTATTAATAACTTTGGTTGGCACAGCAATGCCATCGCGATCATGACTCGTTGGCGCATGCCACCTGAAAATTCATGTGGGTACATGTTCATACGCTTGCGAGCTTCTGGCATTTTTACCGCGTCGAGCATTTTTACCGAGGCTTCAAAGGCATCTGCTTTGTTCATGCCTTTGTGTAAAATCAGCACTTCCATTAGTTGCTTGCCGACCTTCATATAAGGGTTTAATGAGGTCATTGGATCTTGGAAGATCATGGCAATTTTTTCAGAACGAATTTTGTTCATGGCTCTTTCATTCAGAGTCAGAATGTTTTGTCCTTCAAAACGCGCCTCTCCTTCAATGATGCCATTGCCTGCTAATAGCCCCATTAAGGCAAATGCGGTCTGGCTTTTACCAGAACCAGATTCACCTACGATACCTAAGGTTTCCCCTTGTGCTAGGTCAAAATTCAAGTCATTTACAGCGGTCACTAATCCATCTGGTGTTTTAAAATTCACCCGCAGATTATCAACCTCTAAAATATTATCGGTTTTCAATGAGTTCATTAGGTCCTCCTAGCGGTCTTTTGGATCTAGAGCGTCGCGTAAACCGTCGCCTAGGAAGTTAAAACAAAATAGTGTGACGACAAGGAAGCCTAAAGGCCAAGCCAATTGCCAAACAGCAATTTCCATATTCGGTGCGCCTTCTGAAATCAGTGCCCCCCAACTGGTCATAGGCTCTTGTACACCAAGGCCTAAAAAGCTGATAAAGGACTCTAACAAAATCATGTTTGGTACTAGCAAAGTCGCATAAACAATAACCACACCCAGTACGTTTGGTACTATGTGACGAGCGATTATTTTTGGCGTAGAGACACCACCGGCGTAAGCCGCTTCGATGTATTCTTTGTTTTTCAAGCTTAACGTTTGACCGCGAACTATCCTTGCCATGTCTAACCAAGAGACGGCGCCAATAGCGATAAAGATCAATAAGATATTCCGCCCGAAGACGGTCATCAAGATGATGACGAAAAACATGAATGGGAAAGAGTTAAGAATCTCTAGGAAACGCATCATTAAGCTGTCGACACGACCACCAAGGTAGCCAGACGTCGCGCCATAAAAGGTGCCAATCACAACCGCGACGAAACTGCCTAAAATACCGACCATTAAAGAGATTTGGCCGCCTTGCATAGTACGAACAAAAATATCACGGCCAAGAGGGTCGGTACCAAAATAGTGTCCAGAAGCAATATTTGGACGGCCTAAAACGGAAATATCAGACAGGGCAGTCCAATCGATATCCGCGTAATTCCATTGGCTTAATAATGGGCCAAAAATAGACAGGGCCGCGATAATAACTAATATAATCAAACTGGCCACGGCGGCTTTGTTGGTGAAGAAACGACGGCGAGCGTCTTGCCATAAACTGCGGCCTTCTACTTCGACCACCTTTTCGGCGAATTGCTCGACAGCCGCGACTTTATCTTTACTTGTCATCATAGTGAGTCGCTCTAATAACGAATTTTAGGGTCAATGAAGACATATAAAATGTCGACAATGGCGTTGAAAAGGATGGTCAGCGTACCAATCAAAATAGTGATTCCCATCACCATGGAATAGTCACGGTTGATGGCGCCGTTTACAAAGTGCTGGCCGATACCACCAGTTCCAAAAAACTGATCGACAACCACAGAACCAGTGACAATGCCGACAAACGCAGGGCCAAGATAGGATACGACTGGCAACATAGCAGGGCGAAGCGCATGACGAATAATAATGCGAGACTTCGGTAAGCCTTTGGCTCGAGCCGTACGAATAAAGTTGGAGTGCATGGTTTCTATCATGCTGCCACGGGTAATACGGGCAATTTGTGCTATGTAGCTGGTGGACATGGCGATGACAGGCATAATTAAAAATGGCCAAGCACCTCCATTCCAACCGCCGGCAGGCAGCCAATGGTGTTGAATCGAAAAGAATAGAATACACAAGGGCGCAATCACGAAATTAGGCAGTACCATGCCGACGTTAGCAAAGGACATAACGGCATAATCTAACCAAGAGTTTTGACGTAAAGCAGCAAATACGCCGCACAGTACACCAAAAGTGATAGCAACGAGAAAAGACCAAAATCCGATTTCGGCGGAAACAGGGAAGCTTTGTGCGACCAGTTGATTGATCGTGAAATCCGTAAAGCGGAATGAATAACCTAAGTTACCGTGCAGCAAATCCCATAGATAATAAAAATATTGATTCATTAGGGATTCGTTCATATGGTACTTGGCTTGTAGGTTAGCCATTACTGCGGCCGGTACGCCACGCTCTGAGGTAAATGGACTACCCGGAGCAAAGTGCATCAAAAAGAAAGAAAGAGTAACCAGCGCGAGTAACGTTGGAATGGCTTCAAGCAAGCGCTTTATAATAAATCTGAACATAAAAAAATACCTGATTAGGTCGCCGCTAGGCGGCTAATACTAGGAACCATTAATTGGGAATAAAGACCCAGCGCATGACTGCGCTGGGAAGAGTGCAGGACTATCCTAGTGAGCGATAATGTACATGTCGCGAGTGTAGAGATAGTCTTCAAGATTTGGTTTGTAACCGCCGACGTAGGTTTTCAATAAGCGTTTAGTTGCGTATTGAAAGATAGGCGCGACGGCCATATCTTGATCAATGGCTAAATCTTCGGCTTTTTGATAAAAAGGCGCAGGGTCATTAGCTTTGGCTGCTTGTGCCATTAACTTATCGTACGCTGCACTTTTATAGTGGGCATTATTACTGGTGTTAGTGGATTTGAATAAATCTAAGAAAGTAGAGGCTTCATTGTAGTCACCGAACCAACCGTCACGGGCGACACCGAAGTTGCCTAGATTACGAGTATCTAAGAATGTTTTCCATTCTTGGTTTTCAAGCTTCGCATTGACGCCCAAAGTTGTTTTCCACATAGAGGCAATCGCGATAGCAATTTTCTTATGGTTTTCGTCTGTGTTGTAAAGCAGATTAAAGCTAAGTGGATGACTCTTATCATAGCCAGCTTCTTTTAGCAGTGCTTGGGCTTTTTTATTGCGCTCAGCTTGCGTCCATTTTTCGTATGCAGGTTCTTTTGCTTTAAAACCATCAACATCTGGTGGCGTAAATGAGTAAGCAGGGATTTCGCCAACGCCAGTGACGTATTTAGTGATGATAGTGCGGTCTATCGCATAAGACAGTGCTTTGCGTACACGAACATCATTAAACGGTGGCTTTTGATTATTAAAATCATAGTAGTAAGTGGCTAATGCTGGAGACACTTTTACTTCTTTAGGCGTTGATTTTAAAAGTGATTTGTAGCGGTTAGTTGGGATACCCTGATTAGATGTAATATCTAAATCGCCAGCTTGGTAGCGGCTGAATTCCACGCTTGCATCTTTAATGGGTAAGACAGTCACTTTATTGATAACGGTTTTCTTGTCGTTCCAATAGTCATGGTTACGAACCAAGACCATTTTTTCATTGACGATCCATTTGTCTAATTTGTAAGCACCATTGCTAACAAGGTGATCTGGTTTTGTCCAAGCTTCGCCCCATTTCTCGATGGTTTTTTTAGGTGCTGGAAAGAGCACTGAGTTCAATGTCATTTTTACAAAGTAAGGGACTGAATGGTCCAATGTTACTTGAAAGGTGTATTTATCCAGGGCTTTCACACCTAGAGAAGAGACTTTATCTTTGCCATCAATGATGTTCTGTGCGTTTTTTATGCCAGCAAGCGCAGCGTACCAAGAGTAAACAGAGGCAGTTTGAGGGTTAACAAGACGTTGGAAGCCGTAAACAAAATCCTCTGCAGTGACAGGGGTGCCGTCAGACCATTTTGCATCATGACGTAGATTGAAGGTGTAAACCGTATTGTCTTTATTGACGGTGTAATCTTTGGCAACACCGGGTACTAATGTACCATCTTTGCCTTCGCTGTATAAGCCTTCAAAAAGATCGCGAGCACGCAAAGAACCTGGCGTACCTTGGATTTTTTGGGGATCTAGTGTCGCTGGTTCACCTTCGCCACCTTTAACCAATACTTGTTCCTTGGCTAGTTTTACGCCAGCCGGTACATCGGCAGCATGAACTTGCATAGCACCAAAAGACGCCGCAAGAATAGCACTGGCGAGTAATGTTTTTGTGTTCTTCATAGTGTTCCCTTTGTTAAGTTAGCTTTTGTTTTTGCATTGTTATCATTAGATTTACTTATTGGCCAGCCATCAATAAATGGCAAAACAAGCGTATCTTGAGTTTTCATAGTTCATTAATTTAGGGAAGGTCACAATCGAAATTCCGCATCAAGCTATGCGTCTAATAAAGGTAAGGTTAGTAAGGCATCGTGTAGAAGTGGGAAAAAGTCAGGCTATCTTGTCAGGAAAAAGTGTCGTCATAAGCCTGTGTTACTCGATAATACATACTCTTTATGGAGCCAGTGATGGGCGCGTGGTATTCTCTGCCAACGCATTATGTCAATTTATTAAATTAAGGTAGGAAGAGTGATTACACAGCCATTTAAAGCAGCCGGAGCGTTTTTAAAAGCGTTACCTTTGGCGATTTCTCCTGGATTAAGAGTCTTCATCGTGGTGCCATTATTGGCTAACTTTGCTTTGATGGCGTTACTCTACATGGTGGCGTTGAGCTACTTTAACGATTTAATGACGATGGCAATGGGCTATTTGCCAAACTGGCTGGCGTTTCTCCATTGGTTGTTTTATTTGATTTTTGCCGCTCTTATTAGTGTGTTGTTGTTCTATAGTTTTTCTGTTGGCATTAACATTTTAGCGGCTCCTTTTATGGCGTTTTTGGCTGAAAAAGTAGAAGAACGCCAAACGGGAAAAGTGTTTGATGAAGCATTAAATGCTAAAGCACTTATGGTGATAACAGGGCGCACATTACAAAGAGAAATGCAGAAAATATTGTATTTCTTACCGCGCTTTATTTTGCTCTTACTCATGTCTTTTATTC
Organism: Marinomonas sp. TI.3.20; assembly: GCF_038155025.1. NCBI lineage: Bacteria > Pseudomonadati > Pseudomonadota > Gammaproteobacteria > Oceanospirillales > Oceanospirillaceae > Marinomonas > Marinomonas sp. TI.3.20. The sequence continues at coordinate 111,056 of NZ_JBAKAS010000001.1, read as the reverse complement.
CGTTAGTGAATGTCGTTGCTCCTGTATTATTGTTGTTGTTTTCTATGTGGATGCTGTCGCTCCAATACATGGATTATGCTTTTGATAACAACAAGGTAGCGTTTCACGATATGCGTCAGATGTTGCGAACTAAGCCTCTGCTGTGTTGGACATTTGGTGGCATTGTGATGGTAGGTTTGACGATCCCTTTGTTTAATTTATTTGTCATGCCGATCGCTGTTGTCGCTGCCACTTTGTTGTGGATTTCCGTGTTCAGACCACAAGATGTCGAAGTCTCTTCGTTGGTTGGTCGTACTGATGGGTTGTTGTAATGTCGATAAAAATCCTTGTCGTTGATGATGCTTCTTTTACGCGTGATTTAATTAAACGAACGATACGTCAGCAGTTTCCTGCCTCTGTTGTAGAAGAAGCTGTGAATGGTCGAAAAGCCCAGAAAATGCTCGAAAAAACGCAGTTTGATATGGTGCTGTGCGACTGGGAAATGCCTGAAATGAATGGGGTTGAGTTACTCAAGTGGTGTCGTGAGCAACCCAGTTATCAAAAAGAAGCAGTACCATTTGTCATGATCACCAGTCGTGGCGATAAAAGTCATGTGGTCGAAGCGGTGCAATCTGGGGTGACGGATTATTTAGGTAAGCCTTTTTCGAGCGAGCAACTGGCGAACAAAATTTTGTCCGCCGCAAAAAAGCATAAGATGGAAAGTAAATTAATCGCAGAGAATCCTAGAAACCCTGCTAGTTCGCCCGGACAAGGTGGTGTGGCGGCAGCTTCGATTGATGTTCTAATGGGCGCGGGTAAATCAACACGCCCAGTTCAAGCGACGAAATTTACTCATCCTGTGACACCAGCCGCGACGACGAAAGACGTTAAAATTCCGACTATGGTGCGGTTTGAAGAGAAGCAATTTCGTTGCATGGTGGTTCAGTTTAGTAAGCAAGATGCGACCTTGTTGATTAAGAGCGACGACGTGGTGCCTCAAGTATTAGGGCAAGCTGTATTAGATTTAGAATTTGCTGGGCAAACGAATCGTTTGAATTATTATATTCAATCCGTTGCCACAACAGAAAAGAAGCATGATTCAACGTTTTTAACCGTTATTTTGGGATTGATTGATCAAGATTTGGAGAAAGAGACGTTTATAAGTGCGCTATTTAACGGTCTTTAAGTCGCGAGATTAATCGATAAAACGGCTTACTTTGCAGAAAAGTGAGCCGTTTTTTTATGTTTATTCTTTAGATGGATTGACCGTAGTAGCCGAGTCCGTGGCCGGAATGCTGTCATTTCGTACGCGACTTGCCGGGAAGTGACAAGAGAATACACTGCCTCGGTTTGGTTCGCTGCGAATTTGCAATTTGGCATCATGATGCATTAATACATGTTTAGTGATGGCAAGACCTAACCCAGTACCGCCTGTTTTAGAGCTTCGCCCTTTGTCGACCCGAAAGAAACGCTCGGTTAGGCGTGGGATGTATCTTGGGTCGATACCAAGGCCATTGTCTTTCACAGAGAAGACGCCATTAAATTCGCTTGATTCCCATCTTACTAGGATATCTCCGCCATCAGGTGAGTACTTTATAGCGTTGACGACGAGGTTTGAAAAGGCGCTGTATAGTTCATTATAAGAGCCATAAAGACGTGCGCTGCTTGGTATGTCAAAACTTAGCTTATGTTGCTCTGTCAGTATAGGTGACGCCATTTTCTTAATCGCGGTAGTGAAATCCGTGACGGCGTACCATTTATCTTCTTCACCTTTTTCATTGCTCTCAAGACGAGATAGTAATAACAGGTCTTCGATTAAATGCTCCATTCGTACCGACTGCTCAGACATATTGGCAATGCCTTTTTGCATACTGGTTGGCAAATTGTCTTGAAACATTTCTAAGGTTTCTAGGTAGCCTTTAATAACGGTTAGCGGAGTTTTTAGTTCGTGAGAAGCATTGGCAACGAAGTCTTTACGCATTATTTCAAGTAAATGGAGACGAGTCACATCTCGAATAAAAATAAGGTGGTCATTTTTGTCATAGAGCGTTGTTTGGATTTCTAAATACACGCCTTCTTTAGCTGGCGACTTTATGATTAATGGTTCACCGAAGCGCTTTTGCGTGAAGTAGCGGAAAAAATCTGGATTTCTAACGATGTTCGTTATGGTCTGACCACGGTCAACAGGGCGCATTAAGCCAAAGAAGTGTGCCGCTGAGTTGTTCCACCATTCTAAATTACCTTCACTGTCAGCCATGATTACGCCTTCTTTTAGCGCGGCTGTTGAGTGTTCGATACGTGTTAGCGCTTGCTGCATGCGGCGCTTGGACTTGCGTTGTTTTTTCTGTAAGCGGTAAACCGCATCAAAAATATCGCCCCAAATACCAGACGCTTCTGGCGGCGGTGCTTTGCCAGAATAACGCAGCCAGTTATGGAATTGGTACAACTGATATAGCTGATGGTAGAGAGAACCCAGTAGGTATATGAGAACGACAAGAAGAGGGTGCTTAATAATAAAACCAATGACGATGCAAGCTGTTAACCCTAAGAGCCAGCGGATGACAGATTGTCGCCAAATAGTTTTCATAATATTAAGCCGTTCGTTTCGCAGAGAATCGGTAGCCCGTACCGCGTACGGTTTGAATTAACGAGTCGTGATCGGTGCCAATGGCTTTACGTAGGCGTCGAATATGAACATCGACCGTTCTTTCCTCTACGTAAACATTCCCTCCCCACACTTGATCAAGTAGCTGTGCTCTCGAATAAGCGCGCTCTTGGTGTGTCATTAGAAACTTTAGCAAACGATACTCCGTTGGCCCCATATCTAATGGTTTATTGCCAATGGTAACGCGTTGGCTAATAGGGTCTAGCATCAAACCGTCTATTTCAATAGGTTCATCCACACCTTGTGGTGTTGCACGACGCAATACGGCTTTTAAGCGAGCAACGAGTTCACGAGGTGAAAAAGGTTTGGTGATGTAATCATCTGCACCGACCTCAAGCCCTTGAATTTTATTGTCTTCTTCGCTCTTCGCCGTCAGCATAATAACGGGGATTTCCGCTGTCGTGCTGTCTTTCTTCAAACGACGTGTTAGCTCAATACCGCTACCACCAGGCATCATCCAATCACAAAGAATTAGATCTGGTCTATGGTCCACAATGATTTCGTGAGCTTGTTGGCTGTTTTCTGCTTCCATATATTCGTACCCTGCCATTTCTAGGGCAACCGCGATCATTTCACGGATGGAAGATTCATCATCAATTATTAATACTTTTTTACCAGTCACAGGATTCACCCTCGTTTCAGGAACGATTCCATTAAATCTGCTAAATGTGACAATTAGATTACACTGTCACATTTTTGCCATATTTTAAACTAAATAGTTAGCAGCTAAACCGATAAAGATGCAATAGCCGATACGGTTGTTATCTAGGAATGCATGGAAACAAGGTAGGCGTTCTCTGTTTTTTGCTTTTTTAAATTGCAGATAGAAGAGGCCAATAGCAACCAAGATAGACACAAAATAGGGCCACTGTAAGTGGGCAAGTGCGCCAATCCAAACCAGCAATGATAAGGTCAGTGCTTGTAAGCAAACAATGACGAGTAAGTCGTATTGAGCAAATAAGATTGCCGTAGATTTAACACCGATTTTTAGATCGTCTGGACGGTCTGTGATGGCGTAATAGGTATCGTATGCGATAGTCCACAGGCAGTTAGCTAGAAAGAGCATCCATAGTTGAGGATCGAGTAAATCGCCGCCTTGGGCACTGTAAGCCATAGGAATGGCCCAAGAAAACGCTAAACCAAGAAATAGCTGAGGAAGATTGGTATAGCGCTTCATAAATGGGTACAAAGCGGCTAAACCTAAGCCAACAAATGACAATAAAATAGTGCGTAAATCGGTACATAAGACAAGTAGGAAACTCAGTAGCACAAGAGCAAAGAATAGACCCAGAGCTTCTTTTTCTGTAACACGCCCAGAAGGCAGAGGGCGATTTTTTGTTCTCTCAACGTGACCATCAATTTTGCGATCGGCATAGTCATTAATAACGCAGCCAGCTGAGCGCATACTGAAAACACCCAAGACAAAAATAACAACAAGATGCCATTGCGGCCAGCCATCCGCCGCAAGCCAAAGAGCCCACAGTGTTGGCCACATTAAAAGCAAAGAGCCAATAGGACGGTTAAAGCGAGTGAGGTCAGCGTAGTCGTTTAATTTTGTCATAGTGATCCAAGAAGAGACTTAAAGTCGAGAATAGTATCAAAGAAAGCTTCATTGACTAATATACCAGGCCCATATTGTAAAAAAACAGAGCGTCTAGCCCAGACTTTTTTATGAATGCCGGGAAACAAGTTAGCAGGTAAATTGGCGATTTCTATTGTGCTACGAGACAGGCCAGGGTGGCGAAACAGATAGCCGCCTAGGGGTTTTTCTTTTAGCTGGCTGACTCTTCGCCAATGCCCTTTAAGAGATTGTGCGGGAATAATTGAGCGCCCATAGATAACCACTACACCATTAAACTTGAGGAGGACGGTACGAATACGCACTGCGTGACGCGGAGCCAATCCTAGCTTTCTTCTTTCTCTTTGGGTTGGCTTCCCCCAGCCGTCTTCTAAGACCACAACGCTTAATTCACCAGCTTGCTGTAACTTCTTGGTGATAGACGCTGGTGTGGAAAGCCATGGCCACAACCCGGTCGGAATTTTAGCTTTGCTTACCCTATGAATAGGGTGCCAGCGGTAATCTAATTTTTGTGCAATGGCGTGGTCAATATGCATTATAAAAGCTAGTGATTTTTACTGTTGATTAAAGCGACCATTTTATACAGCTCCGCAGACGATGCTTGAACTTCAGTATGGCACGCCGTGGCTTGCTCTAATGAAATACCTAGACCTTCTAACACATCTGGGTCGATATCGAGGTGCTCGTTAAGTTGGTGGGTAACATACAAAAGATGGGCAAAATTTGCGTACTCTCCATCATAACTGGGTGTTTTGCTGTAACGAATAGCGGTGTAAATGTTAGTAGGAAGGTCCCACTGTTTAAGCAACCAGGCGCCTAGTTGCTCTTTAGTGAAGTGTAGAATCTGCATTTCTACTATTGACGAGTCTAGGTGAGCATTGGCTTCATAGTATGTTGCTAAAATAGCAAAATGAGGTGGCATAATAATGCTGATGGCTAAATAACCAAAGTTATGCAGCAGCCCAGCAAGATAAGCGTGCCCTTTACTTGGGCGATATGCTGGTGGCATAGCCTTTACTAAGGCTTCCATTAATACCGCATGAGATACCGCGTTGAGCCAGAAGTTTTCATAATGACGAGGACTTTCTTCTGGAGAGGCAAACGCATTTCTCATAGAAAGGCCGAGTGCTAAAGTCATCGCCATATCATAGCCAAGCACTCGAACAACGGCATCTTTGATGGATTCAATGCCGCCTTTGGCACCGTAATAAGGCGAAGATGCCCAGCGTATGACTTGTGCTGCTAAACTAGGGTCTAAACTAATGATTTCGCAAAGCTCGTCCGTATCAGAAGAGGCATTAGAGCAAAGGCGAATAATTTGGCTTGAAATGACTGGTAATGGCGGAATTTCTAGCGTCTCTGCGAGGCGCTGCTTTATACGAACAGATTGAAACTTCCCCAGAGATTCTAATAGTTGTTGTTCGTCATTTAGATCATTATTAGATGGCTTTTTGATATTAGCGATATTAATAGAGATCGATTCAAAACGACTTAATGGGCCTGAAAAACGTTTTTTAAATTCATTTGAGGACATAGAGTGGTAAGGGCTGTGCGAATTACTACGAATGTCGATGAAAGGTTCTTCAAGCAGACTTACCTCAATGATACTGGCGCAGCTGCCTACTTTTAGCAGTGAGTCACCCTTTGTATTGTAATTTGCAATAGGCTCAAGGCGTCGCTTTGTAATGCGTGAGATAGCGGCAATATCAAGCATGTGGTCTTCTGGAAATATAACTTGTAAACGACCAGTATGGTCCGCTAAGTGAACCACTCGTAGTTTTTTTGTATTGGCCAATTCCGTTGCCATAGATGTCATAAATCAACTCAAATCGAATAGTCACTAAAAAAAAGCCCCAATAAAGGGGCTTTTAATATAACAGTTTTTGAGCAATTAGTGGTTTAAAATCTGACTCAAGAACGCTTGAGTTCGGTCATGTTGTGGGTTATCAAAGAATGTGTGAGGCTCATTGGCTTCAACGATTTCTCCGGCATCCATAAACACAACGCGGTCAGCAACGGTTTTGGCAAAGCCCATTTCGTGTGTTACACACACCATGGTCATACCTTCTTCTGCCAATTCGATCATGGTATCCAGTACTTCTTTGATCATTTCTGGGTCAAGTGCTGATGTTGGTTCATCAAATAGCATGATACGAGGTTGCATACATAATCCTCGAGCAATCGCTACACGTTGCTGCTGACCACCTGATAATTGCCCAGGGTATTTCAACGCTTGATTGGCAATTTTCACTCGTTCTAAGTAATGCATCGCCATTTCTTCGGCTTCTTTTTTAGGTGTTTTGCGTACCCAAATCGGTGCCAATGTTAAATTTTCTAAAATGGTAAGGTGAGGAAACAAGTTAAAATGCTGAAACACCATTCCGACGTCTTTACGGATAGTTTCGATGTTTTTCAGATTGTTATTCATTTCAATACCGTCTACTAGAATGGTCCCTTTCTGGTGCTCTTCTAGACGGTTAATGCAACGTATCATGGTGGACTTACCAGAGCCGGAAGGACCACAGACAACGATTCGTTCGCCTTTTTTGATACTGAAGTTGATGTTCTTCAATACGTGAAAGTCACCATACCATTTATTAACATCGTTAAATTCGATGATTGTAGATTCGCCTGCTTCTAAGTGGGCGCGTGCCATATTTGTATCTGTCATTGTAAAAACCTCAAATTCTTAACTAATTTCGCTTGTGACCGGTTTCTAATTTGCGTTCGATTGCCATGCTGTAACGTGACATACCAAAGCAGAAAATCCAGTAAACGAAAGCGGCGAAAACATAACCTTCGATGGTGGTTCCTAGCCATTTAGTATCGTGATTGGCGAGCTGTATAATGCCCAACAAATCAAACATACCAACGATGTAAACCAAGGTGGTGTCTTTAAACAGGCCGATAAAGGTGTTTACAATACCAGGAATTACCAATTTCAACGCTTGTGGCAAAATTACTAATATCATGGATTTCCAATAAGTAAGCCCCATTGCATCAGCGGCTTCGTACTGACCTTTTGGAATAGCCTGTAAGCCGCCCCGAATCACCTCGGCCATATAAGCAGCAGAGAACAGGGTAATACCGATCAAGACACGTAGTAGTTTGTTGAAGTTCAAGCCGTCTGGCAGAAACAGCGGGATCATAACCGATGCCATAAACATAATGGTGATTAATGGTACCGCTCGGATAGTTTCGATAAAAATAATGCAGATAGATTTTGCAATCGGCATATTAGAACGACGTCCTAACGCTAGTAAAATACCTAGCGGGAAAGAGGCGACAATACCAATAGTACCCAACAAGACAGTCAGAAAAAGACCGCCCCAACGAGACGTTTCGACAGGCTCTAAACCGAAAATACCGCCAGCAAATAGGAAATACGCAACAATCGGATAAATAATGGTAATGGTGATTGATAGGTACAGTTTGCTGATCATCTTGATGGAAAACATACCGACTAATAGAACAATCAAAATTGCCGCTAAATTAATCCGCCACGTTTCTTCGCTGGGATACAGTCCATACATAAACTGATCAAAGCGTGTATTAACAAACGCCCAACATGCACCAGTACCAGTACAAGCCGCTCTGGATGATCCTGTCCAGGTTGCATTTATGATTCCCCATTCGATTAGAGGAGGAATAGTTAAGTACATTATGTACAAGCTGAGCATCGTTAAAATAATATTCAGCGGTGACGATAATAAGTTTTGTCGAACCCAAGCAACAGCACCCACCGAAGTAGATGGTGGTGGGAGGCTGGGTGATGGTTTAAATACGATAGCCATGTTCTACCTCCTAGCGCTCGATGAGAGACATTTTTTTGTTATACCAGTTCATGAACAATGAGATAGTTAAACTCAAGGTTCCGTATACCAGCATACATAGACCAATGGTTTCAATTGCTTGACCCGTTTGATTAAGCGTTGTGCCCATCACAACCGCAACCAATTCAGGATAAGCAACGGCAGCACCCAAAGATGAGTTTTTCGCCAAGTTTAAATACTGACTAGTTAGTGGTGGAATCATGACTCGCAATGCTTGCGGCAAAACCACTAAACGCTGAGTTATGTTGTCACTAAGACCTAGTGAACGAGCGGCTTCCGTTTGTCCCCAACTGACGGACAAAATACCAGCACGTACAATTTCTGCAATGAAAGAGGCGGTATAAGTAGACAGTGCAATAAGCACGGCAACAAACTCTGGAGGCAATACCATCCCACCAGTAACGTTAAAACGACTTTTTACAGGAAGGTCGAACTCTAGTGGGAATCCTGCAACGGCAAAGGCAATAAAGGTAATCACCACAATAGTACCAAGAGCAGACCAATAGGCAGGGAACCAAAGTCCCGTTCTAGTTTGACGTTTTTTCGCCCATACAATCAGTGCAATAGCGGCAAAAATAGACAGTATAAAGCCCATAATTGCGATACCAAAGCCATCTTGTGTGATTGGATTTGGAGAATAAATACCGCGTTTATTCAAGAAAAAATCGGCAAATTCATAACTTTGTTTTGGGCTGGGTAATGCGGCTAATACGGCAAAATACCAAAAGAATATTTGTAGTAAGAGTGGAATGTTCCGCAACGTTTCAATGTATACCGTTGCTAAACGTGCGACTAACCAGTTTTTTGATAAACGGGCCAGGCCCATAACGACGCCAATGATGGTCGCAAAGAAGATGCCGAGAATAGAAATAACAAAAGTATTGATTAAAGCGACGAGGAATGCGCGCCCGTAAGTATCGGCTTCAGTATAACTAATAAGGTGAATAAGGATTGGAAAGCCAGCTGGTTGATTCAAAAAAGAGAAACCAGTAGAAATTCCGCGGTTATCTAGGTTGGCTTGTAAGTTACTAAATAAGTAATAACAAACAAAGACAACAAGGGCTAAAAGCAAAATTTGGAAGATGATGGAACGTGTTCCCGCATCGTACAAAAAGCTTTTTTTAGTAGGTTTTTTAATATCGCTCATCTTGGTTCAGGCAAACTGCTCGTCAGATGGATAAGGAAGGGAAAATTCCCAGCAGCGAGTTTTGCTGCTGGGAAATAACTAAACGAAGTTATTTAATACTATATTAACGAACTGGTGGCGCGTACATGATGCCGCCGTTGTTCCAAAGATTGTTTAGGCCACGAGGAAGATCTAGAGGAGAATCTTTACCTACGTTACGGTCGAATTCTTCACCGTAGTTACCTACTTTTGCGATAACGTTGTAAGCCCAATCAGCGCTAAGACCTAGATCTTTACCCATGTCACCTTCAGCGCCTAATAGACGGCGAACAGATGGGTCTTTAGAGTCAGCTTTGATTTGCGCTACGTTTTTAGATGAAATGCCCATTTCTTCAGCGTTAACCTGAACAAACATTACCCAAGTAACCAAATCTTTCCACTGGTTGTCGCCGTGACGAACAACAGGACCTAGTGGTTCTTTAGAAATAGTTTCCGGAAGGATTATGTTGTCTTTAGGATTTTTCATCTTAGTACGCCAAGCGGCAAGACCAGATTTATCCGTCGTAAATACATCACAACGACCTGATGCATAGGCTGCGACAGCTTCGTCTGCTTTTTGGACGATAACAGGAACGTAAGACATTTTGTGTTTGCGGAAGAAATCCGCCATGTTTAATTCTGTTGTTGTACCTTGCTCAGTACAAACGGTAGCGCCATCAAGATCTAATGCAGATTTTACACCTAGCTCTTTATGTACGATGAAGCCTTGGCCGTCATAAAAATTGGTTGCTGTGAAGTCAAGACCTAGCGCAACATCGCGAGTGTAAGTCCATGTTGTGTTACGAGAAAGAATGTCAATTTCACCTGACTGTAGTGCGGTGAAACGTTCTTTAGCAGAAAGAGGAGTGAACTTGACTTTTTGTGGGTCATTGAAGATGGCAGCGGCTACGGCACGACATGCGTCTACATCGATACCAGTCCAGTTACCTTTATCATCAGCATTTGAAAATCCTGGTACGCCTTGGCTTACGCCACATTGTACGAAACCTTTTGCTTTAACGTCATCTAGTGTGCCAGCAGCAGCAGCCGTGCTGATTGCTGCAGTGACAGCAGCCATTGCGAATAGTTTACAAACGTTCGATTTCATTGATTTAGCCTCCCAGGCATTTCTTTTGTGTGTGTTGTTTGTCTTTTCACTCTTTGTAAGTCTTGGACTTGAATGAAAATAATGCAAAAATATTGCCAACAATATGATTATTTATTTTTTTTGTATCATTAGATGCAGAATATTCTTCTGAAAGAACGCTGCAATGTCTAATAGAATGACTGTTTATAGCTTCTAGTCAAGGGTAAAATGCTATAAATGACTTTTTTAATGCTTAATTTTTGCAAGGTGAGCCGTTTTTAGCAAAATCGTGTATAAAAAATATCCAATTTATGTTTAAAAGTAATAATCTAGATTATCCAATTGACGATTATGTTACCTATTAGTGCATCAGGAAGTGTAAAATAAGGAAGCAATTCGTAAGATAACGTAAAAAGCACCATATCAGTGCAAAATATCCATTCTGTTCTAATAATGACTCGCTATATTTTAGTCATCAAACAACAGAAATATTTTATAAAAAGTGCTCCCCATAATTTAGTATCTACATGATAGACTTAACAATACTTTAGTGTGACAAAGGAGATCCATTTCGAATGGACAACTCAACTAAGCCGCTTGATCGTTTAGATAAAAAAATTCTGCGGGAACTGCAGGTCAACGGACGTTTGTCGAACGTTGAATTAGCCAGTCGTGTAGGCTTGAGCGCGACTCCGTGTTTAGAGCGTGTACGACGTCTAGAACGTAATGGTTATATTACGGGCTATTGTGCGTTAGTTGACCCTAAAAAGGTGGATGCTGGCTTACTGGTATTCGTAGAAATTCGTTTAAAAACGACATCTCCTGAAGGTTTTAACGAATTTAAAACCGCGGTCACAGAAATACCTGAAATTCTTGAATGTCATTTGATCGCTGGTGATTTTGAATATTTATTGAAAGCGCGAGTGTCTAATATGGATTCTTATCGGTTGCTGCTTGGTGAAACATTACTAACCTTGCCGCATGTAAGAGAATCTCGTACCTATGTCGCCATGGAAGAAGTGAAAAATACGACTGTGGTTAGCATCCCGTAGCTTATCAAGTTTTTAATAGATAGAAGCGCTGATCGATAGCAGTGCTGATAGGCAAAATTAAAAAAGGTGTTGGAGCAATCTAACGCCTTTTTTTTGAGCTGTCTAAAAGAAGCTATACGTTTAAATATTGGCTATGATTTGGTAACCACCGCAAAAGCAAGGGTGATATACATTCTGGATAATGCTGATGGAGCAGAGTGGCCGCTTTTTGAACATCGTCTAACAATGCTTTATCTCTCTGTAAATCAGCAACCTTGAATTCCCAAAGGCCTGTCTGTCTGGTGCCTAGTAATTCGCCAGGGCCGCGTAACTCTAAGTCTTTTTCGGCGATCTTAAAGCCGTCACTGGTTTCTCTCATAGTAGATAAGCGCTCTTTTCCTTGCTGCCCTAAAGGAGCCTTATATAAAAGCACACAGTGACTGGCCGTTTGGCCACGACCTACTCGGCCTCGTAACTGATGTAGCTGAGCTAAGCCTAAGCGTTCAGGGTTTTCGATAATCATTAAGCTGGCATTAGGCACGTCTACCCCAACTTCAATGACGGTTGTTGCAACCAGTAACTGAATGTCATTTGCTTTGAATCGCGCCATAATATCGGCTTTTTCTGTCGATTTAAGCCGTCCATGAACTAAGCCTATATTAAGTCCAGTTAGCTGTTCTTCTAATAAAATAGCTGTGTCTTCTGCTGCTTGGCATTGCAGCGCCTCTGATTCTTCAATGAGAGTACAAACCCAATATACTTGTTTGCCTTCTTGGCAGGCTACTTTTACCCGCTCAATCACTTCGCTACGACGTTGATCTGATACCACTATGGTGTTTACAGGTGTTCTTCCTGGGGGCAGTTCGTCGATGATTGAACAGTCTAAATCTGCATAGGCTGACATGGCCAGTGTGCGAGGAATAGGGGTAGCGGTCATAATAAGCTGATGAGGTTGAAAGCCTTGTTTTAAGCCTTTTTCGCGTAACGCCATACGTTGATGAACGCCAAAGCGATGTTGCTCATCTATCACCGCGAGTGCTAAGCGATCGAAATGGACATTTTCTTGGAACAAGGCATGTGTGCCAACAATGATATGAGCGGCTCCCGAAGCGATGTCTTCAAGCTCTGCTTCGCGTGCTTTGCCTTTTAGTTTGCCAGCCATCCAAGCGACTTTTAAGTTAAGCGGAGTAAACCAATGAGTAAAGTTAGCGAGGTGCTGCTCGGCGAGAATTTCTGTTGGTGCCATAATCGCCACTTGGTAGCCGGCATCTACTACGGCGGCAGCTGCTAATGCAGCGACAAGGGTTTTACCTGATCCAACGTCTCCTTGAACAAGACGGAGCATAGGATGTCCAGATTTTAGGTCGGATAATATTTCACGAAAAACACGCTGCTGCGCATTGGTTGGCGAAAAAGGAAGTTGTTCTAATAACCCCTGAGCAAGTTGACCTGACTCAACAACCTGAATGGCCTTATCTTCTTTTGCTTTAATTTTTTTACCAATCAAAGACAGTTGATGAGCCATTAGTTCTTCAAAAGAGAGACGGTATTGTGCTGGATGAGCACCTGCTTTTAACTGCTCTAGGTTTGCGTCAGTTGTTGGATGATGGAGAAAACGAATCGCATCATCTAGTGGGGGAAGGCCAAATTGCTGACGAATGCTATCGGGTAGCCATTCTTTTAGATTGTATGGCGTAAGGCGCTCTAAAGCTTGTTCGCAAAGTGTGCGTATCTTGGCTTGAGTAATGCCTTCAGTTAAAGGGTAAATTGGCGTCAGCTGGTCGCTACCTGAATGAGTATCATCGTCGTTGATCGTTTTATATTCGGGATGGTATATTTCGAATCCGGTACTGCCACGGCGTATTTCACCAAAACATCGAATGCGCGTTCCAGACTCAAGTTGTTTTTTTTGTGCTGCTGAGAAGTGAAAGAAACGCAGGCACAAGGTTCCTGTAGCGTCTTTAATTCGGCACACTAAGCTGCGACGTTTGCCCATTTTTATTTCACAGCCAGTTGATATGCCTTCAATAACCGCTTCGTCTCCGAAGCGTAATTGGCCGATTGGCACAACGCGGGTTCTGTCTTGGTAGCGAATAGGCAGATGAAAAAGTAAGTCTTGTACCGTATTTAGGTGCAGCTTTGCTAGCTTCTCAGCCATGGCATCGCCAACACCTTTTAGTTCTCTAACATCTTGTGTGTCGAGATCATCTATCATAATGAGCCTAAAGATCCAACTTCTTGCTGGCTTCGCGGATCGACTGGCTTACCGCTTCAATGGCATTCGGACGTGGATAGCTAGCACGCCACGCAAGTGCCACAGTGCGTTTAGGCGCAGGTGCTGTAAAAGGTCGAACTTCCAATAGTGAATGATCGATGTGCATGACGGCCGATTTAGGTAAAACGGTAACGCCTAGACCAGATGCTACCATGTAGCGAATAGTTTCAAGAGAGCTGCCATTGACTATGGTGCGCCCTTCGCTATGTCCCCCTTCGTTTGCTAAAGGGCAGGCTTCTAATACTTGCTCGCTGAAGCAATGCCCCTTACCAAGTAGTAGTAAGTTATCGCTAGAAAGTTGATCGGTATTGATGTGAGTTAGCTTAGTCCACAAGTGATCTTTGGGCATTAATACGACAAACTCTTCTTCATAAATCGGTTGTGTCACTACATCTGGTTCGTGGAATGGAAGGGCGATTATTATCGCATCCAGTTCGCCATTGCGCAGTTTAGGTCGCAAGTTTTCAGTCAGATCTTCTTCAATGATAAGAGGCATGTCGTTCGTTATTTTACGTAAACTAGGAATCATTGAAGGGAAAAGATAAGGAGCAATGGTAAAAATCGAGCCAATCTTGATCGGGCCTTTAAGCTGGTTGTGACCAGATGAGGCTAGCTCTTTAATGGTGTTGGCTTGCTCAAGAACGCGTTTCGCTTGGGTAACAATTTGCTCGCCAATAGGCGTAATATACACCGAGCTTTTACTGCGTTCGAAAATAGCAGCACCCAGCTCTTCTTCGAGCTTTTTAACGGCAACACTTAGCGTTGGTTGAGAAACGTGGCATTTTTCAGCGGCATGACCAAAATGTTGTTCTTGTGCCAGCATAACCACGTACTTTAATTCAGTTAGTGTCATAACGTGCCCTCAACCTAATCATTGTTAATAACTATGATAATACAAATTTTGATAAAGTGAATCGGTTAATCCAGTTTGCGCTTTTATTACTTAAAGAGGTTCTCATGAGTCCGAAACGAATTCTAATCGCAGGATGTGGTGATTTAGGGGCGGGTATTGCTCCTTATTTTATTGAAAGAGGTGACCGCGTTTACGGTATTCGTCGTTCGGGTACTGTTTTTCCTCAAGGTGTACAAGGAATAACAGGCGATATCACAGAGCTTGAAGATGACAAGTTGCCAGAGGTTGAGCTGATTTTTCTGATTATGACACCCGCAAACAGAAGCCCAGAGGGGTATCGTGCCGCTTACTATAATACGGCTCAACGTCTTATTCAGCGCTATCAAGCGACTCAGCCCCAGATCATATTTGTCTCTAGCACCAGTGTTTATGGTCAGAGCCAAGGCGAATGGATTGATAGTGAAACCGTGCCAAAGGAGAGCAAGGCAACTGCGAGCATATTGTTAGAAACAGAAACCGCGTTAGCAAAAGTATTGCCCTCAATCGCTGTACGTTGCTCTGGGATTTATGGACCAGGCCGCTATCGGATGCTGACTAAAGTCATGTCTGATGAAGTATGGGAAGCGAATAGCTGGACCAATCGAGTTCATCGCCACGATGTGGTTCGTGCTTTGTGTCATTTGGCTGAAAATGCGCTTAGCGGAGTCGTATTAGCGAATCATTACAACGTGACTGACGATACGCCGGTGTCTATGTGGGAAGTTAAGTTGTGCATTGCTAAATTACTGGGTGTTGAAGCAAACATTCCTAATGATGTGAATGCCTTTATTCCGCAGTCTGGGAAACGTATTGATAATCGGGCGTTAAAGGAGACGGGCTTTTGTTTCGATTACCCAAGCTACGTCAGTGGGTATCTAGAGTTAGTTAAGTCTTATCAAGATGAATTAAGTTATAAATAAAAAAAGAGGCGTCGAGCGCCTCTTTTCAAATTATCTTACATGTACTGAAAACAGATAATTAGTCTTCAAGTACCATGATGCCTTCGATCTCAACCTGAACGCCTTTAGGCAAAGCGCGAACACCCATTGCGGCACGAGCAGGGTAAGGTTGTTTAACGAACTGAGTCATTACTTCGTTCACTGTCGCGAAATTGCCTAGATCAGTCATGAAAATATTAAATTTCACGATATCTTCTAAAGAACCACCAGCCGCTTCACAAACTGCTTGAAGATTTTTGAATACTTGTGTTGTTTGGTCAACGATGTCTTCGCTGATGACTTCCATCGTTTCAGCGACTAAAGGAATCTGACCAGAAATATAAACGGTATTGCCAGCACGAACCGCTTGAGAATATGGACCGATTGCAGCAGGTGCTTTGTCCGTATGAATTATTTGTTTTGCCATGATACTAAATCCCATTTCAAAAGTTATGTCACCGCAGCATTTTTATGCTGCGACAGGTTTAAATGTAAATATTACTCAATAATTATTTAACGACCAACAATGGTCTCACGCGAGACTTTTTCAACACAACGAACGGCTTTAATGCGACGCATTACATCAGCCAAGCCAACACGGCTAGAGATAGTAATACTTAGGCGAAGTCGACTTACGCGGCCACGTTCAATGATGTCTAAGTTAGAGACTTGATAATCTGTATCACTGATGGAACTGGCAATTTTCGCCACGGCTCCACGTTCGTTTATGTAGCTAACGATTAGGTTAATATTGAGGTCTTCTTCAATGTCTTTACCCCAAGCCATACGAATAAAGCGTTCAGGATTGGCTAGATGATCTTGAATATTTGGGCAATTTAAGTGATGAATAACAATGCCTTTGTCTACTTGGACGTAGCCGACAATTGGGTCTCCAGGAATTGGTGAGCAACACTTGGCATAAGAAATTAGCATGCCTTCGGAGCCGTTTACCTTAAAGGATTTCGGTGTCACCAAGGTTTTTTCATCGTAATCAGGGAACAATTCTCTGGCAACCAAGTAGCCGACGTGTCGGCCCTTGCCAATGGATTCAAGCAAATCCTCTAATGAGGTGAGTTGATGCTGTATCAGGACTTGATTGATCTGTTCTGTTGTTAGTTCTTCAATATTCGTTTTAAAAGCATTCAAAGAACGAGTTAGCAAACGATGACCAATGGAAATGGCATTTTCACGCTGCTTGTCTTTGAGATAATGACGGATATTGGTTCGTGCTTTACCAGTAATCGCAAAACTTAACCAAGCGACGTTTGGCTGGGCATTTTTAGCACTGATGATTTCGACCGTTTGACCACTTTCTAGTTGCGTACTTAATGGTGCAAGTCGTCGATTTATACGACATGAAATACAAGTGTTGCCTATTTCTGTGTGTACACCATAAGCAAAATCAACAGGCGTTGCGCCAGATGGTAATTCAATGATCTGGCCTTTTGGTGTAAATACATACACTTCGTCTGGAAATAAGTCACTTTTGACGTTATCAACAAACTCCATTGGGTTGCCTGTTTTCTGCTGAATTTCCAGCAGACTTTTCACCCATTTGGTCGCACGATCATGATTGCTTGGTATTGCGGAATTGCCATTGAATTTATAAGCCCAATGCGCCGCGATACCATTATTGGCAACTAAATCCATCTCTTCTGTACGGATTTGAACTTCCATTGGCAGACCATTGTGGCCCACTACAGTCGTGTGTAATGACTGATAACCATTGGATTTTGGAACCGCAATATAGTCTTTAAAACGACCTTCGATGGGCTTAAATAATGAGTGGATTGTTCCCAATATACGATAACAACTATCGTGACGATCAGTAACAATACGAACACCCAACACATCCATAATTTCATCGAGAGAGCGATGTTTCTTGCTCATCTTTTGATAAATGCTGTAGATGTGTTTTTCTCTTACACTGATGTGTGCGTCGATATAATCGGCGGCTAGTTCGGAGCGGATAAAATCTTCAAGCTTTTCGGTGTCTTTACTGCGGTGGCCATATTTTTTGTTAATGGCCCGTTGCAGCATGCGAGCACGCATAGGGTAATAGGCTTCAAAAGCGAGAGATTCTAAGGAAACACGCACATTGTACATACCTAAACGGTTAGCAATGGGTGCATAAATATCTAGGGTTTCACGAGCAATACGACGTTTTTTGTGCGCTGGCATGGAGTTCAGCGTACGCATATTGTGTAAACGGTCCGCCAGTTTGACGAGAATGACTCGAATGTCATCTGCCATGGCCATGGCCATTTTCTGGAAGTTATGAGCTTGTTTTTCAATTTGGCTGTTGAATTCAAGATGTGTCAGCTTACTAACACCGTCAACCAAACTGGCAACGCCTTCTCCAAACTGCTCAGTTAGCGCTTCACGGCTAATGCCTGTGTCTTCGATAACGTCATGAAGAAGTGCTGCTGTTAACCCTTCGCTGTCCATGCGTAATTCGGCAAGAATTTCGGCGGCGGCAAGCGGATGGGTAACATAAGGTTCGCCACTTTTACGCCATTGCCCATCATGGGCTTGCTCTGCGTAATAGTAAGCACGCTTTACCTGAGCAATTTGCTCGTATGGTAAATACTGACTTAATGTCAGTGCTAGATCTTCAATGGTATACATCGCTCACCTCACAACAATAAATAAGAAGTACAACGGCAGTGGTATGAGCGACACCATCAATATTAGAACTCGTGAATAGGTTGCTTTTGAAGATCAACGTTTTTAGCGTTAATCAAATCTGCAGCAATTTCACGCAAAGCAACAACTGTCACTTTATCGTCTTCGATAGCTACTTTTGCTTCTTCACCACCGGTTGCTAGCTGGCGTGCGCGTTTTGATGCCACCATGACTAATTCAAAGCGGTTATCAACGTTTTCTAAACAATCTTCTACGGTAACTCGAGCCATTTTGACCTCTGTATTGCGGTTAGCTATTTATGCAAATGTAATTCTACTTAACGGCTTATTATAATGACAAGAGATCATTGATAAGATTGCCATATTTTTGTTTCATTACTGTGTTTTTTGAACGCATTGCGGTAAAAATCGACTTCATTTGTGCCAAAGCCATATCAAAGTCATCATTTATAATGACAAAATCATATTCATTATAGTGTGATATTTCGTTTACTGCTTTACTCATGCGTCTTTGAATTACTTCTTCACTGTCTGTACCTCGGTCGCGAAGACGTTCTTCTAGTACCGCTAAAGACGGTGGTAATATAAAAATACCAATCGCATTTGGATACTGTTGACGTACTTGTCGAGCGCCTTGCCAATCAATTTCTAGAATGACATCCAAGCCTTGCTCAAGCATATTGAAAATGGAAGCTTTGGATGTGCCATAGTAATTATCAAACACTTGGGCATGTTCAAAAAAGGCATCTTCAGCAATCATATCCAAAAAGTCTTCATCTTCCGTGAAAAAATATTCACGGCCATGTTCTTCGCCGGTTCTCGCCGCTCTTGTTGTATGAGAGATGGAAATACGAACCTTATCATCCGCTTTTAGTAACGCTTTATACAAAGAAGATTTACCAGCCCCAGAAGGTGCAGAAAGGATAAATAAGTTGCCCGTGTGTAGATCCATAAAACCTTTAAACCTAGTTGAGATTAGTCGAAATAAAGTTTCGAGATTGTATCATGGTATACATCTTTTCGCTTATGTTCTGTTTAGTGAAATAAGTCTATATATTAAGTCACGCTATGCTGGTATAAAAATGTACTAACACGAGATTGATTTGGGCAAAAGCAAAGAGATAGATCTAAGCTTGAAGTAAGAAAAAAACAGCAGACTTATGATGCAAGGAAGAGCCGTTATATGAATGTTAAGCCGCACGATCAACAGAACATGTCGATATTTGAATCACGGGTTGATACTTGTAAAGTTTTATCTGTTGAGGATGATCAAGATTATCAAGACGCATTAATTAATGCCTTATCGACATTGAATTATGATGGTAAAGATGTCGAGATTTTGACGGCTAATTCAGCTGCTCAGGCGGGCGTCATAATCGCGATGAATCCGGACATTAGCGTTATTCTTCTTGACGTTATTATGGAAACAGACGATGCAGGGTTGCGTTTAATTGACACTATCCGAGATGGCATAGGCAATGATTTGGTTCGGATTGTGCTGTTAACAGGTCAACCGGGTTCGGCGCCAGCTGATGATATTATGAACCGTTATGATATCGATGATTATTGGAGTAAGCCTGACCTGACGCAGGATCACCTGCAAACCATTATTTTAAGTAACCTTCGTACCTGGCATCACTTAAAAGACATGAAAGAAGCCCGACATGGTATGCAGATGCTTATCGAATCGAGTCAAAGGCTGGCTACCAAACGCGATATTCTTGGTTACACTCGGTCAATTTTAGAAGAAGTCTCCCAGTTACTGAATATCAAAAAAGGTGGCATTGTCTGTTTTTCGGATACCGCTGACGGTGAAATCGAGCAAGCTATTATTGTCGCGGCGAGCGGCGAGTTATCAGGTTATGCACAACAAAAGCTAGGTAATGTTTTTGATGATCACTTCCTATTGCAGTCTATTTCAGATGCATGCAAAGAAAAGAAGCATGTGTTTATTGAAGGCTACTCTATTTTGTTGTTTTCAAATAAAGAGCTGGAAGAAAGAGTGTGTATCTCCTTGGTAAAATTAGATCGAGCGTTATTGCCAAACGAATTAAATTTGCTGCAAGTCATGTGCGAAAACATCAACGTTGGATTTCGTAATGTAGCACTGCACAGTAAATTAACAGAGCTAGCGTATTTTGATCCTACTTCTGGTTTGCATAATAAGAACTGGCTAACTCGTGAAATTAAAAATATGTCACCAGTAGACATACCTTGTGCAAAACTACTCATGCTGCATTTAGAAGACTTAGCTCATACAGAGATGGTGTTTGGTTCAAAATTTGTGGATCAACTGATTAAATCACTGTGTAGTCATCTGCATAGCTATTTTACCGACACGATTCACATCGTTTTAGTTGAGCGAGATACTTTGGCTGTGTTGGTGTATGCAAGCCAAGTTTATGATGAAAAGTCTTTAGAGCCAATTATCCACGCAAGTTTGAATATTGAAAATGCCACACACACCGTCGATGTTATTATTGGTTCTATTGAAATAGACCAATTTAAACACTATGAGGCAGAGCAAATTATTAGTGCCGGAGAAAGTGCGCTGGAGCAAGCGAGAAGAAAAGGCCTGTCATTTTTGGTTTATTGTGAAAAACTCGCCAGTGCGATTATTGACCGTTACGCGTTACTCACAGACTTACGTGAGGCCGTGATTAACGATCAAATTGAGATTTATCTTCAACCTAAAGTATCTTTAGAACATGGCGAGTTAGTAGGATTTGAAGCATTGGCGCGTTGGCAACATCATAGCGGAAATTTTATTCCACCTGACCAATTTATTGCACTCGCTGAGAGTTGTGGGCTGATTGGTAAGTTGGATCAGAATATTATGCGCCGTTCTTGTCTTGCGGTAAAAGCACTAGTGAAGGAGGGCATTATTGTTCCTATTTCCGTCAACGTTACCGGCAGTGAAGTCGTTCGTCCTGATTACTTCGAACATTTAGCCGCACTTCTTCATGATCTAGAGATTGACCCTCAGCTAATTGAATTAGAGTTGACAGAAAGCCAACTCATAGAAGAAAAAGCCACAATCTGTAAGCAGCTGAAGGTTCTAAAAAGCAATGGAATGAAGGTAAATATTGATGATTTTGGCACCGGTTATTCTTCGTTGGCCTATTTGTCTACATTGGCACTTTCAACGTTGAAAGTAGATCACAGTTTCGTTTGGCGAATGGAAGACTCCACGAAAGATTGGCAAATCCTTAAAATGATTATCGATTTAGGCAAAGCATTAGGGTTGACGGTTATTGCTGAAGGTATTGAAACGGTTGCACAGCGTACTCAATTAACGGAATTAGGCTGCCAGCAAGGGCAAGGCTACTTATTTTCTAGACCCATGCCTTTAGATCAAGTGGTTAACTGGGCGGAGAAATACTCTAAGGACTTGGGTCATACTTTATGACTCGCTTTCCTAAAAAAATTATTGTACCTATTATTATTGCTGCCATTTTCTTAACCATAGTATTTATAGGGTGGAGTAATTATCGATTATTTGAAAATCGATTTACTACCCAGTTGACCGTTACCGAGTCTGAATTACTTTCCCAGAGTAATGCTCTTTTTAGCCGTGAATTAGGTCATATAAGAAGCACTACACTGTTCTTACGGAATAGTGTTTATGCACTATCAACGACACATAACCATATGCCAAACTCAGTTTGGCGAAAACCTGATATTACCCAAGTTTTTTCTCAATTTGCGCGTACTTCTCCTTATATTTCTCAGGTTCGCTGGATTGACCCACAAGGTAAAGAGCTTATCCGAATAAACTCTCATGGAGGGCAAATTACGGTTGTTCCTACCGATCAACTTCAAGATAAATCTGATCGCTATTATTTTCAGCAAGGCGCTAAGGCGAAAGGGAATTATGTTTATATTTCTCCAGTAGATCTGAACATGGAAAATGATCAAATAGTTCACCCGCTTGAGCCTACTTTACGAGGCGCCGTTTCTTTGGATCGAGAGATGAAAGGTGTGCTGGTTGTGAACTACAATTTAACCCAAATATTTGGTCAGCTACGAAGCTTGTCTGATAATCGAGTTTATTTAGACGTTGTAAACCCTGAAGGGGAATGGCTGATTAGCAAAGACCCTAAACAAGAATGGGCTAACGCTCTCAATTATGATCAAGATAAAAACGTTTTAAAAGCCTTATACCCTGACGTTTGGAATTCCATTTTACCTAATGGTGATCTATCAAGCCTACTTTATAAAGGGCAAGTTTGGAGCTCAAAACAAGTTATGGTTGAAGGTGATTCGACAGCTTTGAGTGAAGGCTCGGCTTCTTCTTTATATTTTATCGCGCGTTCACAAATGCATGTTCTTTCTGAGCATCGGACCTATCTGTTGTGGGTAATTATATCCCTGAGTAGTGTTGCTTTTCTTGTGCTGTCATTTTTAGTTTGGTGGCAAATGGGGAACGCTTATAAGCGCCGAGATTTATTGGTTGCTCTAGAGCAAGAAAAGTCACATTTAAAAATAGCGAATGAAGAGCTTAATAAGATAAACCGCCAATTAGTCGAGTTGCAAAACGAGTTAGTGGAGAGAAGTAAGTTGTCAGCTCTTGGTTTGATGGTTGCGGGCTTAGCTCATGAAATGAACACGCCGCTGGGTGGTGTACGGATGGCTATCTCTTCCTTAGCGGCATTAATTAATAGGGAGGTAGATCAATTATCCAATAAAAGTAAATCTTCCATGATGACGTCGATAGAGATAGCAAACAAGAATTTAACAAGAACCGTTAACCTAGTTGCAAGTTTTAAGCGAATTACCTCAGATGCGACAGGCCAAGATATAGAGACCTTCTTATTTAATGATGTGTTGAAAGATGTACTCATCGTTTATAAGTCTTTATTGAAACGTCATACTGGCATTGAAATCATTCATGAATGCGAACCAAATATAAATATGAAAGGCTTTCCTGGCATTCTTTTTCAGGTCATTCAAAATTTTATTGATAATGCACTTCAGCACGGATTTAAAGACGTAAAGAGAGGAACGATTACACTCATCGCAAAGAGCCACGAAGGCTGTCTGGTGTTGACTATTGAAGACAATGGGAAAGGAATATCTGACGAGGTTATTGATAGACTTTTTGACCCTTTTGTAACAACAGGGCGAGGGGATAAACACACAGGCCTTGGATTGCATCTAGTTCATCAGTGGGTTTATCAACTAATGAATGGCCATATCGAAGTGACGTCTAAAAAAGGTGAGGGCACTAGTTTTGTGGTTTCCATCCCCTTAATACATAACAGAGAATGAACAAATAACTAAGAAGTTAAAAGCGCTTAATAATTCGATCTATTATCTGAATTTAAGCGCTTTTAACGACTATTTTTTAGTCTTTAAAGCCTTTTATATGAGCATTAATTTGCCAGCGTAATAGCGCGGGTAAGGCTTTTTGACGTGCTTGCTGGAAAGGTGCAACGTCTTGGCTTTGTTTTTTGACTTCTAATCCAGAATCGTTTTTCCAAGGATAAAAAGCCGGTTTACCACTCATGGGATACGCGCCCTTATTATCAATCCAAAGGGTCGTATTATAGCCAAAATCTCGACTTCTATCGTCTTCTACTGCAAGCATATTACGCCCTGCAATGGCTTGATAAGACGTATCTGATAAGCTGAAATTATAAAGGGTTGGAAAAATGTCTTTATGAGAACCAACGCGATTTTGATCGTAACGCCAGCTCGTATGATCAAGAATTTTTTTCGGTATATGTAGGTAGAAAGGCACTGCTCGATCAAGCATTTGCTCTTCAGGATAATAGGCTTTTAAACGTCGCATCTGGTGGTCTCCAGTGGCGGCGATTAATGTACTATCAGCTTTGTTGGAGGCCTCTACAGCATTAATGAATTGACCAAAAGCATCTGTCGCAAACTGATACGTTTCTTGTATATTCAGCTCTTCTTGGCCTTGCGCTTCCGCATGCCTTTTTACCTCAGGGGTAATGGCTATTGGTTGCGGATGGTAACGACTAGGCGTGACATAAGGTGGATGATTTGTAATGGTCAAAATACTGATAAAAATAGGCCCTTTGGATTCTTTTAACAGTTTTTCGGCCAACCGATAAGCGTAGTCATCAGGCACACCCCAATCGGTGATTTCGTTGGCAGATTCAGGATACATCTTCATCAGGGTGTTTTGATCGTAAACGGCATCCACCCCTTGAACAGGTAAATAATTTACCAGGTTACGCCACATCATATTGCCCGGTGAAATAAAGATGACCTTGTAACCGGCTTTCTTGTACACGTCGAATGGCGTACCACTTAACTTAGTATGTTGCGCTGAGCTGTGGCTGATGTTTTGCATTGGACTATGAAAGAACATTGCAGCTAACGAAGGGGCGGTACCATTATCTTCAGATATAAAGCGTTTGAAAACGAAATCTTCGGCAAAGTGAGGGCGCAGGTGGCCTAATAGATCATTTTTACCCACCTCATCAAATTGCAGCATATTACTGCCAAAGCTTTCCATTAATGCCATAACAACGTTGGGTTTATTCTCTGCAAGCCAAGGATTCTTAGGCGTTTTTTCCATAATACTGCTGATGCCAAGCGCTTTCTCGAGCTGTTTACCTTTGGCTTTTGTGACAGGAGAGAACGATAAATCTTCATTGTGATCATCAATAGCCCAGCTAAGACTCATAAAACCGTTAGGTGTTATTTTGTTGAGCAATAACAATTGGGATACTTGTGCGTTACCTCGTCTAAGAGGAAAGGTTCCTAGACTACCGCGGCTAATAATGGCCAGTACGATAATGAAAATTAAAACATAAAGAACAAAAAAACCTACATTCCATTTGTGAGGTGTTTTTTCTTTAATAAAGAATTTCACTAAACGGCCGGCAATAAATGCCAAGACAAGTGCCGCTAGTAAACCTCGAATAATAGGGTAGCCTTCCCACATATTTGCTAGCACGCTCGTTGTGTCATCTTCGGCAAGGCCAAAAGCAAAAACGTCAAAGGTATTGTGGTAAGTCTGATAATAGTAATAGTCACTAATCGCCACCATGGCGACAATAAAAGCAAGCAGTCCAAACACCCATGGCAAGCATACTCTCATAACCTTCCAGGTTTTTTGACTGAAAGCCATAAGTAGCCCAAGTAGCGCAAAAGGAACCATTAACATGCCCGCGACGCGTAAATCATAGCGTATTCCTGTAGTCCACATACGCTGTACATCATCGCTATGGCTTGCTAGTTGGCTGGGTTCAGAAAAAGATGCCAACATCGCATAGCGGGACACCATTAAAATCAGCACGATATATACTATCTGGAACACTAATGTCGCGAACAGCGAGCGGATTCTCGTTTGGTACATGAATGGTCGGTTCCTAAACTACAAAGATGGAGAGAAAATGGAGTATAGCATTCTTCCTTTTTTTTTCGACTGAGCACTCTTTTGATCATCAAGAAAACAGTATTTCTTACGCTTTTATCCGCTACTGTGATGGCTTTGGGCTAGCAAACCATCCTAAAATCATCCATAGAAAACCAATGACTAAAAGTACATAGAGTGGTGCATTCCAAGAATGATATGAATCGTGAAGTGTGCCTATCAGCACCGGACCTAATGCGGCTAGAGTGTAGCCAATGAGTTGTGCCATGCCAGAGAGGGCCGCGGCTTGTTTAGGGCTACTGGTCCTTAAACCGACAAACGATAATCCTAAAATAAAGCCCATACTGACACCAAAACCAAAGCATACCGCCCATAATCCAGACCAACTAGGGAGGTATAAAAAGCCAAATAAACTTAACCAAGTTAATCCCGTAGCCAACAAGCATAGTCGACGATGGCTTCCTAAGCGGTTGATAAATGGGGCTAATATTAATGAGGGCAAGGCGCCGGCCAATTGTAAGTAACCTTGATATAGACCAGCAATTGAATCTTCGTAACCGTAACTCACTAAAATAGAGGGTACCCAAGCGACGACGATGTAATTAATCAAAGAGTTGAAGGCTAAAAAACCAGCTACCTGCCAGGCGGTGACAGAGCGCCACAGTTTAGGCGATATCTCAGTACTGTTTACTTGGGGCGTATGATGTTGGGTGATTTTACAGGTAAACCAGACTGCTAGTGGCAAGAGAATCATGATCCCTTGGCACGCCAGTGCGAACGACCAACCACTCATTGGCAAAGTAAAATCCGATTGCTCAGCAAACTCGCTTAATGGCACCGCAAAGCTCGACATGACAAAGCCTCCAACACTCATCATGAGGACATAAATCGCGGTAAGTTGAACGATGTGATTTGGAAATTCACGCTTTAGTAAGCTTGGCAGTAAAACATTGCCGATGGCGATACCAGCCCCGATAAGCACTGCGCCAATGTACAAGGTGCTGAGCGAACCCAGTGAGCGAGCAATCATGCCAAGAGCAATCAGTCCCACGCCGCTAGCTAAGATTCGTTCAATCTGAAAGTGCCTTGTTAACCAAGAGGCAACCGGAGCGAAGAGCGCAAAAATTAGCAGAGGTAAGCTGGTCAATAATCCAGATTGTGAACTGGAAAGATGTAAATCTTGGCTGATGCGATCCAAAAGGGGCGGTAAACCTGTCACTGGGCCGCGTAAGTTCAATGCGATAAGAAAAATAAAGATAAGCAAGTAGAGTGCGTCATGCTGCGCGAGGCGTCGTAAAGCATTCATAGAGTAATGGTCACATTTGGAAGATTGTCGATGGGCTATTATATGCGCTAATCTATGTGCTGAATTAAGCTACTTGGACAATAAATTGCTAAATACAGACAATATTGCTTCCCCGCTCACGACTGATCTGAATTTTTCAGATAACTATCCGCAACCAGTACTTGCTCTGCGTTCTGAGTCGCTTCCTCATGCTGAAGAGACGCCATGGCATCAACATCAAAAAGGGCAGCTAGTACTGCCTCTAACTGGTGTAGTGACGAGCTTTATTAATGACAAAATGTGGCTTGTTCCGCCTCGCTGTGCAATATGGATTCCCAGCATGGTGGTGCATCGAAATCAAATATCACCGCATGCGGATGTTTGTATGTTGCTTGTTGACCAATCGGCTCTCGTCATGCCGGACACCGTTTGTACTCTCACTGTAACGCCGCTATTACGAGAGTTGGCCATGCATTTAGCGACGCTGGCATTAGACTACGAAGCGGGTTCTGCAACAGATCGTTTGGCCACGGTTTTTCTTGACCAACTTGCGGCACTAGAAAAAGAAGAATTTGACTTCCCTATCCCAGATGACCCGATTCTCAATCGCCTTGCCTTAGCGTTACTGGCCAATCCCAGTGAAAAGCGTACGTTAAGTGAATGGGCCGGCGATTTTGCAATGAGCGAACGCACATTAGCACGCATGGTTAAGCGTCATGTCCAGCTTACCTTTGGCCAATGGCGAGGTCATTTACACATTGTTTTAGCCTTGCAAAAATTAGCTATCAATACCCCTGTGCAAACGATTTCTGAAGAGTTGGGTTATGAATCGGTTAGTGCGTTTATTACTTTTTTTAAAAAGTCCCTTGGTAAATCTCCAAGGCAATATCGAGTGGAGCGCTGGGGAAATTAGTGCACAGATTTTAACTTAGAGACACCGAGAATAATGATATAGATCCATGCATCATTGAGTAACATAAGAATACGTTCAACATCTTATATTATGTGCGCTAAATCTGTCCGTTACCTACCCAGCATAGAGTAGAGACAGGTTTCGTCCGCTATGTTTAGCTTCGTATAGGGCTTTGTCAGCGCGATCAATCGCAGCTTGTAGATCAGCTGTTTTAGGGTCTACTTCTGAGATACCGACACTAAGAGTGACATTGATCGTCTGATGTTGGTCATTCTGAATGCTGACTTTTTCAAATGTTTGACGAATCCGTTCTGCTAATGAATGGGCGTGTTCTAGTTCTGTTTTTGGCATAAGAATAACAAACTCTTCCCCACCGTAACGGGCGATAATGTCCTGGCGTCGGCATTGATCTCTAAGAACATTAGCTACCTGAACAATGACCTGGTCGCCTAAAGTGTGTCCGTAGGTGTCATTGATATTTTTAAATAAGTCGATGTCGAGCATAGCAACAGAAAGAGGGAATTGTGTTTGCTTATCTTGGCTTAGCAGTTTGCTAGCTTCTAGGCCAAGAGAGCGGCGATTCAGAAGCTGGGTTAATGGATCCGTCGAGGCCAGTAATTGCAACTCGGCTTGGGTTGCTTTGAGTTTTTCTAAGGAGCGAACACGGTAAGCAATAATGAGTGAAAGCATAATGGCTTCTAGAATAATACCAATAGCGACACCGTGGGTGTTCAGGTAATTAAACTCGACTTTACCCTTATAGAAAAACACTTCTAAAGTACTAAAGGCAACGAAAAACACATGCCCAGTAAGAAATAAGAGGGATATCGGGTGCTTACGAATAACCATTGAGAGCGCAACTGAGAGGCTGACGACCATCATGATTGCCGCGATTGTACTTGAGTATTTTAGCGCTGTAATAACATCAAATAAGCTATAGAAAGTACTGACGACTAACATGAGAATAGTGGCTAATAACGCCCAATGCTCAATAGGATATTTCTTTTTGGTTTCAAAAATATTAGCCATAAACAGCAGTAAACAAATTGGCATCGCGCCTAATGATAGGTTCCAGTCTAGAGCGTGAACCCCGAATATATTAAACCAACCTGCCAATAAACCATTCGAGAACGCGACCCAGCAACCACCAAAAATGAGATAACACGCATAAAAAAGGTGCTCTTTTAAGCGTGATGAGAAAAATAGCAGAAAGTTATAAATAATAAGCGCCAGCAACATCCCAATAATTAAAGAAATATCAGAGTGTTGACCTATTAGTGCTCGTTTTGATTGATTAGCATTATATAAATTGAAACTGAACCATTGGGAGGAGAAGGCAAGGTTCTTAATGAACAATGTTTTGTCCTGCTGGGGCGGTAATTCGATGTCAAAGATAGAAGTACCGTGAAACATCCACTGTTGTATTTCCTTCCGGTTCATATCCAGTACACGTTTTCTTGTGAGCTTCCCATCGACAACTTCATAGAGTTCAAGTAGGTGGTTATGATAGGCATATGGGTCATGCAGGAAGACTTTAATCGGCGTAATACTGGTGTTTTTAAGCTTTATTTTTACCCAGGTTGTTTTGGAAGTAACGCCTAATGTTATGGCATTAGAGGACGTTGTAAAATGCTGTTTTTCAATATCAGACAATGACATTTTTTCTGTTTTGTCGACAAAATAGCCCACTTGAAACTGTTCTAGCTTGGTAAAATCACTCTGAATATTCTGTGTGGGAACCACTGCAGAGGCTGCCACAGGGAAAAGCCAACAGCAAAAAGCAATCAATGCGTAAATCAGTGAATTTGGGCGAGTAACACAGTCCATTAATCATTATCCATAACTTAGTGATTGATCGAATTAGTGTTTATTTTAACCGATAGATGAAAGAGAAAGTGCTTTTAATTACTCGAAATGACGGAATTGTTGTGAAACTGGCGTTTCTAGAATAGAAAAATCTAAAATCGAGAAGAGCTGGCTTTATACATCATGGTTATAACATTCATAGTAAGCCTTTACACAGGTCTACAGGTTGTTACTCATAGAGTAACTTTTCAACACCTTTCAATTAATGGTTACAATAGTATCCAATTTCTGTTTTATTTCGCTATAATGGATATAACTGTATCTATTTGGTCATTGCTAATGAATTTTACCTTACTTGATGATACCGATGTAAGCCAAGCCTATGCTGTTTATTTACGTGAGTTACGTCAACGAGCAAAGTTGTCACGAGCTGCGTTAGCCGAGCGAAGCTGCGTACCTGCGGCCACCATTAAGAAATTTGAGCTGACCGGGCAAATTTCATTTCGCCAATTGTTGTTGCTATGGCAGACCCTCGACTCATTGGATAGGCTTTATCAGCTCACACAACCTAACAAAGAGCGCGCCACTATGCCCGCTAGCATTGATGAGGTGCTAAAAGATGAGTTTTAAACCCATTCAAAAACTCACTGTAACCCGCACGTTAAGCTCAGGTGAGCAGGTCACTGTAGGGGTCTTGGCTCAGAATCGGCAAGGTGTTTTTTTCCAGTATGCAGACAGCTATTTTCAGCAGTTTGGCAATTTATCACCGTTTACCTTGCAAGCGAACACGCAAGTACAAGCCGCACCTAAAGAGCCGCATCAAGGTGTACATGGCGTATTTGGAGATTGTTTGCCCGATGGCTGGGGCATGCTGTTACAAGATCGTATTTTCCGGCAAAAGGGCATCCTGCCTAATCAATTAACGGCGATGGACCGACTGGCTTTTGTCGGTGATAAAGGCATGGGAGCATTGTCTTTTACTCCGGTGTCTGAGTTTTCAGCTAC
Organism: Marinomonas sp. TI.3.20; assembly: GCF_038155025.1. Lineage (NCBI taxonomy): Bacteria > Pseudomonadati > Pseudomonadota > Gammaproteobacteria > Oceanospirillales > Oceanospirillaceae > Marinomonas > Marinomonas sp. TI.3.20. Next base: position 80,607 of record NZ_JBAKAS010000001.1, on the reverse strand, counting down.
GACGAACGCTGACATTGATTTAGCTAATTTAGGCTTAGAAGCGCAAACGTTGTTCGATTCTTCAATGTCAGATTATATGGATGATAATCACGATGAGTTAGATGGGCATACTCAACAGGTGTTGGCCGCATTAGTCGCCGGTGGTAGTTCGGGTGGAGCAAGACCCAAGGCGCAGATTTATATGCCTGCTGGGGAAACCCAGCATTGTCGAACTTTTACTCAGCCTGGAGATGAAGCTTGGCTAATTAAGTTTACCTCTAAAAACCTAGCGCTCGGCCATGAAGAAGGTTTGTGTGAGGCCGTCTATTTGCAAATGGCCGAGCAAGCTAAGTGCCAACCACCGATCTGGCAACTTATTGAGGCGCCTCATGCCAGCGGTGCACTTGCGTGGCTGGCGCTCAAACGTTTTGATTATGTCACTGAACAGAGCAATTTAGGCAGCAAGCGCAGTTCAGGTCGCTTGCATATGCACAGCGCCTGCGGGCTGCTGAATGCAGACTTTCGAACGCCAAGTTTAGATTATATTGACTTGATCAAAGCCAGCCGTCAGTTGTGTAAATCTCCAGCTGCTGGGCAACTGCAATTTCGCCGCGCCATTTTTAATCTGCTGTCGTCTAATCAAGACGACCACAGTAAAAACTGGGCGTTTTTGCAAGCGGATGACGGTCAATGGAATCCTGCACCTTTTTATGATGTTACCTACAGTCCACATCCATTCAACGAACACGCCACTGCGTTCGGAGGTTATGGCAAAGCGCCACCGCTTAAGGTCATGCAAAAACTTGCAGCAAGCGCAGGCTATGGGAATTGGCATGATGCAAGGCAAGTTATTGAAGAAGTCGCAGAAGCACTCAGCCAATTTACGTATCTTGCGAAGCAACAAGGGATCAGTAAAACAACAGTGTCTGCGATTACTAAGACATTGGGTCAGCGCAAACAGGAAAATGCCGCGCTTTTTCAATAAAAGTAAAACCAACTTTTCAATTCTTAATAAATACATAGGAAGGTCATCGTGAGCGAATATCAATACTATAAATTCGATCGTCTAGATGGGTATTTAGACGCTAAAGCGCGCCAAGCACTAAGATCGATTTCAAGCCGAGCCGAGCAAGCCCTGAAGAAATCGGCGTTTAATGTTTAGGTATTTCCTATAGTAAGGTTGCTGTATCGCATAGATCGTAGCTATGTTCATTTTTATAAGGGACTTTTAGATGGAACAATTGGAAGTAAGAAAAACACTAATTAATGCGATTGAAAATGACAGCTTACTGGGAATTTTAAGTGACTTCGAATTTAAAGCTGTTCGAGCCGAAGAAAGCGTTATTATTAAAGAATTAATAAGTCTTCATAATGAAAGTAGATTTGATTTAAATGAACAATTCCGGCAACTTGATGACCGAAATAACCCTTACGATCTCATGTACATCTATTGTGCTGCGTTACCTGAGCTAACGTGCTCAGTTGTTGATGTGATAGATGTTTTCCAACATGTAAAAGAAAACAAACTCCCTGATGCTAATTTCCACGAATTCTATGTTCAATTCTGTAAACAAGATATTGAACGACCAAAAGTAGCGTTGAGCTATCTTTTAGATAAGCCAGAAGAACGAAATGAGCTTATACAAACCACGCTTTTCTCTGCTGCAGAGTTAGATTCTAAGTGGGTAATGGCACAGTTCTCTGACTTGATTCAACATCCAAATCCATCAGTAAGACGACAAATATATTTGGCTATTGGTCGAATGCCTCTCGTAGACGGATGTTCAGCAGAAGAGCGTTTTGAGCTACTTGATAAGGCATATTATTCAGAAAACAATTCGATGGCAAAATCAGGAATTGTCCGTGCCGTTGGTTTTTTAGCAAAGAACACACCTGACCTTTGGCTTGGTGTTAATCAAATATTAGATAGTTGTCTTGGGGCTAAGGAGGCAGAAACAATTCATGAAGCTGCATACCTTCTTTGTTTTGAATGTAAGAGTGCTCCAGATAGCACAGTCGATTTATTAATATCCTATGTAAAGCATACATCACCAAAAAATCAGGATACTTTTAACCTTATTACCATCGTTATTCGTAATGCCATTAATGCTGAGAAATATGATGTTGCAGAAAATTTACTTAAGTCTCTGTTACTCAAAAATGAAGGAGTGACCATAGATTTTTTCTCGCATTTAGCTCATGAAATATCTAATAAGGAAAATAACACCTTTCTGAATCTTATTGTAACCAAGTGGTTTCTCTCTGGTGAGGTTAAGCTTTATGAAGCAATACATGACCTCGTTTCAAGTACAGGTTTATCAGGCAATGAACTATCTATTGATAAATCAGTTTTACCTCTGACTGATAAAAAGATATTGTTCTTATCTAAGAAGGTTATTAGTTGGTTTTACCTTCAACCTATTTCGGCTATTAGCTACCTTTTTTCGATTTTTCCTCATGCATCATCAAATATCAAAATACAAATCGAACAGCTTATTTATGATCCATTACTACTGAGTTATATGGGGAAAAGTAAACGCTATATACAAGACAAATTAGAAAGCATAGATGATGAAAATATTAGGATTAGTATCCATCGTCTGCTATCAAATTTAGATAGTTATTGCTCAGATATAAGTGAAGCTAACTCTGTTAAAGAGCTTTTATCACCTCAACGAGAAGCTGATCTTTATTGGAAAGACTTCAATACAAAACTATCTCAGAGTATTGATCATTCTAAAAAAGGTTCAATAATGGAATTGGTAGGGACTCAAACTATTTTATATGGTCGGGATGTTATTGGTCATATTCATACAGGGCATGAAACGAAGCGCAGTATCAACACTATGCAAACTTTTTCACAATCTACAGAAATGCCAAAAATGGATATTATTGACCCTGAAGGTTTGAATATTATGCTCAGAGTTTTTCGCACAGAGAGGTTCAACAATGAAGTTGATTCTTAAGGAATATTTGGCCTCTTTACGTGAGAGAGAAGAGCTAGATGCAGTGCTCCCCGACTTGCTTAGTCAAATGGGATTGAATGTTTTAATCAAGCCTTCCAGAGGTGTAGCTGAATATGGAGTCGATGTTGTTGCAATTGGATCTATTAAAAAAGGAGAAGAAGAAAAGTTATACCTTTTTTCTATTAAGGACGGAGATTTAACTAGAGATCATTGGTCTAATGGTAATCAAGCTTTGGCTCCATCTTTAGAGGATATTAAATATACTTTTATTAGAAATAGAATTCTTGATCAATTTAAAGACCTAAAAATTGTTATTTGTATTTGTTTCGGCGGTGAAATGCATTCAAGTATGTCTGATCGGGTTGTATCCTATATCGATGAGAATAAAACAGAAAAAAGAGCTTATGAAATTTGGAATGGAGACTATTTAGCGACATTAATTTCAGCTCATCTACTTTCAGGAAGTATTCTACCTTGGAAAAAAAAAGTCATCTTTAATGAGAAAGTCATTAATATTAATCGAAGAGCCTGCTTTATCTCATCGACACTTTTGCGAGTTAGCTCGCCTAATTTTCCAGGAGAATGAAGATAAAAGAATAGTTAAGAATTTAATACAGTTAAATCTAGTACTTTGGGTATTATTTTCATGGTGTAGAGATGAGGACAATCTTGAGCCAGCTTACCTTTCAGCTGAATATTCTCTTTTATTAGCTTGGGACATAGCTAAAAAACACCCTAGGAAACCAACCGTAAAAAAAGCTTTTGCTAATCTTTTAAGTACTTACCATACAATCACAGATGCTTATTTGGATAAATGTATTCATCCTTTCGTTGGTAAAAAACACACTATATCTAAACTTATTTCTGCTCCATGCTCGATCAGTATTAATCTTAAACTGTTCGATATTTTAGGACGTTTAGCGATCAAGGGTCAGTGGTTATTGTTTGAGCTGACAGAGTCATATAACAAAGACACAACTAAAAATTATGACAGTGAAGAGCAAATTTCCTTACAAGATAGGCTGTCAAACGTAACTGCTTCTATTAGTCAGTTAGTCGTTAACAACCCACTGTTACTCTCGCCTTATAAGGATGAGCAAGCTATTGATTTGGCTTTAGCTCTTCATCTGTTATACCAAGACGATCGAAATAAAGAGTTCGCAAAAAGCTGGATTGATGCCTTAGTGGAAAGAGTGACTTTTTCATATATTACTAATGGAATGTATCCCACTAATTTACATACATACGAACAATTGCTCGAGCATCGAAATACAGATAAAACGGATACCTCATATAAGGAATCCATTACAAAAGCGAGTATTCTTTATCCTGTATTAACAGTTTTTTGTGAGTTGTATGGCAGAGAGGAAGCCGCAACAAGACTTGAAGGCTTTAGTAAAGAGGAGTTAAAAAATTGCACTCTGCAATATTGGTATCCATCTGAAAGTTCGGAAATACATTGGTTTTCAGGAACGGATCAACATGGCGTTGCAACAACGGATTTTCCTATTAATGGAAAGGACGCCTTAGGCCATATAAAAGAAGAGTGTGAGCATTTGAATGGCTTTTGGCAGCTATCAGCGGTTTCAAAAGGACATATGCCTTTAACCTTGATGGCTTGTCGATATTATCGCTATCCAATGCCATTCAATTTATTATTTTCAGAGGTTTAACGGAGTCCCTACGACCAAAAAAATGCATCATTTAGGGTTTGAAATATTTTTAACCTCATACAGGTAGAAGACACCTTCATATAACGCCAAAATCTCGATGTATATATCGAGGTTTTGGCGTTAAGCCAATAGAGCGTTTACTACTTTATCGGAGCTGTCGCTTCAATAAGAGGGTCTATTCGATGTTTTGGATCTGAATGTAGAATATAAATATAAAAACATTAAAAATCAAATGGTTGTTTTTATATTATCTGTTTTTAAATTTATAAACCACCAAATTGACCACCGCATAGGTTTGTTAATTGTTAAGGTTTTTAAATTCAGTTCTGATTAGTAGCTCTATAGTCTCATTGATTTTCAATCCTTTGTGTTCAGTTAGCTTATCGAGCTGCTGTTTTGTCGTCTCTGTCATACTTATGCTGTAAGCTTTTTTTCCTTCTTTTTTGTCTCGGAATTTCTTTTGATTCCAGGCACGCTTCATATTTCCAATTAGTAGTGATTTGCTATCTTGTCTGTCGTGAAGTCGATCAAATAAACTAATGATGGCTTGTTTTTTTTCATTGTCATTAGTCGGAGACCAGGTTTCGCTAAGTAATTTACGATTAAATTTCTTAATGTATTTCCATGCCCAGTCACACTCAATATCATCTTTCTTGTTTAGCCAGTTAACGATTCTTTTGTCTTCAAAAATTGGTTCCCAATAGCGAATTAACCCTTTTATGTCTGTTTTTTGTTCATCTAAGCTTAGTTCTGATGTATGAAAATATTTAATAATATCTTTATACCTATCTTTGGTGTTGTTGCTTATACTTTCTAAAGTACCTAGAGAGCGGTGATTATAGGTAGTTGAGTCTAACAATTCTGTGTTTAATATCTCTATATCTTCATTCCAATCTATATTAGATCTTGATGTTATGTTTTCTCGCGTCCTGTTTCTTTTTCTTCTATTGGGGTTTGATCTTAAGTAACACCATACCCAGTTACAAAACCGTACATCTGAACTATCCAGCCAGAGAAAATCTTTGTCGCTAAGTTGCTGTTCTTTAAATGCAGCTTTCATTTTTTTAATTAGTCTGTTTCTAGCATTTTCGCCCTTAACAAGATGCCCAATTTCTTCCTTGATTGCATTCGAACATGTAGAGACTGAGTCAAATTGGTCTATTTTCTTTAGACGAACATCTTCAAATTCTTTATAGAGGTGTTCGATATAGAAAGCGCACTCTCGAAATGATTGCGCTTCAAAGTCATAGTTGACTGTAAACATAATTATTAGGCTCTGTAGCTACGAGGATACAGTACTTGTATCATTTATATGTATTACTGTGTAGTGTTTTTAGTGATTTTTTAGTTTGTTTTGTGTGATTTAATGGTGGTTTTAAGGTGATTTAAAGGTGATTTTTTAGTGGTTTTTCCGTAATGATTATATATAAGTATATTGACAGGAAGTCTATTTAATAGAGGTTTTCTCTTAGATGGGGAGCTAAATGTGCATAGGTTTTGCCATGAAATAGGTGATGTTTTACAAGTTGGCTGTGACTGAATATGGATTATTTTGACCTATGGTCGTATTTTTCAGTTTAAGGACACCACTTTATCGTTAAGTAACTTCAGACTGATTTTTGTATGATTATGTTGTCACCAGTGTCTCTATTGCTGGCTTGTAGTCTGGCAAGATGATGTTGGTAGTGGCGGTATGGTTAATATAACTAACTAGCACTAACGTATAAGACACTAATTTATCCAAGTAGAGTAAAGCTTAGTTAATCTGTAAAAAAATAATATGACTGGGGATACCTGTGAACAAATAACACTGGTATTACTCATGAAAGAAAATAGTTATCAGGGCCTACCGATCCAAGGGACGCTTGACAGTAACAGTCTTCTTTACTTAGACAAGCTGTTAAACACGATAAATTTATCTCTATTAGAACATCCTCGAACTTACGCTATTAGGGTTGATCTTAGGCTTCCAGGTTTTGATGTCTATGATGATTGCTTAAGTCGAGATGAGATAATTAGCTACAATTGGGATCGAATAAACCTGATGAAGAGATTTATAGAATCGTTAAGCGCAAAGGTTAAAGCCCAAACAAGGAGGATGTGTAGAGAAGGTAAAAGAGCTCGTCCTTGTACTGTAAGGTATGCATGGGTAAGAGAGCGATATACTTCTAGAAACGATCATTATCATGTCGTTCTTTTCTTTAATAAAGACAGGTATTACAAAGCAGGTCAGTATTCGTCTGATGGAAGCTTAGCGTCAATGATTATTGATGCTTGGTCTAGCGCTTTAGGTTGTAGCCTTGCTAGTAACTCTCGTTTGGTCGAGTTCCCTAAGGATCATGGCTATTTTCTGAATGAAAATGATCGGAATTTTTCACAGCAGTATAGTGACCTATTTCATCGAATAAGTTATATGGCAAAAAAAAGAACCAAGCATTACGGGGAAGGTCGTCGATGTTTTGGTTGTAGCTCTCGTTGATGATTAGCAGAGGGCTCTTAAAGCCCTCTTAGTTAACGTTTCGTTAAATTCCATGCTCTCCATTGCGATGTGTCTAAAAAAAGCTTGGCGTCCTTTTTAAGCTGCCTGAGAGAGAAGGTGTTTGATGTGAAGTTCCCTGTGATGCAGTAACTACAAAATTGGTGGCAGTTATTGCTCAGTAGAGAATATGTGCTATTGGTTCCAATCAGCATTTCTGCATCATTAGCTACGTGCTCATCACCTATTGGTTCTCCATCGCTATTACAACTTATGTAGATCGTAATGGCGCTAATGGTGTTTTTGAATTGATTGATCGATACGAGTTCAACCGCCCCCTGGCCATTCTTGTGGACTACTTGGTTATTGCCGACATAGATGCCGGAATGTTCAGCAGCACCAAATGCCAAATCACAATAAAGAATGCTTCCTCTGACGGGGCCATTTGTTTTGTAGAAAAGATTGTCGGTTAGGCTTTTAGCTAAATTGCCTACTAGTATATTTCCTAAGAGTGCTAATGGATTCATAACTTATTACTCAGCTGAGCCAGCGTAGATCGTTGGCAAATTTGTGGAAGGGGTTACTTAAGCTGACAGTTGTTTCTGTGACTACAGCTCAAGCGATACAAAGTCTTTGTCTACTTCATCTTGGGTAATGCCTATGTAACGTAAGGTGACGCCCTCCGAGCTATGGCGAAGCATCTTCATTACTCGGGCAATGTCCTTCGTTGCTTGATATAAAAAGTAACCTCGTGTTTTGCGCATAGAGTGTGTCCCTAAAATAATATTCACCTCTTTTCCTACTTGCTGAAAAGCCATAGACACGGCACGTCGTGAAATCGGTTTGGGTGCTGTGTGCTTTATTTGCTGACATCGATGGGATTGGAATAGATAAATATGTGAAGGGTACTGAGCTTGGATTCTTGAAATATGTTCAAGAGTTTTAGTGTTCAATTGAATGTTGGCTAGTTTTCCTGTTTTGCTTTCTCGAATTATTAAACGGCTTCCATGAATATCTTCAAAACGAATAGAAAGCAGATCTGATATCCGTAACGCTAAGTTGAGGCCAATGTTCCATACATCCGCCATTTGTGGGTTAAAGCGAATACTTAGTAGATGGCCGATCAGATGGATCGTGTCGCTGTCTTTTACCGCTTGCACTTCAGCCATTGTCTGTTTCCTTTTTTGTTTGTAGGTGGGAGTTTTGAGAAGCAGAGAGGGGGCGCGATAGCTAAACCCTTATTTCATGGGCGGTTGCAGCTTCCCGTTTTAACAATATGGGAAGCAGCTGCTTAGGCGCGTGTCTGTGCTGGTGATCTTGTTGGTTCATTCATGAGGTTATGAGTTGAGAAAAGCGACTTAACTTAAAGGCCTTCAACGTCAACTCGATCGAATGCGCCAATTTCTAGATAACAGAGAAAGTTACTTTCCCAAAGTTGATAGAGCTCATCGATACCTGGTGAATTAATCTCTTGCCAGCCTGAGTAACGAGTAAACGCCACAGAATTATCAAAGTCGAAATCAAGTTCTTTTTCTAGCTCAGTGTCTTCATGGTTCTCATAGCTAAAGTCAGTAATGTATTGAATCAAGAACTGACCGTCAGGCAATTTACTTAATGCTATTTCAACAGGGTGATAACCACCGTGATCAGCAGAGTAACTTTGATCTTTAAAGTTAAGGATTATGTGGTGCTTTTCTAATTGGCTTGTATGTTCGTTTAATACAATCTGTAAACGCTTTTTGAACGCTATGGAGATAGGTAATGCAGTGTCACAAAATGAAATAGCAGGTGTTTGAACAGACATGTGCTCTCCTTGGTGTTATCGAAGTAACACCATTTGATTCTTTATAAAGAAAGGGGGTAGTTAGAAGGGGATTGGTTAAAGAGAAGGGCCTATTCAGACTAACCCTCTTTCAGCGAGCGACACGCATTGTTCACCCACAACGATATGATCGAGCACTCTAACGTCAATGAGCTTTAGAGCACTGACGAGTGTGTTGGTGATGTTTATATCGGACTGCGAGGGTTCCGGTGATCCAGATGGATGATTGTGAGTCAGAATGACAGCAGCGGCATTGGCGTGTAAGGCGGCTTTGACGACTTCCCTGGGGTAAACCGCAGCAGCATCAATTGTTCCGAAAAACAGTTCCTCAAATCGAATTAGCTGATGCTGACTGTCTAGTAACATGAGTGCAAACACTTCACGTTCATAAGAACCTAATTTTAGCGTGAGATACTTTTTTACATTATTGGCATTAGTAAAAGTGCCTTCTCGTTTGTATTTCTGTGCAAGAGCCTCAGCGGCTTGTTCTAACAGTTCAGTGATGTTTGTAGTCTGATGAGAGGGATAGCTGGATAGTTGCTTAGGCGAACGCATAGGGTGCCTCCTTTGGCATTAGTTAATGGGGCTATGCGTAACGATGATATATATCTGAAAAAGCTTTCGATGATGACAGGGAGCCTAGTTAAAGGCTGGGAGATGAGTGATTAAGGTTAAAAAATACACACGAAGTCTTCTTTATGACAGAAGGGCATAACACGACAGCGCAATGACATTGAGTGTTTAACAATTAAACCAATAAAGCCGGTGCAATTACGTATCGGCTTTTTAGTATCTGGAGAAAATTATCATGACCAAAGAAATTTATGTGGAAGCGGTTGTTATAGAAAAGCAAAGAGGCGGTCCTTGTGGTGGGACTGGTTTGGTTGCGCTTGATGACAATGGACAAATTACTTATGAGAACTGGGTATGTTTTGAAAATACAATCGAGGTGATGCGCTTAGATCTATTGGCTCTCATTGAAGGGTTAGAGTTTGCTAGTGATGGTGATGTTATCTATTCGAGCAGTGAGTACTGTGTCAAAGGCTTTAATGAATGGCTAGATAACTGGAAGCGTCGAGGATGGCGCAAGGCAAGTAAAAAGCCTATTGCCAATAGGGAGCTTTGGCATCAAGTGGATAAGTTGCGATCAGAAAAGTTCATGGAGGTGGAAAAAGTGGATGCCTATTCTCCTATAGGTGCAAAAGATGCGGCCTCTAAACTTGCTTATTCAGCAGCAAGCCGAGAATTGTAATGATAATGAATCACTCACTGGTGCTGCCAGTGAGTGATTCATGTTTTTTGCTGCTTAAATCTGCATTGTTAGTAAGGCAAGAAAATCAGTTGAGTAAATAGGCTAGGGTAAAAAATAACACTGCTGCCTTTGTTATGACAGAAACCGCATAACAAGGATTACCCAATGAGATTTTTAAAACTACAACAAGTAATGGACAAAACATCTTTGTGCCGCAGCAGTATTTATAACCTGATTAATGCCGGAGAATTTCCTAAGAACGTCACAGTGATGGGTAAGCGTAAAGCATGGTTGGAAAGTGAAATTGAGGATTGGATGATGAGTAAAATAGAAGGAATAGAATAGAAAAGTAATCGAAAAAATGTAATGATTAGGTTTATAAATCATATATATTTTTATGTTTTATCAACCTATCCGTCATTTCAGAGAGGACACCATGTTTGCAGAACGTCTAGAGCGAGCTCGTAAGGCTGCTGGATTAACAATGAAGGCTTTAGCTGATGAAATCGATCTATCAGCAAACTCAATTAACAAATATGAACATGGCATTGCTATGCCTTCATCCACCAACCTACTAAAGCTTGCTAAGGCGCTATCAGTTCGCACCGAATACTTCTTTCGTCCTACTAAGGTCGAAATATCCGGTGTGGAGTATCGCAAACGTGCGAGCACACCAAAGAAAGTGTTAGACCGAATCAATGGTGATGTTTTAGACCAAGCTGAACGCTGGCAAGAGCTACTAGAGCTTTATCCCGACTCAGTGAAACCGATTCCTGAGTTTGGGCTGCCGGATGATCTACCAAAGCAAATTAATAGCCTAGAGCAAGCCGAAGAGCTAGCGATTCAGATGCGTCACGCTTGGGATCTCGGCCTAAACCCAATTCACGACATGATCGATACTCTTGAAGCAAAAGGGGTCATGATCATTACCACGGACGTGGAAACGAATAAAAAGTTTGATGGTTTAGCTGGTAAAATCGATAACACTCCAGTTGTTGTGATTTCAACGAGCCAGAGTGGTGACCGACAGCGTTTTACGTTAGCACATGAGCTTGGGCACTTGGTGGTTCATGGCCGCTTATCTGAAGAACTAGATGAAGAGAAAGTGTGCAATGCCTTTGCTGGCGCTTTTTTACTGCCTGCACAAACTCTTGTCGAGCATCTAGGTGAAAAACGTCGAAACATTGAGCCGCGCGAGTTACTGATGTTAAAGCATGAATACGGGATTAGCATGCTAGCGGCACTGTATCGAGCAGGCCAGTGTGAGATTATTACTCCAGCAACTCAGAAAAGTTTGTTTATGTTGTTCGGTAAAAGTGGCTGGCGAACTCAAGAGCCTGGTAAAGAGTATCCTCATGAGTCGACTTTTTTGTATAAACAGTTGGTATATCGAGCGTTAGGTGAAGAGTACATAGGAGAGTCTAAAGCCGCAGAATTACTTGGTATGTCTGTATCTAGCTTTCATAAAGAACGAAAGTTGGAGGCTTTGAGTGCAGTTATTAATTAGTGATGCCAATATTCTGATTGATATGGAAGAGGGTGGCTTGCTTGAAGCTATGTTTAATTTGCCGTACCAATTTGCAACGCCAGACATTTTGTTTGTAGAAGAATTGGAAGAGGCGCATTCCCATTTGCTTGAATTTGGTCTAGAGCTAAAAGAGATCTTACCCGCCTCAATGATGTATGCCATGCAGTTGACGACTATGTATAGAAAAGCGAGTCGTAACGATTGTTTTGCTCTAGCATTAGCTAAGCAAGAGTCATGTCCTTTGCTTACGGGTGACATGGCACTTAGAAACGCAGCAGAAAAAGAAGCAGCAATTGTCAACGGCACAATTTGGCTAGTAAGCCAGCTGGTGGTTCATCAGCAAATCAACACCGAACAAGCGCGAACTGCCTATAAACTTATGCAAGCTAATGGTAGGCGTTTACCCTGGAATATTGCTGAGCAAGAATTGATTTTGTTAGAGAAAAATAGTTCCTAAAAACTTGCATGGTTATCTAGATACCTAAAATGGATAAAGTAAAATATCCTGTGATTTTGATTAGGTTTGATTGATATAAAATTCTAGTTTTTCGAAAAAAATGATGCACTTATTAATAAAATTATAAAGGAATATCATGAAGTTCAATGAAGATTCTCGCGTCAAAATCCCTGCTATTTTGCATCTAATGCGCTTGGGCTATCAGTATCTTTCGTTAAAAGGTCAAGCCTGGGATCTGGATACCAACATTTTCCCCGATTTGTTCAAAGCGGCTATTAGTAAAATTAATCCAGGCATTGAAGCTACTGAAGCTGGGCGTTTGTTGGAAGATGTAAAGTTGTTGCTCGACAATGAAGATTTAGGCCGTGCTTTTTTTGAGCGCCTATCTGAGCGTTCAAACACCAAGCTGATTGACTTCGAGAACTTCAATAACAATAGTTTTCATGTCGTTACAGAACTCACTTGCCAGAATGGCGATGAAGAATTCCGTCCAGACATCACTCTGCTAATCAATGGCATGCCGCTGGTATTTATTGAAGTAAAAAAGCCCAATAACCGCGAAGGTGTTCTGGCCGAGCGTGACCGCATCAACGCTGAGCTGGAAGCCATGGCTAAAACCCTGTACGACTACTGGTTTGTACAGTTCGACTTCCCCGACGACTCACCGCGAGGCCAAGGCAACCCCTACAAAACCTCCGGCGGCAAAATGGTCTACAACCCAATCCTAAAGCGGGAAATACCGGAGGGGTGGGAGGTTAAAAAACTATCAGAAATTGCGGTGACAGGTTCGGGCGGAACGCCGCTGAGCTCAACCCCTGAATTCTACGAAAATGGTACTATCCCGTGGATTAATAGTGGTGAATTAAATGCACAATTCATTGTTTCAACAGCTAATTTTATAACCGAGCTAGGGTTGGAAAAATCCAGCGCGAAATTATTCTCGAAAAATACCATATTAATGGCTATGTATGGAGCAACAGCAGGTAAAGTCAGTTTTATTGATTTTCCAGCTGCGACTAATCAGGCAATTTGCGCAATTAATCCATTTGATCAAGAAATGAATGTTTACCTTAAGTTCACACTTGAAAGGCTCTACGAATACCTAATTAATTTAAGCTCTGGATCCGCTCGAGATAATTTGTCACAGGACAAAATAAAAAGCCTTGATGTGGTTATCCCTGCGCAAAGTACATTGACTCAGTTTCATGAATTTACGAAGTCAAAAATGGATCTTATTTTGACAAACTTAAAAGAGAACCAAGAGCTCGCTTCACTCCGTGATTGGCTTCTCCCCATGCTAATGAACGGCCAAGTCACTGTTGTGGAGGCAAGCTAAATGTTAAACTTTACACCACACTGCTTAATCAGGAGGTCGCATGAAATTTAACTTTGCACACTTAGGCGGTATTGATAAAGGCACCGTTGAACTGGGTGATTTAACCGTGATTTGCGGCCCCAATAATATGGGCAAAACCTACATCAGCTATGCTATCTATGGCTTGCTGCGCCAGTTTAAACAGTGGATTGATTTATCGGTATCGCGTGAAAGGTTAGCGCAACTGCGTGACGAAGGCACGTTGTTGATCGAATTAACCGACTATCAAGCGAAATTAGCGGACTACCTAAAAAACGCCTCTTCAGAATTTTCTGAGAACTTGCCGCGCTACTTTAATGTGCCAAAAGATTTTTTTAATGGCGCTAAAGCCGAATTTAGCCATGATCAATTACAATTTGATTTTGCCAATGAGTTTAAGCAATCGATAAACTTTGGTCAGTCGGAACAATTAAGTTTTTATAAAGCCGCCAAGGAAACTGTTTTGTCGGTGACCTTCCAGACCAAAAGTGGCAGCCGTGTGCCTGACCGAATTTTGGATGATGTCATTAGTGATCATATTACTGATTGCCTGTTTGCGGATTTATTGCCACGCCCCTTTGTCGTGACATCAGAACGAACGGGCATAGCCTTGTTCTATAAAGAGCTGGATATTAGTAAAAACGCTATTATCGAGCATATTACCAGCGGCGATAAGGTTAACCCGCTTGAGCTACTCAATAGCATGCGTTCGCGATATGCCCAGCCAATACAAGACAATATTAGTGTTGTTCGGGATTATGAGAATCTCTGCAAAAGTAAGAGCTTTATTCGAGAAGAAAGCGACTGCAAACCGATTCGTGATGCACTACAAGATTTAATGGGCGGTTCTTACAAAGCCGTCGATAAACAAGTGATGTATATGCCCAAAAAAGAACGCGGCCGAGATAAAGTCGCAATACCTGTTTATGTGGCTTCATCTTCGATTAAATCATTGTTTTTGATCGACCTCTACATCAACTCGTTAGCTGAGAAAAATGGCATGCTTATTATCGACGAGCCAGAGCTAAACTTACACCCAGATAATCAACGCAAAATGGCGGGACTATTAGCGCGGCTAGTGAATTCTGGCGTTAAAGTGTTGGTAACGACTCATAGCGATTATCTCATTCGCGAGCTGAACAATCGTGTGATGCTTAACCTTGACGTAGAAAACAAAGAGCAGATTATGAAGTCAGCCAAAATGACGGATTTGGATTTGCTCAAACCCACACAAATCAAAGCCTACAGCTTAAAAGACGATCACCAGATACATTCCGTTGAAGTCGACCAGTATGGCATCAATATGGAAGTGTTTGATAATCTAATTGCCGATGCTAACGAGCTGGCAGATAAAATTTATTACGGTATCAAGGAGTGATATATGCTGGCATCGATGAGGGAAATCATTAATCGTGATGTAGTTATTGATGGTGATATTGTTAATAAAGAACTTTTACTTAAAGAAGATGGAGCAGATAGCAAGATTAAAAAGTTGTATATTACCAATGTGCCTGAAAATGCGCTTGCATTTACATTGGATCATCAGCCAGGTGGTAACTCAAATCGCTGGTTTAAGCAACTATCGCCTTATGTTGACGTGGGGAACGACCAAGGCGTGAACAAAGGTTGCGACCTGATCATTCTATGGCAAGAAGGTGAACAGCCTTATGCATTGGTTTTCGATCTTAAATCAGACAAACCAAAGCCTGAAGCGACAAAAAAGCAGCTCAATAATTCGGAGTTGTTCCTTAATTATCTGTTGGCAATGGTGAATCTACATTATGGTATTGCGACGGACACAATACAAATAAAGAAAGTGATAGCTACAACTGATGACCGTGCTGTGCGTAAAGGTGCTACATATCGCCCTAATGCAACAGCAACCCATATTGCAGACTATCACATTGAAGTGATTACCCCCAAAGCCTACCAGACTGGGTATATTTCACTGGCTCAGTTGGCAAGGGGAGCAGCAAATGGCTAAAGACCTAACCGCATCATCACATGACCGTCAAAATATCCTTAACAACCGCTACGCCCTGCAACAAGCCGAGCAGCACTTGGGTTTGGGTGGTGTGACCTTTGAAGGTGAAACGGTATTTACCAAGGCCCTAGTGGTTGCCTTGTATTACATTACAGACCGTACTATTGAGCGCTACTTATCTAGCCATGCCGATGAGTTAAAAAGCAACGGCTATCAGGTGTTAGAAGGTAAAAAAACTAAAGTAATTCAAGGGGCTAATGTCTGGTACCGACATCAATGACGGTACCAAAACCACCGCGCTGGGTTTGTTCGGTTTTCGTGCAGTGCTCAACATAGGGATGTTATTAACAGAAAGTGAGCCCGCACGCCTTTTGCGTTCACGTCTGCTGGATATTATCTTGGATGTAATGGCCGAGCGCGCTGGTGGTCATACCAAGTTTATTGATCAGCGTGATGAAAATTACCTTGTCTCTGCTCTGCAAGAAGAAAACTACCGCCGACAATTAGCTGATGCATTGGATAGCTATGCTGAAGGTAGCCAGCGGAATCCTGAAGTGGCGACGTGATAGGCTAATAACTTAAAGGCAGTGAGTACAGAATGGTACCTTTCACTTCACAACGCTTAAATCTGCTTTTTTATTATTCGTGCGTATAACAGTTTTGTTACTAGCGATATGCATTCCTAGCCCGTGCCCATATGTAAGTGCCTTTAATTCATCCAACGGCCAGCCTAGCTGTTCAAGCACGTCTTTTTGACTAATGCCTCTAGTGCGCAACGCATTGAATGTTTTTTCTAATAAGAGCGAGGTTTCGCGTTTCTCCATGCCTTCTGGTTCTTGCTTTCTAAAGCCTTGTTTGGCTAGTTGAATGCTCAATTGGCGATAGTGCCAGTCGGTAGAGAAGCCAAGGTCGTAAGAGCGTCTGACTAATGCGGCAAGCGATACCTTCCAGTTTTTCTTCTGTTGGATCAGCTGGTGAAGTGTAGGCCACGGGCGCAAGATACTTTTTACGCTGGCTTCCGGCATTAAAAATTCAGAGGCAAATTGGTTGGCTTGCTGTTCTGCTTCGGGTCCTTTGTTTTGTGTGAATTTATGCATCACCAAGTGGCCTAACTCATGGGCAGCATCAAAGCGGCTTCGTTCTGGTGATTTCATTGTGTTAAGTAAGATGTAGGGTGTGTTGTCTTCCCAAAATGAGAAGGCATCAACATCTAAGCAATTCTCCGCTAAGGAAAGTACGCGGATCCCTTTCGATTCAAGCAAGTGCACCATATTAGTAATCGAGCGTTCGCCCAGTTGCCATTGCTGGCGCAGCATAGCGGCGGCTGTTGCAGGGTCGCCATATTCTTCTGGTTCAAACGCGGGGGTGGTATTAGCTGGTAACGAAAACTGACTTTCCAACCATTGATTAAGTTCTTTAGCTAACTCACCTGCTCGCCTGGCTGCATTTTCATTTTTTTTGCTGAGCTTGGTTGCCGCTCGAAAACTAACGGCGCCTGTTTCGAGTGTAGGCGCGTCGTCTTTTTGAAAAAAGCTAATGGGATAGCTTAAAGCGAATGCAAATTTCTCTAAGGTGGATAGGGTAGGGGCGCTATCTTTACTATCGCTCTCATAGACAGTAATTGTTTTGCTATCAAGATCCGCTGCGTCGGCCAATGCCTTTTTGGTTAAGCCACGGCGCTCGCGAGCGAAGCGTAAACGTTCAGGGTTGTAGTGCAGCATTATTCAATCTTAAAATCGATGTTGTCGGTAAACTCAGGGGCAGCATTATTAATTTGCTGTTGGCCAAAATCAAGAATAATTCTGTTTGCAAACGAGTTGATATAGCCATTGTTATCATAAGTTGCTGGCTGCGATAACTCCGCTTTTACTTGATAGTCACCAAGGGTATTTTTTATTGAGTAGTGAACCAATACCCAAACATCTCTTTCTTTTTCATCAAGCGTTAATTGTAGCTTGCCGCCTTTTACGTGCAGTCTCTCTGTATCGGAGAATAATTTTTCTTGCTGAGGGTTATCGTCTTGTCTTAACCCTAGAAGCTTTAGGGTTACATCTCCCTTTTTATATTGGGAGCGTGGTTCTTGGTTTGGGTTGCCCGTATTTTCATCGCCTTTGCAAACACCAATAACAATATTGTCGTGTAAAGCGAGTTCAATATTACGGTGTGAGTGTGCTGTAAAACCTTTGGTCGACAAGACGTCTCTAATAGCCTTTACCAGGATGTGGTAAAAGTTAGTGCCTGCATAATTTTTAGTGCTGTGGGCGGTTTCGTCGCTTCTAGCAAAGTTCGCCGTTAGAATGATTTGTGCAAAATCTTGCAGGCTAAGGTTGGCTAGGCTTTGTAGCTGCGGCTCGACGTCTTGTGGGTCTTTAATGATTTGTGGTTGGTGGGCTAGATTGCCTGTTGTCTTGGTCATTTAAAATACTCCGTATGATATTCCTGTTTATACTACCTCATTTGAGGTAAATAAAAAGGAGTTTTTGGCTTGTTTTAAACACAGTTAAATTTCTTCATCAGCATCAATGCTTTTATTTAGCTAACAATATTAGAAATCCGCAAGGCTAGCGTATCTAACGCATCTTTCCGCTCTTCAAAATAATCATACTTATCATAAATGCCTTCAACGCCTTTCAACTTATGATTCAAGCACCTCTCGGCCACATGGCCGGGGGTGCCTTGCTTTGCAAGTAGTGTACGGCAAGTGCGGCGCAAGTCATGTACTGTAAAGTGCAGCATATCACCCATCAAATTAGGTGGTTGTTTCTTTTTGCCTGCTTCATGTCCAAATAGCTTGGTAATAGCTCTGTTAAGCGTGTCTGAGCCCATATGTAGGTTTTTGCTACTTCTACGGCTAGGCAGCACGTAATCAGAGCCAAAGCCCCTTATCTTCAGCTCATTAAGCCATTCCAATACTTCTGGTGCTAAGGGTATAGTAAAACCTACGTTGGTTTTACTGCGCTCCTTTGGTAGGTGCCATAAGCCTTTCTTTAGCTCAAACTCCTCCCATTTTGCTTCACACAATTCAGATTTACGAACCCCCAAACAAACTAACAATGCACAAGCTAAGTAATTGTCGCGAGTAAAGCTCGTGCTATGTTCTCTTGCCGTATCAAAGAATTGTTTTAATTCCGCTTCTGTTAGGGCTCTGTCTTTACTTTGTTCAATGCCACCAGCGTCTCTTACAGTAAAGGCTGATGCGGGGTTACCTTGGATAAGGTCAAGTTTAATACCGTGATTAAAAAGCTGTTTACAGTGTCCTAGTGCATCATTGGCAATGGTGGGGCGACCAGACTCGTTAATAGCGTTAATTGTGCTTCTGATATCACGAGCAGTAATTTGATCTAAACGTAGGTCGCCGATATGAGGAGCTATGTCTTTGGTGTAAACCCGTTTGGGGATATTAGGATGTTTAAGGCGTTTAACTAAGGTTGGATACCAGTCTTCAAATAGGTCATTAACCGTTTTAATATTTTCTTGTTCAGCGCGTTTTCGTTGTAAGAGAGGATCATAACCCTCTCTTACCTGTTTCATCTTTGTAGCAGCTTCCAGGCGAGCGTTGGATAGAGAAAGGTCTTGTACCTTACCTAGCGTCATTTCACGTCGTTTGTTATTTGACGTGAAGCGAAGCATCCAGCTCGCAGTGCCTGAAGCTGGGACAACAAGGTACAAACCCTCACCGTCAGCATGGCGCTTCGTTTTATCGCCACCCGCTTTGATCAGCGCTTCTACTTTCTTAACAGTTAACTTAGCCATAGCCCACCTACAGTAATGCGATATGGGTAGGCATTGATTACCCACCACTCAGCTTTCTACTGATTCTATCACAACCACCAAATTAACCACCACATGGTGGTGGTTAAAGGTGGTTTTTAGAATACAGCTATGGACTATTTTTTTAAATTAAATTATTGATTTTTATCGTTAAAAATATAATAAAATACATCTATAGTAATTATTCAATATTCTGTATCTGTTCTCGCATTTGTTCAATCAAAACCTTCAGTTCCACGGCGCTTTGGGTGGTTTCGACGACGATGGATTTTGATGAAAGTGTGTTGGCTTCGCGGTTGAGTTCTTGCATTAAGAAGTCGAGGCGACGGCCGATTGGGCCTTTTTGTTGCAGCTGACGGCGCACTTCTTTGGTGTGTGTGGCGAGGCGATCGAGTTCTTCGGCCACGTCGGCTTTTTGTGCCAGCATGACGATTTCTGCTTCGACGCGCATTGGGTCAAGGTCCGCTTTGGCGGCTTCTAGTTTGTCGATCAAGTTTTGCTTTTGCACCGCAACAATCTCAGGCAATTTGGCTTGTACATCGACAACTATTTGGTCGATGGCGTCTAGGCGTTGCTCTATGATGCCTTTCAGTTGTTCGCCTTCACGTAAACGTACTTGGATAAGCTCTTCTACACCTTGCTGAAAAAGTTCAGCAACGGCTTTTTTCATCATATCGAAGTCACTGCCTTCGTTATTTAAAATGCCTGGCCATTGTAAGATATCGAGTGGGTTGGCTGGGTTTAGGTCTTTAAACCAAGTACCTAATTCGTTGATAGCAGTCGCCAATGCTTGGGCATTGTTAGCATTAATATTGAGGCTGGAGGCGGCTTTATCGACGGCTTGAAAGCGCAGTTGGCACTCTAATTTGCCACGGTTAAGCTTTTTGCGCAGCACATCACGAAAAGCAAATTCAAGCTCGCGGAAATTTTCAGGTAGACGGAAATGTGGCTCTAGGTAGCGTTGGTTTACTGAGCGAATTTCCCAGCTGATGGTGCCCCAATCGTATACAGCTTCTTGGCGAGAGAAGGCGGTCATGCTTGCAGTCATGTTAAATACCCAAAGTTAGATAGCATATTAATAAAGAGAGCCCAAAGGCCGAACGAATAGTGTACCTGATGAGTAAGAGTTTCATAGGGAAGGGGCGCAATTTTGTGGAGGTTCGTTATAATTGCCGCTTTAGAATAGTTCCATTAATAGAGAGACCACTATGCGCCCGAGCGGAAGAGAAGCAGATCAATTACGTCCCCTTAAAATTACACGCAATTTTACTAAACATGCAGAAGGGTCGGTATTGATCGAGTGCGGTGACACTAAGGTTATTTGTACTGCTACCGTGGTCAATGGCGTGCCGCGTTTCTTGAAAGGTAAGGGCCAAGGTTGGATTACGGCTGAATACGGCATGCTGCCACGCTCTACACACAGTCGTGTGGATCGTGAAGCCGCTCGTGGTAAGCAAAACGGCCGTACGGTTGAGATTCAGCGTTTGATCGGTCGCTCTTTGCGCGCTGCGGTTGACCTTAAAAAACTGGGCGACAACACCATCACGATCGACTGTGATGTTATCCAAGCGGATGGCGGCACTCGTACGGCGTCTATTAGCGGTGGCTTTGTTGCGTTAGCGGATGCCATGCAAGTTCTTCTGAACAAAAAAAGGATCAAAGAAAACCCAATCGTGTCACAAATCGCCGCGATTTCTGTGGGTGTTTATAAAGGCGTACCTGTGTTGGATTTGGATTACCCTGAAGACTCTAATGCTGAAACAGACATGAACGTGATCATGAATGACAAAGGCGGTTTCATCGAGATTCAAGGAACGGCGGAAGGCGAAGCATTCAGCGATGAGCACATGGTTGGCATGCTGGCTGTGGCTCGTAAAGGCATTGCTGAAATCATTGAGTTACAAAAGAAAGCACTTGCTGATAATTAGTCGATAACGTTTTTAGACAAACATTATAGTGTTTATTCGCCCACTTAGATGGGATACAGAAGCCCAGTTTTAATGTGTTCTACCGCATTATTACTGGGCTTTTCTTTGTTTTTGAATCTGAATTTAATAAATCTACTGATAGACATGTCTCTACTATAAAGTCTGTTTGGCGATTAATGTTAGTTATTGTGCGCGTTTTTGCGCCTCACAATATGTGCCTTCTCTGTCATTATCTTTTGCTTACCTAACAATAAAAATAAGGCGGTACAGGTGAAGAAATTAATAATAACCGGCGCGCTGTTAATGGCGTTGAGTTCAGGTACGTTCGCTTCTCAGATTGATGGAAAATGGTATTTGCAAGACGCAGATAGCACACAAGCCAAGTTGGATGCTGCGGTAGACAGTGTGGCCAAAGAAATGAATTTTTTTGTTCGCATGGTGGCCCGTCCAATCTTGAAGAAAGAAACGAAAATTTGTCATGAATGGCAGCTATCGACACAAGCCAAACAATGGCAATGGCAATGTGATAAAGAAACGGCAGAAACGATTCCTTTGGGCGCAAATCGCTATGAAACCAAGGGCGATGACGACCGTAAGATTTTTTCGACCATTCATCAAACAGCAAAAAAAGTTGAAGTGGTTCTAGAATCTGAGCGTGGAAAACGCACCAACACGTGGAAAATGATAGACGCCAACACATTAGAATACACAGCAAAACTGGAGTCAGAAAAACTCCCAAAACCACTTACGTGGACGTTAATATATTCCCATAAGCCGTAACTCTCTTTTTCGTTAATCGCGCTTAATAAAAATGGCACCTAGTATTAAGTGCCATTTTTTATACAACCTAGCCAGCGGATAAACAAAGGAATAGTGGTGTCGCTCTGTGAAAATTAGTGCTGTATGAGTTCTTTCTTGCCCTTTTCTTCATAGGGCGCGAGCAGCTTTAACATCGCAGGGTCTTCGTCGATTTTATCATCGAGAAGCGCACGTTTAGTTTTGCTGTCGTTGGACGTTTCTTTGTTCTGTAGGTTAACAGGGATCAGTTTGTAATGTGACGAAGTGATCACGCCGTTTTTATAGACTAAATCAAGACGACCCAAGTATTTACCCCATTCATGCGCTTGTAGAATCAAGGTGCCATTTTGTACGTCGGGTTTAAATAAGGGGTCTTGAGAATGCCCGCCAATAATCACATCTATGCCTGGTACTGTTCGGGCTAAGGTCACGTCACCGGAGGCATTTTTACCATGTTGACCATTGTTATAGTGGCCCATATGAGTAATGGCAATCACGATATCTGCTTGTTTGCGTAATTCGGGAATTAGTTTTTTTGCGACCTCAATAGGTGAGCGAATCTCGATGTTTTTAAGGTACTCTGGATTACCCTGTTTTATGGTGTCGTCGGTGGTAAAGCCGACGACAGCAACTTTCAAGTCTCCTTCTTGGAAGATCTTATAAGCATCAAATAATCGTTTTCCTGTTTCTTTATCAAAAATGTTTGCTGATAGAAAAGGAAAACCTGCCCATTCTTGTTGTTTTCTAAGCACTGATAAGGGGTTATCAAATTCATGACTACCCACCGCCATCGCGTTGTAACCCAGTAAGCTCATGCCTTTAAAGTCTGGTTCAGCGTGTTGTATGTCAGATTCAGGAACGCCGGTATTAACGTCTCCGCCAGAGAGCAATAGGGTGTGACCATCATTCAAAGCGACTTCTTCTCGTATATTGTCGACTAGGGTTTTACGAGCCGCCATACCGTACTCGCCATCGCTATTTTTCCAGAAATGACCATGATTATCATTGGTGTGCAAAATGGTAAGGTGATATTCCTTTCCTGTCTGCCAATCTGGCTGCCTTGGCTCCACCATAGCACACCCAGTAACAAGGATAAGCAGGCCTAAAATGATGAGCTGGGTTATAACGCGAGGGCGTCGTGTCATGCCTTGGTTCCTTTAAAGTCGTGGTGATGTTCGCATAAGATCATCGTTTTATCGTGTTCTTATTGAGTTATGAACTTTGAATATAAGCGGGAATGTAACTTAAAAAGAGAAGGAGTTCGATACACAAAGTTGTAAAGGTAGCCCGCGATGACATAGCGTAAAAAAGCCAACCCGAAGGTTGGCAAAAAGCATGACAAACGTACTATCAAAATAGGTTTTAGAAGTCTAATCGTTCACCTGTTTTTGGGTCGAATACAACCGCTTTTGAGGTATCAAACATCATGTTGATTACTGAGCCTGGCTCGGCTAAATAGCTTGGATTCGAACGACAATTGATCTCGGCACCATTGATACGCGTTAGGATCATAGTATCAGCGCCCATTGGCTCTGTTACTTCGACCTCAACTCCAGTGGTGGTGACAAATGCTTGTCCCTCTTTATGAGGCTGAGGTTCGGTAATCATCTCTGGGCGAAGTCCTAGCAATACGGTTTTGCCGATATGATTCTTTAAAGACTCAGGTCTTGGGAACGGAATGGCTGTCGTGGTGTTTGCTTCGAGTTCTAACACGGGTGTGCCGTTTTGATCGATGACTTTCGCGGGAATAAAGTTCATTGCCGGAGATCCCATGAAACCAGCAACGAATAAGTTCGCTGGATTGTCATAGATTTCTTGAGGCGTGCCAAGCTGTTGAACTTCACCGTCTTTCATCACCGCAATGCGGTCAGCTAATGTCATCGCTTCTATTTGATCATGGGTAACGTAAACGATTGTTGTACCTAGTTTTTTATGTAGTTTTTTGATTTCAGTACGCATTTCAACACGTAATTTCGCGTCTAGGTTAGACAGCGGCTCATCAAACAAGTAAAGCTGTGGGCGGCGTGCTAAAGCTCGTCCCATGGCCACACGTTGGCGTTGACCACCAGAAAGTTGGGCCGGTTTACGATCCAATAAATGGCTAATTTGCAGTAACTCGGCAACACGCTGTATTTCTACGTCCCGTTCTGCTTTAGGCACTTTACGCATTTCCAAACCAAACGAGATATTTTGCTCTACCGTCATGTTTGGGTACAAGGCGTAAGACTGAAAGACCATGGCGATATCGCGGTCTTTCGGGCTCGTGTAAGTGACGTCTTTGTCAGCGATTAAAATGCGGCCTTCAGTGATGTCTTCTAGTCCGGCAATGGAGTTCATTAATGTGGATTTACCACAGCCTGAAGGGCCTACCAAAATCAGGAATTCACCTGTTTCGATTGAGATATTAATGCCTTTTAGTATTTCTGTTTTACCGTAGCTTTTTTTTACGTTATCTATCGTTAGACTTGCCATGTTATTGCTCCAAATTCTATCTGAGGCGCTCGCGCAATGAAAAATATATAGGCACGAGCGTCGTTCTTAACCTTTGACGGCACCTGCGGTTAAACCGCGAACAAAATATTTACCTGCAAACACGTACACGATAATGGTAGGTAGTGCTGCGATGATCGCGGCCGCCATATCGACGTTATATTCTTTACCGCCAAAACTGGTGTTGACTAAATTATTTAGCGCGACAGTGACTGGTTGAGAGTCAAAGCCGGAGAAGGCGACGCCAAAGAGGAAGTCGTTCCAGATTTGCGTAAATTGCCAGATAACCGTGACGACAATAATCGGTGTAGAAACCGGCAAAATGATGCGATAGAAAATAGTGAAGAATCCTGCACCATCAAGGCGAGCGGCTTTCACAAGTTCTCCAGGAATAGACTGGTAGAAGTTCCGAAAGAAGAGCGTCGTAAATGCCACACCGTACACGACGTGAACGAATACTAAGCCTGTCGTGGAGCTCGCGATGCCTAACCAACCCAAGGTTTGTGCCATTGGCAGTAATACGACTTGAAAAGGAATGAAGCAGCCTAATAATAAAGCGGCAAAAAATAGGTCGCTGCCACGAAATTTCCATAACGAGATAACATAGCCGTTGATCGCGCCTAGTAAGGTTGAGATCGCAACCGCTGGAATAACGATTTTGAACGAGTTGATAAAATAAGGGGAAATCCCCGTACAAGTACTGCCAGTACAAGCGCCTGACCATGCTTTCGTCCAAGAATCAAAATGCAAGTAACTTGGTAATGAAAGTAGGGTGCCGTTTCGGACTTCTTCCGCGTCTTTCAGGGAGGTAATCAGCATGATCACCAATGGCATCAAGTAGAAAAAGGCCATGATCAACAGGACCGCATACAAAGCAAGGCGTAAGACTTTCTCAACACCCGATGTTTTACGAGCGATTGCGTTATTTTTCATTTCGTCCACCTCGCAATTCAGAGTACAAATAAGGAACTAAGATCGCCAAGATACAACCTAACATGACCATCGCAGAGGCGGAGCCCATGCCAATTTGACTGCGAGTAAAGGTGTAGGTGTACATGAAATTAGCCGGTAAGTCAGAGGAGTAGCCCGGTCCACCATTTGTCAGAGCCTGAACCAAATCAAAACTCTTGATCGCAATATGCGACAGGATCACCAAAGCACTGAAAAATACCGGTTTCAGTGACGGCAAAATGATACGACGATAGGTGGTAAAGGTACTGGCACCGTCTAGATGTGCCGCTTTTATTAAATCCCCATCCACACCGCGAAGACCAGCGAGGAAAAGCGCCATCACAAAACCAGAAGCCTGCCATACCGCGGCAATGACTAAGCAGTAAACAACTCTATGAGGGTCGGTTAACCAATCAAATTTAAAGTTCTCAAAGCCCATGTCTATCATGAGTTTTTGAATGCCGTTGGTCGGGTTAAGTAGCCACTTCCAAGCGGTACCAGTCACGATGAATGAAATCGCCATTGGGTAAAGGTAGATGGTACGAAGTGCGCCTTCTGCACGAATCTTTTGATCAAGGAAAATCGCCAACATGATGCCAAGAAATAAGCAGATTAGAATGAACAAACTGCCGAAAATTCCTAGGTTGGTTAACGCAACCATCCAGCGGTCATTATTGAATAAACGCTCGTATTGATCCCAGCCAACGAACTTATACGAAGGCAGCATGCGCGAGCCTGTGAAAGACAAAACAGCAGTCCATATCATGTAGCCATAAATACACACGATGGCGATAAGCATGGTTGGCGCTAGTACTATTTTTGGCATCCAATCTGCCAAGCTTAGGCGCGCAGGACGGCCTAACTGAGTCTTTTTCGACTCAGAATTAGTGGCGTTAGTATTCATAATTGATACTTCACTACAAAGGAGAAATAAAGAGGCTGACCGGCGGTCAGCCTCGCGAGCAGGGTGTGATGATTACATGCTTGCTTTTACGGCACGTGCTAGTTTGTCAGCGGCTTGTTCAGGCGTCATATCATCGGTGTTGAAGAAGTTAGTAATAACGTCAAACATTGCACCTTGGATCATAGAGTTAACGGCCATACCGTGTGCCATACTTGGTAATAGATCACCAGTAGCAGAGGCGGCGTTAAACGCGTCCATAGATGAGTCTGCACAAGCATCAAACTTACCTCTGGGCATGCCTAAACGAACAGGAATAGACCCTTTCGCCAAGTTAAATGTCTCTTGGAACTTAGGTTCTAGGATTAAACGAGCCAAGTCACGTTGGGCTTTTTTCGTTTCTTTTCCATCGACTTTAAACATGGCAAGAGAATCGATGTTGAAGGTATATTGGCCACTTGTTCCTGGTGCTGGAACACAGATGTAATCAATACCTGGTTTTTTACCCGCGGCGGTAAATTCCCCTTTTGCCCAGTCACCCATGATTTGCATTGCGGCTTTACCATTGATCACCATGGAAGTGGCTACATTCCAGTCACGGCCAGAGAAACCAGGGTCGACATATTGACGCATTTTTTTGAATGTCGTTAGCGCATCGATCATTTTTGGACCTTTGAGCGCATCGTCTTTTAGGTCGATAAAGGCGGCTTTATAGAAATCGGTTCCTTCAGACAAGGCAATGGCTTCGAAAAGAGTCGCGTCTTGCCAAGCTTGACCACCGTGAGCGAGTGGAATGAAACCGGCTTTTTTGATTTTGTCGGCGGCCACGAAGAACTGAGCCCATGTTGTTGGAATAGATGCCCCAGCTTTACGGAAGACATCTGGATTTGCCCACAACCAGTTTACACGGTGTACGTTAACGGGAGCGGCAACATAGTGGCCGTCGTACTTCATGATTTTGCTGACAACCGGTGGAAGAATTTGATCCCAATGACCCGCTTTGGCAACGTCATCGATGTTTTCTAGGAAACCAAGGTCACCCCATTCTTGAATGGTGGGTCCTTTGATTTGTGCAGCAGAAGGAGGATTGCCGGCGATCGCGCGAGATTTTAGAACCGTCATAGCGGATTCACCACCGCCGCCAGCGACAGCGAAATCTTTCCAAGTGTCTCCAGCGTCTTTCATTTCTTGCTTAAGTACATTGATTGCAGTGGCTTCGCCACCAGATGTCCACCAATGTAGAACTTCTACTTGACCCGCTTGGCTAGAGGTTGCCGCGAGTGAAAGTGCAACAGTGGTTAAACCTAGAGCAATTTTCTTCATGATAGTAACCTTTTTTATTGTTATGTTTTCTAAGCTATCAGTGCTTAGTGTCTTTTCGGCTTGAGTGTTATTTTTGAGGAGTAGCACTCAAGCTTGTCAATTTAGCAGAGAGTGTGTTTTTTATGGGTAATATAGAGCAACCTAATGTAACAAAGTCTTGCAAAGGGGAGATGAGATAGCCTGCGAAGATGTAATATTCGCGCTAGAATAGGGCTTCTAGCGCTATTTTTTACCAATTTTTAGATGTTTTTCTACACAGTGTGAAAGAAAAAATAGTGGTGACGTGACAGGGCTAATGTCTTGGTAACCATAGTTTTGCTTCTAAACCGCTCTCAGGAAGGTTGCTTAACGTCACTTCGCCACCATGGGCTCTGGCAATATTTCTGGCAATACTAAGCCCCAATCCCATGCCTCCCGGATGGCCAGAATGGTCAGGGGTTAGGCGGGTGTAAGGCTGAAACATTTTGTCTATTTGTTCAATAGGAATACCAGGGCCATGGTCACATATGCGCACACAAACTCCATCGTCTTCATCTTCAATAAACACTTCGGCCGTATTGCCGTAATACAAAGCATTGTCGATGAGATTGCCTAAGCAACGTTTAATCGCTAAGGGTTTACCCATGTAAGGGCTGTTTAGGTGGCCGCTAATAATGAGTTTTACGGTGGATAAGTTCGTGGCACTTTGCATGTCTTCTAGCATTCTTAAAATATTAAGATTGACGCGATTTTCGTGAATATCGGTCTCTTTTACACTCTGAAGGGCACCTTTTACTAACATATCCAAATCTTCAAGATCTCGAATCATCGCATCACGAGTATCGTCTTCATCAAGCATCTCTGCTCTTAGACGCAGACGAGTAATCGGTGTTTTTAGATCATGAGAAATGGAGGCAAAGAGTCGTTCACGATCATTTAAGTAGCGCTGAATACGCGCCTGCATGTCGTTAAATGCACGGGCGGTCTTGCGTACTTCTACGCTGCCATACTCTTTGATGGGTTTGGAGTCACCTTGACCAAAGCGCTCCGCTGCTCTTACCAGCATAGCGAGAGGTCGCGTTAACCGTCGTAAGATGAGAAGGCTGAGTAATAGCACAGTAATCACCGAAACCGACATGGTAAACAAACGTTCGCCGGTGAGTGCGGAGACACCATCCAGAAAATAAGGGTCAGGCATTAGACTGGCAAGATACAACCAGTCTTTATCGTTGATGGGGATTTGGATGATAATAATGGGTGGCGTTAGGGGCTTAACCAATAAGCTGTGGTTCCCCCATCGTTCTGGTAAATCTGTTAGTAGCGTGTGGTTATTAATAACATGTAAATCGTCTGGGCTGGAGAAAGCAATTTTCGCATTGTGAATGCCGAGCTGTTTGACGAGAGTAGATTCAATTTGATTTTTGACAATGTCCATTAACGGTGAGTCGTGCAGCTCATTAATGCGAATTTCCTCGCGATTGAGCGTAACAAAAAACCGTGTTCCCCCCATGCTTTGAAGTTGATCAATGACAATGTGTCGATAATTGCGCGGTAAAGCGGTGAAGTAGCTGATTGTCGAAGCAATGCGATAAGACATGTGCTTGGAGACTTCTAGTACGTTCTTTTCCGTGTCGGACTGAAGTTGGCGCAACCATATGGTCGAGCTAATAAATTGTGCACTGGCCACACCCAGAGCCATGATAATGAGGATTTGGCCTGTTAGGGAGTTAGCCCAGCGTTTTATGCGCTTATTAATGTTGTTCATCCATACTGGCCGTGTCAGATGTCGTGACATTCGCAGTTAAAATATAGCCTTCGCCGCGTACGGTTTTGATAAGTTGGGGCTGTTTTGCATCTTCTCGTAGTCGTTGGCGTAACCGGCTGACGTGAACGTCGATGAAGCGGTCAAGTGGCGCGCTGTCACGACCTCGAGTATTGGCTGCAATATGTTCTCTTGTTAACACTTCTCCAGGACTTGCCAAAAATAGCATGAGCAAGTTGTAGTCCGCACCGGACAAGGATTCTTTTTCATTTTTATAATGCAATTCTCTAGATAGAGTATCCAACGTAAAATGAGAAAAATGATAAAAGCGCTGAGCAATGGTAGGCACAGCGGCAACTTCTGCGTGCTCCATGCGCCGTAGAATGGCTTTCATGCGTGCGAGGAGCTCTCTTGGGTTGAAGGGTTTAGCAAGATAATCGTCCGCACCAATTTCTAGACCGATAATACGATCTGTTTCGTCAGAATTGGCGGTTAACATGATGACGGGCACCTGTGACTGTGTTCGCAGCGATCGGCAAACTGAAAATCCATCTTGGCCAGGTAGCATAATGTCTAATATAACCAAGTCGACTTCTTGTTCAGGTGTAAAGTCAGCCAAGAATGCTTCGCCTGATTCTGCGGTTAAAACCTGAAACTGGTGTTTTTCTAAGTAGGCTTGCAGCAGGGTGCGAATATCATTGTCGTCATCAACGACGTAGATGCATTTGGCTTTCGTCATTATTATTCTCAATAAAAAAGATCGTTTATTCGGTCATTTTTCAGTCTAACAAGAAACCTAAAAGGAACCAATTATTACAATAATTGAGAACCACAAAGCAATTAAATAAATTAAATTGATTTAATAGTTGCCAACCTGCATAATTTTTCCTATCCCTAGATCATATTGTTCAATATAGAGAAGAGAAGATGACGACAAAAATAATGGCATTTGGTGAAGCGCTGATTGATTTCCTTTCCAACGGGGCCACACAAGCAGGTGAATTAGAATCTTTCACAAAATTCCCCGGTGGTGCGCCAGCGAATGTCGCTGTTGCTGTCGCCCGACTGGGTGGCAACAGTCATTTTACTGGACAAGTTGGTGATGATGCCTTTGGCCACTTCCTGAAAGATTCTCTTGAAAGCTACGGTGTTATCACCGATAGCATGTTGATGACAAAAGAAGCCAAAACAGCGTTGGCGTTCGTTAGTTTAGACAGCACTGGCGAGCGCAGTTTCGAGTTTTATCGTAATCCTTCTGCCGATATGTTGTTTCGTGAGTCAGATTTCAACGCAGCGTGGTTTGAAGGCCAAGGTGTTTTTCATACGTGCTCGAATACGCTGACGGATGAATCAATTACTGAAGCTACGTTAGCAGGTGTTCGTATGGCGCGTGATGCGAATTGGATTGTTAGCGTGGATGTGAATCTACGCATTAATCTTTGGCCTGATCATAAAGTTGATACGCAAAGAGTGATTAATTGGATGCAAAGCGGTGATGTGGTGAAAGCCAGTTTGGAAGAATTAGCGGTTTTGGCTAATGATCCATTTGCTTTGATCGACGAGAGTCTGGTTGCTGGCGTGACCTTATTTGTACTGACAGATGGTGGTAATCCAATTCGTTTTTACACAAGAGCTCAAGGTAGCGGAGAAGTGATGACTCCAAAGGTTGATGTGAAAGATACCACAGCGGCGGGCGATGCCTTTGTCGGCGGTTTACTGTATCAATTAGCAGAACAAGGAGGTGATCGTACCTCGCTTGCAGAATTATCTCAGTCCCAGCTGACAGATATTATTCGTTTTGCGGCCGCATGTGGTGCTGATTCAGTTACAAAATTAGGGGCTTATCCTTCATTACCAACGCGTCAAGAAGTAGAAGCGCGTCTTGTGACATCATTTTCTTAACGGCAATAAATGAGCCACTAACGAGATAAAAAACTCTTTAAGTTAAACGTTTTAGAAGAACGCGAGCAATCGCGTTTTTTTATGCTTTCGATTTGGTCTAACCCGTTTTTGTTTTTTTAAGTTATCTATACTTTGTTTGATTTTTATACATAAAAACCCATAAAATCAGTAAATTTCAGCCAATATGCCTTTTATAAGTGATTCCCCCACGCCATTATTAAGTATTTTTCTATTTTCCCCTTCTACTAATTTTCATTTATTAAGATGATATTAAGCTGTAAAGGCAGTTGAATCCCTTAACAAGATTATTAATAATCAGATTTCTTCTTAATGCATAAAGAAGATCATTTTTAATACAGCACTGACTTACAATAATAAAAACAAAGGCAGGTGAAGGGCGTTATCCTAAGCCGGCCTGTAAGGAGTACTCATGAAAAAATCTTTCTTGCCGGTAGCGATACTACTATCGCTGTCTGCTCATTCTGTTTTTGCTTCTGGCCTTTTATTTCCTCCGGGAAAAGACACACGCTTTACTTGGTCTAGCTATGATTCGCTCAAATCTGAACATCTTCAAGGTCAAAAAGTATCCGTGTTTGGTCCTTGGCTAGGTGATGAAAAAACGAGATTTGAAAACGTTATTGCTTACTTTGAAAAAGCCACAGGTGCCGATGTTGAATACGCAGGCTCTGATTCGTTTGAGCAGCAGATTGTCATCGACACTCAAGCGGGTAGCGCGCCCAATATTGCTATCTTTCCGCAGCCAGGTCTCGCCGCCAATCTCGCCGCCAAAGGCTATTTAACACCTTTTGGTGATGATGCTAAAAAAGGCATTTTGAATGATTATGCGGCAGGGCAGTCTTGGGTAGATTTGGCCACCTTTAAGGGGAAAGATGCCAAAAAGCATTTATATGGCATTTTTTATCGCGCGGATTTGAAATCACTCGTGTGGTATTCGCCAGATAATTTCTCAGACGCAGGCTACGATATTCCTAAAACAATGGAAGAATTGAAAGCACTCACTAAGCAGATTGTTGCGGATGGAGGAACGCCTTGGTGTATCGGTTTGGGTTCCGGTGCTGCGACGGGTTGGCCTGCTACTGATTGGGTTGAAGATATTCTACTGCGCACTCAACCACCCTCTGTTTATGATGGTTGGGTGAGTAATAAGGTGAAATTTAACGATCCACGAATCGTTGATGCTATTAAAAATTTTGGCTGGTTTGCTCGTAATAATAAGTTCGTTGATGGTGGTTCCGCTGCGGTAGGATCTACTGATTTTCGCGATAGCCCTAAAGGTTTATTCACCTCTCCTCCAAAATGTTACATGCTTAAACAAGCATCATTCGCACCCGCATTTTTTCCGGAAGGGACTGAAATGGGGGTCGATGCAGATTTCTTCTATTTCCCTGCTTACGCCTCTAAAAAATTGGGCAAGCCAGTGGAAGGGGGAGGTACTCTAATCTCGATTACTAAAGACTCCGTAGGCGCTCGCGATTTCGCTAAGTTCCTTCGTTCTCCTATCGCTCATGAAATTTGGATGGCGCAAGGTGGTTTCTTATCTCCTGACTTAAAAGCCAATCCTGCGGTGTATGCGAGTGACACTCTACGACGAGAAGGCAAAGTCTTGCTGAATGCTTCTGTGTTCCGTTTTGATGCGTCAGATTTGATGCCCGGAAAAATCGGATCAGGTGCATTTTGGACAGGTATGGTTAATTACGTCAGCGGTGAATCAGCTAAAGATGTAGCAAACGATATCCAGAAAAACTGGGATGCCCTGAAGAAAAACTAAAGTCACTTTTATCTGTGTGGATAACGAAGAGTCAAATTTCGACTCTTCGTTATTAATTGACACAGCCAGCCAATTTTTTTGAATTTTACGTGATGTTGGAGACTCTATGGGACAGCTCGCTTCTGCGTTATTGACCATGATTCTAGGAGTAATGGGATGCGCATTGTATTTCTATGGCTCTAACTTTCTTTTGGATAAGATTTTCCCTGCTAAAAATAGACCGGTGGACGTAATCGCACGTAATTTACGAATGACGAGTCGTATTCGACCTTGGTTGTTTTTAGGTCCTGCGGTGTTGTTGCTGACGTTTTACCTTGTTTACCCTGTTGTGGATTCGATTATTTTATCTTTCTTCGGACGTGCGGGTGAAGAGTTCGTCGGTTTATCTAATTACACTTGGCTGTTTAATAACGATGAGTTTTTAGAGTCGTTTCGAAACAATATGTTGTGGTTAATTGTCGTGCCAACGATGGCGACGTTTTTGGGTTTGGTGATTGCCACCATGACCGACCGTATCTGGTGGGGCAACATTGCCAAAACCTTTATCTTTATGCCGATGGCCATTTCTTTTATTGGCGCGTCGGTCATCTGGAAGTTTATCTACGACTACCGTAGTGGTGGTGATGCTCAAATCGGTTTATTAAATGCCATTGTCGTGCATTTTGGTGGCGAGCCGCATAACTGGATCACCATGCCATTCTGGAACAGTTTCTTTTTGATGATTATCCTTATCTGGATACAGACCGGTTTTGCTATGGTCATTCTGTCTGCGGCGCTACGAGGAATTCCTGATGAAACAATTGAAGCTGCGGTGTTAGATGGTGCTAATGGGGTTCAAATCTTCTTTAAAATCATGGTGCCGCAAATTTGGGGAACGATTGCTGTTGTATGGACGACGATCACTATTTTGGTGTTAAAAGTATTTGATATCGTTTTGGCCATGACAAATGGTCAGTGGGATACTCAAGTATTAGCCAATCAAATGTACAACTGGATGTTTCGCGGTGGTGGTGATTTTGGCCGCGGCGCAGTGATTGCGATTGTTATTATGGTGATGGTGTTGCCTATCATGGTGTGGAATATTCGTCGTGCTAATCAAGAAATGGAGGGTCGTTAATATGATCATGTCATCAAAGCGCTCTCCTTTGACCTATTTGGTTCATGCCACTGTGTTATTTTTGGTCGTTATTTGGACCATTCCAACAGCTGGATTATTCATATCATCCATTCGTGACAAAGATCAATTAGCCGTGTCTGGCTGGTGGACGGCTTTATCGACGTCTACACAGATGATCGTTGATCGTGCAGATCCACCGAAAAGCCAAACGAAAGAAGGCGATCAATTTGTCATCAAAGGTAATGTTTTAAAGGGTAAACCCGGAAAAATTAGCCTGTTCGGTTTTAGCTCTTTGCATCCTGAGGCTTTTAACGCTGGCAGCGTAGCCAATATGCGTCATGGTGAAACCCTGCAGATGATGCCTAATGGGGATTATACATTATCATCGCCTAAAGAATGGCATGGGCGAAATGGTAAACGGCTGTTTTACACCGCGGACATACCACCTCGTTTTACCTTGGATAATTACCGTGAAGTATTGGGAGCAGAAGGGTTAGGGCAATCCTTTATTAACTCGCTCACGGTAACTATTCCGGCCACTATTATTCCTATCCTTATTGCGGCATTTGCTGCTTATGCCTTGGCTTGGATGCGTTTTCCTGGTCGCGCTATATTGGTGGCTTGTGTCGTTGGCTTATTGGTAGTGCCTCTGCAAATGTCATTGATTCCCTTGTTAAAAAGCTATAACTGGATAGGGGATATGTTTGGTGTCAGCTCGAAGACTTATGTAGGAATTTGGCTAGCACATACGGGGTTTGGTTTGCCGTTGGCTATTTATTTACTGCGTAATTACATTGCTGGTTTACCGAGTGAAATTATTGAATCTGCTCGAGTTGATGGTGCTTCGGACTTCGAGATTTTCCGTAAAATCGTTTTACCATTGTCTTTTCCTGCGTTGGCATCGTTCGCTATTTTCCAGTTTTTATGGGTATGGAACGACTTGTTAGTCGCAATGGTTTTCTTGGGTAGTAGCCCAGATCATATTGTATTAACTGGGCAATTGCGTGAGCTACTCGGCTCCCAGGGTGGTAATTGGGAAATTCTGACGGCTTCAGCCTTCATTACTATTATTATTCCGCTTTGTGTGTTTTTCGGTTTACAGCGCTTTCTAGTGCGCGGTTTACTGGCGGGATCTGTGAAATAATAATGGCTGAGTAACGTAGAACATAATCAGCGAATGGATGAGTAGATAATATTCCTTATCCTAATGCGAACTCAAATTGAGGTAAGTATTCATGGCAGATGTAAAATTAACCCATGTTAAAAAGATCTACTCCAACAAAATTGAAGTGCTACACGATATAAATTTAGACATCAAAAAAGGTGAATTCATTGTCTTCGTTGGGCCGTCTGGTTGCGGTAAATCCACTTTGTTACGAATGATTTCTGGCTTAGAAGAGATTTCCGGTGGCACCTTAGAAATCGACGGAAAAATGATGAATAACATCCCACCGGCATTGCGTGGGATTGCGATGGTGTTTCAAAGCTACGCGCTTTATCCACATATGTCGGTATATGACAATATGGCATTCAGTTTGCAAATTGCTAAAAACAGTAAGCAGGACGTTGATCTACAAGTCAGAAAAGCCGCTGAAATGCTGCAATTAACGCCCTATTTAAATCGTTTGCCAAAAGCCTTATCGGGTGGACAGCGTCAACGAGTCGCCATAGGCCGTGCCATTGTTCGTCGTCCTAAAGTATTCTTGTTTGATGAACCTTTGTCTAATTTAGACGCCGCATTGCGTGTTGCAACGCGTATGGAAATTGCTAATTTGAAAGAAAGTATGCCTGAGTCGACGATGATTTATGTTACTCATGATCAAGTGGAGGCGATGACGCTAGCGGATCGTATCGTGTTGCTGTCGGAAGGTAATGTAGAGCAAGTTGGCTCGCCTTTGGCGCTATATGAGCATCCTGCTAATGTATTTGTGGCTAAATTTATTGGCTCGCCTGCAATGAATATTGTGCCATGTCATATTGATCAAGCGGGAGAAATCACTAGGGTATCTCTGTCTTCCGCGGAGACAGTGGATGTCCCAATATTGACTGACGCTAGCGAACAGGGAAAAGCGGCTTTTTTTGGTATCCGGCCAGAAGATCTTGGTCTCGTGGATAGTCAAGAGCAAGGGTTTGTCTCTGGTGAAGTGGCGTTTGTTGAATCCCTTGGTGAAGCGACATTGCTGCACTTAAAGGTCAAAGGTTGCCAAGAAATGGTCATTGCTAAGCAAGCTGGCACGTTAAAAATACAACGAGGTGATTTAGTTCATTTGTCCGCTGCTCCAGAGAAAATGCATTTATTTAATCAAAATGAACAATCTTATCGTCGAGTCTCTTAGTCCTACAATGTAAATGATTTCAAATGTTTGGGCGTAATAATTAAGAGCGTTTTATTTTTCGGAGAATGGATATGACACAGAATTTGAATTGGTGGAAAGGTGGCATTATTTACCAGATTTACCCTCGTAGCTTCATGGATAGTAATGGCGATGGGATCGGTGATTTGGTGGGGATTACCAGTAAATTAGAGTATGTGGCCTCGCTAGGGGTAGATGCTATTTGGCTGTCCCCCATTTTTACGTCACCAATGAAAGATTTTGGCTACGATGTTTCTGATTATTGCGATATTGACGCCATGTTTGGCACATTATCAGATTTTAAAGCCCTTATAGATAGAGCTCATGAACTTAACTTAAAAGTCATGATAGACCAAGTGATTAGCCATTCATCAGATCAACACCCTTGGTTCGAAGAAAGTCGTCAGGATAAACTCAATCCAAAAGCTGATTGGTATGTGTGGTCCGACCCCAAGCCAGATGGCTCACCGCCAAATAATTGGCTATCAATTTTTGGTGGTAGCGCATGGAAATGGGACAGCCGCCGTTTGCAGTATTATTTGCATAACTTTTTAGAATCTCAGCCAGATATGAACTTTCATTGCCCTGATGTTCGTAAAGCCCATTTGGATAATATGAGGTTTTGGTTAGAGCATGGCGTGGACGGTTTTCGTTTGGATACGGTGAATTTCTACTTCCATAGTCTAGGCTTGGAAGACAATCCAGCGGTACCAGAAGGCGAGCCTAAAACACTGGGTGCACCGGAGGATAA
Organism: Marinomonas sp. TI.3.20; assembly: GCF_038155025.1. Taxonomy (NCBI): domain Bacteria; kingdom Pseudomonadati; phylum Pseudomonadota; class Gammaproteobacteria; order Oceanospirillales; family Oceanospirillaceae; genus Marinomonas; species Marinomonas sp. TI.3.20. Next base: position 43,300 of record NZ_JBAKAS010000001.1, on the reverse strand, counting down.
TCCATACACTTATCAACGTCATGTATACGATATAAGCCGACCTGAGAATTTAGATTTTTTAAAAGAATTACGTTTGTTGATGAATGAATTTCCTGGCAGCACAACCGTTGGGGAAATTGGTGATGATTTTCCGCTTAAGCGTATGGCGCAATACACTTCTGGCGGTGACAAGCTGCATATGGCTTATACCTTTGATTTTCTGAATAAGTTCCATTCGCCTGATTACATTCGAGATGTATTGGCAAATATGCAAAATATTGTTGGAGATGGCTGGCCTTGTTGGGCGTTATCTAACCATGATGTGGTTCGGTCTTGCACTCGTTGGGGAGAAAATGAAGACCCTAAAGCGTATCCGTTGATCGCAATGGCTTTGATTTTATCCTTACGCGGTAGCGTGTGTTTATACCAAGGAGAAGAGCTAGGTTTACCTGAAGCAGAGGTCCCTTTTGATCGTTTACAAGACCCGTATGCTATTCCTTTATGGCCAGTATCTAAGGGGCGAGATGGGTGTCGAACGCCAATGGTTTGGAACAATACCTATCATGGTGGTTTCTCTACAGTGGAGCCTTGGTTGCCTGTTGATGATCGTCATTTAGCGCTTAGTGTTGCTGAACAAGAAGCTGATCCTAGTGCGTTATTGCATAAGGTTCGCCAACTGATCCATTGGCGACAAAAGCAGCCTGCTTTGGTCAATGGTGAGTTTGAGCAAGCGGATGTGAGTAATCATGATTTGGTTGCGTTAATACGACGCTATGATGGACAAAGAGTGTTGGTGGTTTTAAATATGACTGGCCAAACGCAAGCGGCAGAGCTGCCGATGAATATTTCTCAGCCCCTAGAAGGGCATGGGTTTAGTTCATCCGTGGATGGAAAAAGACTCATCTTACCGGCATATCAAGCTTATTATAGCGTGTTATCAGAATAGCTTTTATGGCCAAATATTCTGATAATTCTAATAAAGTGAGCCTATTTTTTAACCATGAGAGGCTGCATTTTGAGAGTGTTGTATGAAAAAACATACTAAAAAATTAACACTAAAGGATGTCGCGCAGCTATTAAGCGTGTCAACTGCAACTATTTCCAATGCGTTTAATCGGCCCGATCAACTGTCTGTCACGCTTCGTGAAAACATTCTTGAAGCATGCGAGAGGGTAGGATACTTCGGACCCAATGCGGCCGCGCGCAGTTTGCGCACGGGCCGCACAGGAATTGTTGGTATCGTTTTGTCAGATGATCTGAGCTATAGCTTAACGGATCCCGTGGCGAATCAATTCCTTAAAGGCATGGCGGATATATTCCAAGATTATGATTACAACATGTTGTTACTGTCAGCCTCAGATAAGGGCCAGCAGGACGCACAGAGTCGTATGCAATCTTCTATGGTCGATGGGTTTGTGGTTTATGGTCATAAACCACAACAATGCAGTAATGCCCCTTGGTTAATGCCAAATAGAAACATTATTACTGTAGACAGCTTTATACCTGGTACGACTTCCGTGAACGTAGAAAATCATAAAGGGGCTTATGAAATTGCCTGTCATGCCCTTGCTCATCAACCACAGAGTATTGCTATTCTTGGTTTAAGTTTACTGGATACGGATCGTGTTTGTCGTATCCGTGAAGGTGAATTGTTTGATGCTTCTGCGTCTATTTCTATTCAGCGCTTGCACGGCTATTTTCAAGCCCTTGAAGAATATGATCGCCATCTACCGCCAGAGTGTATATGGAATATTCCTGAGAATACCCATGAAATGGCGTATCAGGCGGCTCGTGAGGCCCTTACCATGGCGGATCGCCCTCAACTCTTATTGTGTATGAGCGACCGTATTGCTATTGCAGCCGTACAGGCGGCATTAAAAATGGGTTTGAGAGTGCCGGAAGATCTACTTGTCGTTGGTTTTGATGGCATTGCGGAAAGTGAAAATTTCCACCCTTCAATTACGACTGTACATCAGCAAATGGTCGAGAAAGGGCGAATTGCCGCTCAGGTTTTTTTAGGGCTACACGAAGCGAAGGACGTGGTATTAGAAACCGAGTTAATTATTCGCCAGAGCTGTCCAGCCGTGACCTCTCAATCTGTTTTCACCAAGTCTGATTTGCCTGTCAGTTCATGTTAATAAACCCTAGGTAATCTTGATTCTTATTAAAGCCAATAATCGGAAATATTCACTTCAGGGTCAAGATGATAGCTAATCTGCGCTTGTAATAATTCGGCAGATGATAATGCATCTGTTAAAGCATGATGAGCTTTATAGCGTGGTAAATGATAGCGCTGTCGGCAGGCATCTAGGCGTAACGATGGTCGTCTGGCGATGATGCGTTTCCACCACGGGGTTTTACTAAGTGCTAAGCGTTCTATGTCCATGGTATCTAATACTGGAAAATACAGTGGAAAACCATAAACATTGAGCGCCGCTTCAAGTAAAAATTCTCTCTCGATAGAGACGCAATGAACGACGACGACTTTGCCTGATAGTGTGTTTAGAATCTCATTGAGAATACGATGTAGTGGTGGGGCTTCGGCGAGCTCTGAATGGGTTATTTCATGAATCGTAACAGACTCTGCATTGAGCGTTCCTTTCGGTTTTGCCATCCAATATTGAGCGCCATTACAGCGCACAATACGATGATCCATTGGCACACTGCCTAAACTGATAATCTCATCTGTTTTTGAATTTAGTCCCGTTGTTTCCAAGTCTAATGCCAGCAATGGGGTGTCTTTCAACTTTGTGTCTAGCGCAACAGTGCCGGCTTCATAGTAGCGTTTGAGAGGACCTTCTGGTGCGTCCTTTGCCCACTGTGCGAACATGGCTTGCCAATCTTGAAGCGGTTGGGGCTTGTTTCCTTTTATGGTACGAATCAGTCGCATAAACATCTAACTACGCTTCCCGGCATAGCGGAATTTAATAAATTCCTGTTGCCTTGCTACGATGTGAAAGGCATCACGTAAATGGCGTTTTTCAAAGGATGATAAATACGCTGGATTCACTTGGTTTGTGGGTGCTTCTTCTTTTTCGATTTGATCTTTTTGGCTACGAATACGCACCATACCAATCATTTCTAAGGCAAGAGCTAAGTCTTTTGCGCGTCCATCTGGTAGCAAACCTGCGGCCTCGATGTCTTCTATACGTTCTAAAGTATTGAGTTTGTCACTGCCGCAGGCCAAGGCATGAACTCTGACAATGTCGATAATCGGTGCAATACCGCGTTCTTTTAAGTTAAATGTACGTGATTGCTTACCTTCACCATCGAGTACAAATTGTCGGAAAAAGCCGAGTGGAGGTTTTCGCTGATTAGCATTACGCGCCATGAAAGTTAAGAAGCCAGGGTTCTGTTTTGCCTCTTGGCGGATGTGTTTATTAAGCTCTTTGGCTAAATGCTTTTCTCCGTACACTCCTTTTAGATCGAAAAAGATGGATAAGCGCAATAATGCTTCGGCTTTAGGGTCTTGAATCCAATCACTGAAATATTTTTTCCATTGCTCAAGTGGTTGTCGCCAAAGAGTATTGGAAGCCATAACGTCACCGGTACAAAGAGGGTAACCACAGATATCAAGGTTTTGACAAACCCATTGACTTAAATTTTCAAAGTAGTCGCCATGTTCTTTTGGGTCGTAGAGATTGCTTAAGATGAGTGCGTTATCTTGGTCTGTTTTTATGGTTTGTTCTTCACGAGCTTGTGAACCTAGCGCTACAAAACAGTAGGGTACAGGAGGTTTTCCGAACTTTTCTTCACCCAGTTGTAGTAATCGTTTTACAAAGGCAATCCCAATATGAGACATGGCATTGCCAATCATTTGAGTATTGGCATCGGCGAGCACGAGTTGGGTGAAGGTATGAGTCATCTTGTGGCTGATGGCTTGCAGACCTTCGATACTGGTTTGCTTGTGGATATCGCTAATCAGGTAAATACTGCCATGGCTTTCGGTCTGAACGATATCTCCGGTGCTGATCACTCCAATGGGGTGGTTCGCTTTAACGATAGGAATGTGGTGAATGTTCTTTTCCATCATTTTGAGCACCGCTTCTGCGGCATAATCACCGCTGTCCATGACGACAGGATCGCGAGTCATCACTTTACCAACAGGTGTGTCGTAATCTAATCCTGCCGCAACCACTCGGTTACGCAGGTCGCGATCCGTCAAAATACCGACTAATGCGTTGTCTTCCATGATTAGTAAGCTGGACACTTTCTTATCCGCCATCATTTGCGCAGCCATGCGAATATCAGCATCTATATCGATGCCTATGGGGGGACGACGTAGCAGGCTAACCACAGGGCAAGTGAGTAACGAGACGCTGGATATTTGTGACTCCATAGCTACTTTTAGGCGAACTTCTCGATCTAATTCAAAGAAGTCTGAGAAGGCATCGTTTTCTTCATATAGTTTGAGAAACCAGCGAGCAGGAATACGGTAAAGTAGGCTATCTTCAATCGCACGCATCGACTGTGAAAATTTACCGCCACGTAATAGGGATGCTGAGCCAAATAGTTCGCCTTCATTCATACGTCGAATTAACTTTTGTTCTTTACCGAGTGTTTCTACTGCACCACTACGGATAAAGAACAAAGTATGGTTGAGTACACCTGGTTGGATTGCCCATTCTCCGGCCCGAAGATATTGGATCTCAATTTCTTTGACCATGTCATAGAGTTGCGGATCATCTGCAAGCTCGTTGAAAGGAGCATATTGGCAGAGCGCTTCCACGATCTCGGTTAATTCGACGTCCATAACAGGTTCCTATTAGTTAAAGCGTTGGCGATACGATGCTGAGTAAGCCCATAATTAAAAATAGCAGGCAGGCAATTCTACGAGTCAGTGTTGGATTGATGCGATCCATTATCCAATTACCAGCAAACACGACGGGAACATTTGCGATCATCATACCAATGGTTGAGCCTAGTAATACTAATCCAACATTACCATAGTGAGCACCTAATAATACGGTGGCTATTTGTGTTTTATCTCCAATTTCCGCGAGGAAAAACAAAAAGAAGGTCGCTAAGAAAGCGCCGTATTTGAGCATTCCACCTTCTTCACTGTCGTCCTTATCGGGAATAAGCAGCCATAGACCGACAGCAATAAAACTTAATCCAACAACCCAGTTTACCCAAGCACCCGGTATCCAATTAGCGGCTTCAACACCGAACCACGCGGAAATAGCGTGATTGAGTAGAGTAGAAAATAACATACCAAGAATGATGGCGGTTTTTGAGGAAAAACGAGCAGTAAGGAAAAGGGCAAGAAGTTGAGTTTTGTCACCCATTTCGGCAAGGGCAACAGTAGAAATCGAAGTCAGTATCGCTTCCATTATTGGAGGTCCTAGGTGGGCGAATAAGCAAAAGACAACAAACCTGAGCCCACCTGAGCCAAGTTATTGTCTTAAGTCTCATCAATCCCATCCGATAGTAAATCGAATTTGGACTTCTTTGCCACGAGCTTGAGGCTCAATTATGTTGACAAAGAATCTTTGCAAATTGCAAAGAAGATTACTCCCCTAAGAGGATGCGAATAATAAAGTACTTTACACTCTAAAACAATACGAGCGACAAAAGCCGCTCGTATTAACACTTAGAGACTAATTAGAGTTCTTTATTTAAAGAGGTGCATATCGCCTCGTAACCCTTTAAATAAGCCAACACACATAATAAGCATTAGCAGAGTAAATGGTAGACCGATAGTTACTGCAGCAGCTTGAATTGCAGATAGTGCTTCTGAACCACCACCAACAAGCAAGGCAATCGCGATAACACCTTCTAAAACAGCCCAAAAAACTCGTTGAACCATAGGCGCATCAGTTTTACCGCCAGCGGTAATACCATCAATCACCAGTGAGCCAGAATCCGAAGATGTGACAAAGAAAACCAAGACGAGAACGATACCAATAAACGATGAAATCGACGTTAGTGGTAAATTTTGAAGCATTTGGAACATGGCAAGTGACACATCGGTAATACCACCAGCAAGTGCACCAGTACCTGTTTCAATTTGTTCTATGGCAGAGCCGCCAAAAATAGACATCCAAACCAAAGAAACCAGTGTTGGAACCAACAATACTGCAGTTAGGAACTGACGAACGGTTCGTCCACGAGAAACACGCGCGATAAACATACCAACGAATGGTGACCAAGAAATCCACCAAGCCCAGTAGAACACAGTCCAACCGTGGTAGAAGGTTTGGTCATCACGTCCAATCCAATTACTTAGCGGAATGATGTTTTCGACATATCCTAAGAAGCTAGTACCAATTGCCGCGAAAATGGCACTGGTGTTACCCACAACGAGAACAAAGATAGCGAAAACCGCAGCGAGTATCATATTGATATTACTGAGGAGTTTTACACCACCTTCAAGACCACGAGCTACTGAGAATATTGCCACAGATGTTACACCACAGATCACGACAATCTGAGTGGTAAGGGTGTTAGGAATATTAAATAAAAAGTGTAAGCCACTGGCTGCTTGTTGTGCCCCAAGACCTAATGACGTTGCCAAACCAAAGATAGTAGCAATGACGGCGAGAGTATCGATGACATGGCCAGTTACCCCCCACACTTTTTCACCAAATAGAGGATAAAACGCAGAACGAATAGTTAGAGGTAGGCCTTTATTGTAAGCAAAGAAAGCAAGTGACAATGCGACAACGGCATAAATAGCCCAAGGGTGAAGGCCCCAATGAAACATGGTAGCGCCTAATGCAAGCTTAGCTGCTTCAGGTGTTCTCGCTTCAACGTTTAATGGTGTACCGTACCAATCTGTGTAGTAGCCAGCAGGTTCGGCCACACTCCAGAACATTAGACCAATCCCCATACCGGCTGCAAACAGCATAGAAAACCAAGTGATGGTGGAATGTTCGGCTTTTGCGTCTGTACCGCCTAAACGGATTTTACCCATAGGAGATAAAATGAGGCCAATACAAAAGAGCACAAAGATATTTCCTGAGATCATGAAGAACCAGTCGAAATTATCAATCGCCCAAGTTCGAGCTCCCATTAACATTTCTTTAGCACCAGCAGGAAACAAGATAGTCCCAATGATAAAGGCAAAAATAATGATCGCACTAGTACTAAATACAGGGTTTAAGATATCCATCCCGAGGAAGCGAATATTATCTTGACCCACTGTATATGAGGTATTGTAGTCTTGCCGGCCGTTGTCCGGTGCCTTGTGTTTCATAGATCTCTCCTGAATAAGTGAACACGTTCTGAATCTTCTAAACAAAATACCAACAGCCATTTGGCCAGTGTGTTACCACTCCATGCTCATCATAAAAAAATGGATAGAGATAGGCTGTTCTTTTAGCGCCATGAATTGTTCTATTTCACCCTTTTTTAACGTGCGCATTAAGATTTCAATCTGACGTAATGCCCAGCATTAAAAACGGGTATTTAGACGAATTTTAAGACAATAACAGGCTTTATATAATTAGTAGCTAAGTTACATTAATCGAAAAATCGATGGCGTTAATTATTTTGTTTAGCGATGTGTATTTAGGTAAGCATATTATGCTGTGTTTACCTAAAACGAGGATAAAGAGGAGCACCGTCCAGTGCTCTCCTTATAAATAGGTGGGCTAGGGTCACATTTATTTGTTTAGATGTCAAACCATCGTCAAAAAAGAGGACCTTAAGGGAGGAACAGTTCAAGTAACTCATTTAGAAAAAGTTTGCCCTTTTCGGTTGTTTGCACTTGGCCTTTTTGCCACTGCTCAGAATCCAGTAATCCTCTGTTCAGTGCCGTATTACAGGCTTTTAATAAAAAATCGGGTATCGCTTGATAGGTGTAACCTTGATAATCTTTTAAATCAAATGTTTCAAATAAGCGCAAGCGATTCATCATAAACTCTAAAGGTAAATCTTCTTGCTCTATGGATTCTTTAATCACTAGGGCTTCTGGAAGGTTGCTCAGATAATGACTTGGGTGACGTGTTTTTCGTGTGCGAAATATTTGTCCATCAGGTAGCGTTATTTTTCCGTGAGCACCAGCCCCAATGCCAATATAGTCACCAAATCGCCAATAGTTCAGATTATGGGCCGCTCGACGATTTACTTGTGAATTCGCAGATACTTCATATTGTGCGTAGCCGTGTTTTGCGAGTAAAGCTTGTCCTGCGTCTTGTATACCCCATAGAGTATTATCTTCCGGCAGCGTGGGTGGTCGGCGATAAAACTCGGTATTTGGTTCGATGGTGAGCTGATACCAAGACAAGTGTTCTGGATTGAGTTGGATCGCAAGTTTGAGGTCTTCCAATGCCATTTCTTGGCTTTGATCAGGTAAGCCGTGCATTAAATCTATATTAATATTATCGAAACCTGCAAGGCGAGACTTATCCACAGCATGAATGGCCTCCTCTCGGTTGTGGATTCTTCCTAGAGTTTTCAACAGGTTTGGTTGAAAACTTTGGATACCAATAGAAAGACGATTGATGCCAGCTTGGCGAAAATGGCGAAATTTCTCTTGTTCAAAGGTGCCTGGATTCGCCTCCATGGTGATTTCAGCATTATCCACCCAAGTTAGCTTGTCTCGCAGTGCATCCATTAAGCGGTAATAAAAATCTTCGCTCATTAAGCTGGGGGTACCACCGCCAATAAAGGCCGTTTGGATAGGTCGGCCTGACACATAAGGCAAGTCGGCGTCTAAATCCGCTAATAACTGAGTCAAATAAGCTTCTTCAGGTAGCTTACCATTTTGTTCGAAGCGATCTGCTTGGTGCGAGTTGAAGTCGCAGTAAGGACATTTTTTCACGCACCAAGGCAAATGAATATAAAGACTAAGAGGCGGCAAACTGGCTGTATGGTCGATCATAGAGAAGCGCTTTGTTGTTGGAAGGCCACTAATAGTTGCTTGAGTGCTTTTGCGCGATGGCTAATTTGGTTTTTTACTTCTTTTGGTAAGCTTGCTGCACTGCAACCGCATTCAGGAACATAAAATAACGGATCATAACCGAAGCCTTCAAGCCCTTCCGTAGACGTTAAAATACGACCTTCCCATACACCGTGGAATACCAGTGGTATTGGATCATCTTTATGGCGTAAATACGCTAGAACACAATGGAATCGCGCGGTACGTTTTTGTTCATCAACGCCTTCTAGCTTTTTCAGTAGTAAGGTGTTGTTCGCTGCGTTATTGCCATGATCTCCAGCAAAACGGGCAGAATAGATGCCTGGAGCGCCATTCAGAAAGTCTACTTCAATACCAGAATCGTCAGCTAAAGCAGGTAACCCTGTATGGGCGCAAGCATTGCGAGCTTTTAAAATCGCATTTTCGATAAACGTCAGACCCGTTTCATCTGCTTCTGGCACGTCGAAGTCATCTTGCGGCTTTACATCAAAGCCCAGACCACTTAGTAACGCGTTAAATTCAGTAATTTTACCAGCATTGTTACTGGCTAATACGATGGTTTGGCTCATCGTGTTTCCTCTACAGTGGTTGCTGCGTGATGACGTAAAAAGGCGACAATATGGTCGCCTCTTTTCGTGTTCTTCTGTGTATAAATAGGTTTAACGAGTGATGTGAAAAATGGCTGTTTCACTAAACATATTGGGCATAGTGCGAATCCACCAATGATCCCTTAGATGTCCATCAACGGCGGCCCAACGTAAAATTTTAATGTCTTTTTCATGGCATAAGCGTTCAAAATCTTGAAACGTGAAAAAGTGGATGTTGGGTGTGTCGTACCAATTATAGGGTAAAAAATCGGACACTGGCATACGGCCTTTTAAGGCCAAGTGAAGACGGCTACGCCAATGGCCAAAGTTAGGGAAAGTGATGATGCATTCTTTACCAATACGTAGCATTTCGTCGATCAGCAAATCAGGGCGGCGGAACTGCTGAAGTGCGTGAGTCATCAGCACAAGATCGAAGCTGTGATTTTCGAAGTTTTGTAGCCCTTCATCGATGTTTTGCTCTAGTACCGGAATGCCTTTTTCAATACAGGTGTTCAAGTCATCAGGATCAATTTCTAAGCCGTAGCCAGTGACTTTTTTATTTTCTATCAAGTGGTGAAGCAGTTCACCGGGTCCGCAAGCCAAATCTAATACGCGCAAATTAGGCTGGATCCATTCGTCGATCATTTCTAAATCAGAACGCATTATTGGGCCTCCATCGAGATACGGTTACCAATGCGAGTTAAAAAGCTGTTTAGCGTAGCCATGTACCGTGGGATTGGAAACAAGAAAGCATCGTGGCCTTCTGCGGCTTCAATTTTAGCGTAGGATACGTGTTTTCCTGCTTTTACTAAGGCATTGACGATTTCTTCACTGCGCTCTGGAGCAAAGCGCCAATCTGTAGTGAAGGAAACCAATAAAAACTCACATTGGGCACGGCTCAATACAGCAGATAAATCCCCATTTGTCTGTGCCGCAGGGTCGAAATAATCCAGCGCTTTAGTCATCAGCATATAGGTGTTCGCGTCAAAACGTTTTGTGAAGGCTTCACCTTGATAACGTAAGTAACTTTCTACTTCGAACTCAATGCCGTAGTTATATTGGTAGCTATCATGGCGCATCTGGCGGCCAAATTTGGAACCCATAGCATCATCTGATAAATAGGTAATATGCCCTAGCATGCGCGCTAAACCGAGTCCGTTTGTGGGAACGGATTTCTCATCTAAATAATGACCATGGTGGAAATCAGGATCGCGACGAATAGATTGGCGAGCGACTTCATTAAAGGCGATATTCTGAGTGGATAAATTGGGGGCTGAAGCAATAACAACCGCGGCGTTAAGGCGTTCTGGAAAGCGGATACTCCATTCGAGCACTTGCATACCTCCAAGACTACCGCCGACAATGGCCGCAAAGGTTTGGATGCCTAATCGATCCGCTAACCGTGCTTGGCTTTCTACCCAATCTTCCACAGTAACGATAGGGAAATTTGCTCCCCAAGTTTGACTGTTTTCAGGATTGATACTGGTCGGGCCTGTACTGCCGCAACAACCTCCAAGATTATTCAGACTGATCACAAAAAATCGATCCGTATCGATGGCTTTTCCTGGTCCAATAGCACTGTCCCACCAGCCTGGTTTTTTGTCTGACATGGTGTGATAACCGGCCGCATGATGGTCACCACTTAGGGCATGACAAATCAAAATAGCATTGGAGGCACTGGCATTAAGCGCTCCATAAGTTTCGTAAACAAGTTGATAGGTTAGTAACTCTTGGCCACAAGACAGAGTGAGAGGCGTCTCGAACTGTGCGATTTGTGGTACCACAATACCAACAGAATCGACTGGAATAGCGTCCGGCATAGGTTTTAGGTGTCCTGGTGAAAGTAATCAGGCTTCCAATAAAAGCTCTGATTGACTGTATGAATCTTGGTGCACAGTCTAGCGGTTGCGGTAGACCTCATCAAGAGAGGCGAAGAGAAATGCTCTCTCAGTAAGGTTTGATAAAAGGTATAAATGCCTCAAGTCAGTGCCGACAGTCAGCTAAAGTGACTTTGTCGTGCACTGTGTAGTTACATGGTATTAAGCGTGTTCTTGGCTAATTTCAAATAGACGATAGACCAATTGGCCAGCGATCTTTTCTTTTCGTAATGACCAAGAAGGGGGCAACACAGGCAGCGCAGCTTCTTTTTCCATCTCTATGTAAACTAAGGCATTATCTGCTAACCAACCGTTTTCTAAAAGTGGGACAATCTGAGCCAACCAGTTTTTACGAAATGGAGGGTCAAGAAAGACAATATCAAGAGCTTGAGGAGGCGCTGTGGCTAAAAACTCAGCGGCATTTTGCTGAACTACTTGGTAGTTTTCAGCTTTTAGAGTGATCAGGTTTTGTTTCATTTGTTGTTCAACAATACGAGAATTGTCGACAAACAATGCGCTTTTTGCACCACGAGACATTGCCTCTAATCCTAGTGCGCCGGAGCCACAGAATAGATCCGCGCATTTGGCGCCAGGTATTTCATTATTAATCCAGTTAAAGAGTGTTTCTCGAACCCTATCTGGTGTTGGTCGTAGCCCTTCTATCTTTGGAATAGGGAGCTGTCTTGAACGCCATTCGCCGGAAATAATGCGCAGTTTAGTTGCTCTTTCTTTGGATTTTGTCGATGAGTGAACGGTTACTTTCTTTTTCATTTATTGACCTGAATTTCTTGATAAGAAGACGTTATGAACAGTGAATTGAGTGCTGCTTTATAATCATCTTGGTTAAAAGTGTCGATGGCATTTTGATACGTTTTAGCAAACTGAGCTAATGTGAGTGTACTGTTTTCTTGAGTGGTTGTGGTAGCAAGATTACTCCACCAACTTGGATTTAAGGTACTTTGCGCAAGCTGATTTTTTACGCTTTTCAATAATAGCGTAAACCGTTTTTTATCATGGATAGAAGGTATCTGAGTGTTATCAATAAAGCTTCTTGCTGTCATCCTGACATTGGCAGGTGTTTTTTCACGGGGCGTTTTATTTGTATAGTGGATAATCCAGCGGGCCCAAGGGTGTTCTGCGGATAGCGTCAAATAAAGTTGCGCTTCGTTAATATCGTTTTGACTGTTAAAAGTATTGACCATATCAGTTCCCCATACTTGTAAGCTGAGCCATTGCTTCACAGAGGAAAGTGGTGTGATGGCAATCGCACTTTGGGTTTCGATAAGGGTGGCACCTTGGCCATGCTGGCTGGTTGAAGTGCTCTTTGTGTTAATAATCGAATCGGTATCATTGGTAGCTAATGCGAGTTTTTGACTAAGATGATTTAAGCTCGCTTTGATGGCCTTTTGGGTCTGTTTTGTCATATTACCAATGACAAAAATGGCCGTAGTTTGATGCGTTAGTTGCTTATAGTTATTACTGATGGCCGCGAGAGTAATTGTTTGTGTTTTTGTCGTGATTTGATGGGGAAACAATTTTTGCTCTAGCTCTTGTTGAATTGACTGTGATTTATTTTCCTGTCTATGCCAGCGCTCGAAAGCGCGCGCTTTAAATTCAGGCGACGGCAGCCATTGGTTAATAATATCTAGAGTTGGTGCTAGGTAGGTTGGCTCACTATTTATGGTAAAACCAATGTTTTGGCTTTCTTGATCATAGTAGCTGCTCACTTTTGCTGCCAATGGCGCTAATCTTTGATTAATCGTAGAGGTGCTTAATGGGAGTGAATCTCCCATTAATAAAGAAAGTGTTGCGCTGGTTAGTGATGGGTTTTGCGAGTTTCTTTTAAAGGCAAAGCGCAGTTCTAATTTGTTACTCCCTTTCCAGCTGTCTTGAGCAAGCCAAATAACAGGGATTCCAGAGTTTGTTTTCCATGTAGTGACTGCCGGTGTGGGGAACGGAGTGGCAGGTGCGGTTAAATTTAAGACCCAAATGACCAAGGTTGATAGCACCATAATAACGGCTAAAACAGGGCGACTAAAAAGAGGTTTTTTACTGCTAAACATGTCGAACCATAAGAAAGACAGACGTGATGTGGTTTTTCCACAAAACTAGACCTGTTTGCCAATAGGAATGATGATAAAATCATCGCTTTCAGTGCCAATGCTAATGGCTTCTGTATTGAATAATAGCATTTCACTGGTGTAAACAGCACCAGTCTAGACATAAGAGACCGACTTAATGGAACTTGTTAACCAGCTTATTGCTTTATTAACACCGTATCTTGGTGAGTATGCCCGATATGCCCCGATTGTTATTGGTACTGCATTGGCTATTTTAGCCATCGTTATTAAGCGCCGTACTGTGAAAAGTTTGCGTGCAGATATTAAGTCTGCAAAGAAAAAGGGTACAGAAGAAGAGAAAACGGAACAATTAGAAGAAACATCGTCGAGTTCTGATGCCCTTGAACAGGAAGTAAGTGCTGAGCAATCTGCTAAATCCATGTCAGAGGGCGCAGTTGAAGCTGAGACAACATCCACTACGATGGAACACACGGCAACAGCGATTGACAAAACGCCTGAGAAACCAACATTGTCTTGGTCTCAACGAATAAAATCAGGACTATCTCGTACTCGAAATGGGTTGGGTAGTGGTTTGTCGTCGATTATTTCTGGCAGCAAAAAAGTCGATGAAGATCTATTAGAAGAACTAGAAACGCAGTTATTGATGGCCGATGTTGGTATCGATGCGACGCAGTCTTTGATGGACGAATTAACGGATAAGCTGAAACGCAAAGAACTAAAAGACGCCGATGCCTTATTAGTCAGTTTGAAAGCGCAAATGCAAAGTATTCTAGTCGGTTCTCAAAAAGAGCTTGTACCAGTTAATCAGGAAGGTCCGTTTGTTATCTTGATGGTGGGTGTAAATGGGGTGGGTAAAACGACTACCATTGGCAAATTAGCGAAAAAATATCAACAAGACGGTAAAAGTGTGATGCTTGCGGCTGGCGATACTTTTCGTGCGGCAGCAGTAGAGCAATTACAAGTTTGGGGTGAGCGAAATAATGTCCCTGTGGTGGCTCAGCACACTGGTGCGGATTCTGCTTCGGTAATTTATGATGCTATCGAATCCGCTAAAGCCAAGGGCATTGATATTGTCATTGCCGACACTGCGGGACGTTTGCAAAACAAAACGAACTTGATGAACGAATTGTCCAAAGTGGTTCGCGTTATGCAGAAGCTTGATGTTAAAGCCCCTCATGAAGTGATGTTGGTGCTGGATGCCGGCACAGGACAAAATGCCTTAAGCCAAGCCAAGTTATTTACTGAAACCGTCGGTGTCAGTGGCATTACATTGACTAAACTAGATGGCACGGCGAAAGGCGGGATTATTTTTGCTATCGCCAAACAGTTTGGGCTGCCTATTCGTTATATTGGGGTTGGTGAGCAAGTCGATGATTTACGACCTTTTGTCGCAGAAGAATTTATTGACGCCTTGTTTGATAGTGAGTAAGAGTAAGCTACCAATATTATCTCTTACTGTTTGCCAATGAACTAAGGATACCGTGATAGCGTGGAAATTGAATTTCAGCGAGTTGGAAAGAAGTACGACAGCGGGCAAGAAGCTTTGTCGCAAGTGAGCTTTCACTTACAGCAAGGTGAAATGGCGTTTCTAACCGGTCATTCCGGTGCCGGTAAAAGCACCTTAATGAAGCTCATGATGATGATTGAACGTCAGACATCAGGCCAAATTCTGGTTGATGGTGTGGATTTACGTACGCTAAGTCGTCGTGCCATTCCTCAGCATCGACGACGTGTTGGTGTCGTTTTTCAAAACCATCAGTTATTGTTTGATCGAAGCGTTTTTCATAATGTAGCCTTGCCATTACAAGTGAGTGGTGCTGATCATGAGCAAATAGCAAAGCGAGTGCGTGCCGCTTTAGATAAAGTAGGGTTATTGGATAAAGAAAAATATAATCCAATGGCATTGTCTGGAGGAGAGCAGCAGCGTATTGGCATCGCGCGGGCGGTAGTCAATAAGCCTCAACTTTTGTTAGCAGATGAGCCAACAGGTAATTTAGACCCTAGGTTATCGTCAGAAATCATGAATCTATTTCAAGAATTTAACAATGTTGGTGTAACCGTGTTGGTTGCAAGTCATGATTTAGCCTTGGTTGCACGAATGCGACATCGCGTACTGACTTTAAATCAAGGGCGAATGGTGAATGATGGAGGGTTTGGTTAAATGTCTCAGAAACCTTCTCGTCGTGGTGCCACACGGCAATCTATTAAAGCGACAAAACATAACTGGCCGACGCGCCCTACCTTTAATATTGGACAATATCTTCGTCAGCATCAAGGCACTCTAACCGAGAGTTTTATGCGGTTAGTGAATTACCCTTTAGCGACCGTTATGACCGTTATGGTCATTGCGATTGCCTTGTCGTTACCCGGTGGTTTGTATGTTGTATTGAAAAACGTTCAATCCGTAACGGATAACTGGGAGCAGCAGTCGGTTATTACCCTGTATTTGTTTCCCCAAGTGGATGACACTAAAGCGTTGGCATTGTCTCATCGTCTGTCTGCTCGTGCGGATGTTGCGTCCGTTGATTATGTATCGAAAGAAGAGGGCCTACGCTATTTTGAACGATCTAGTGGTTATGAGCAGGTTCTATCGTCGTTGCCTGAAAATCCATTACCGATCGTGTTGAAAGTGGTGCCTAAAGAAGCGGTTAATCTGCAATCTTTATCGGACTTGCAAACCTTGCGAGATCAGCTTGCTGCTCAAAGTGGCGTGGAATACGCAGAATTAGATGCACAATGGTTACAACGCCTTGCGAATATACTGAGTTTTGGACAGCGATTTGTGTACGCTTTGTCTATTTTATTGGTCGTTGCTGTGCTGTTGATTGTCGGCAACACTATCAGAATGGCAGTAGAAAGTCGGCGAGATGAAGTGCTTGTTATGAAGTTGGTTGGAGCCACCGATAGCTATATTCGACGACCCTTTCTCTACATGGGGTTTTGGTTTGGGATATTAGGAGGGTTTTTCGCTACAGTGTGTATTCTCTTACTTAGCTGGTGGGTGAGCGCTCCGGCAGAACGATTAATCGAGCTGTATCATGGTGGTTTTCAGCTGCAGACTTTTAATGCAGGTGAAATTGTTTTATGTTTAACTATAAGCTCATTAATTGGCACATTAGGGGCGTGGATTGCCGTTAATCGCCATATTACACATATAGAGCTACAGTGACACAAATCATGTTTGTTTGATTGTTATACAAACAACACGGTTAATTCACATTTTTGTCACACACAACAGATATTAACTTGCTACTATCGATTCATAGACATTATGAACTTAAAAAGGTGGAAATAGAGATGGGTAAAGCTCTCCAGCCTACAGATATAATGATTCCAGGCCAGAATCTAGAATCTTACATACAGGCCGTCAGTAGAATTCCAATTTTGACTGCCGATGAAGAAAAGACATTAGCGGAAAGTCTTTATTATAAAGAAGACCTTGAGTCTGCTCGCACGTTGGTTATGTCACACTTACGATTCGTAGTTCATATTGCGAAAAGTTACTCAGGCTATGGTTTGGCCCAAGGTGATCTGATTCAAGAAGGCAATGTAGGCTTGATGAAAGCGGTAAAACGTTTTAACCCTGAAGTGGGTGTTCGTCTTGTTTCTTTTGCTGTTCATTGGATTAAAGCAGAAATCCATGAATTTATTCTTAAGAACTGGCGCATCGTGAAAGTGGCAACAACGAAAGCCCAGCGTAAAATGTTCTTTAATCTTCGTAGTGCTAAAAAGACATTGTCTTGGTTTAGTAACTCAGAAGTAGAATCTGTTGCCAGTGATTTAGGTGTTACGCCAGCAGTGGTTCGTCAAATGGAAGGACGTTTGAGTTCTTCTGATATGGCATTCGATGCCTCTGCTGATGACGATGATGACAGTGCTTTTCAAGCACCTTCTCAATATTTAGAAGATCATGCTCATAATCCAGCTACGCTATTAGAGAACGGTAATTGGGAAGCGGATTCAAACAGTCGCCTAGAAGACGCTATGTCTGATCTTGATGAACGCAGTCGTAATATTTTAGTACAACGCTGGTTATCTGACAGCAAATCAACACTGCATGAATTGGCCGATGAATATGGTGTTTCTGCTGAGCGTATTCGTCAGTTAGAAAAAAATGCAATGAAGAAAATACGTCTTGCTATGGGAGATGGTCAGTTTAGCTGATCCCTATTGGCCTGCTGGCATGAAAATTATAAAACCCTCTCAGTTTGCAGAGGGTTTTTTTATGCCTAGAATATGAAGTGTTTTATTTACTCTGCAGTTCATTGCCAGGTAAGAAGTGCCAGGTCCGAATAATTTCTAATTTATCTACGTTCTTCTTGAGCGCTTCTGGAAAAACCTCAAAAGGTGCTGCCAGTCGGACAATTCTCATGGCGGCATCATCGAGAACACGAATACCCGATGAATGTAGAACCTCGATACTATCAACATGCCCATTTGGCAATAGCATAACGGCTAAACGAAGTTGACCATATAAATGGTGACGTTTGGCTTCCGCTGGATAGTGAGTATTACCGATGCGTTCAATGCGCCTACGCCAATTATCAAGGTATTTAGCATCGACAGCTGCCTTGGCAGATACTGAGGTCAGTCGGCGTATTCTAGGTCGCTTAGCATAGGCTTGGCGTTGTCTATCTAATAAGGCTTCTAGAGTGGAAATATCACTAGAAAGGTGATCAGGAATTTGAGTTTCACCTTTAAAGCGCTCTTCAAGTGTTTTTTGTTGGTGGTCAGGTACTTTTTCAACTTTGAATACCGCATCAGGGTCATCTGTTGTTAACAGTTGCTTGTCTCTTACTGGTTCACTTGAGGCAATTTGGGGCTGTACTGGAGGGGTAATATCTTTAATGTTATCCGATAAGAATCGTGCCGTTTCTGTCGTGGTCAGTTTGTGCTTTCTAAGTTCTGTTCCACTGGCTTGCTGATTGGCTTGAGCGATAAAATCAGCTTCTTTAGGCGCTTCTGAAGTATGTTGAACTAACGTTATTTCAAGTGTTTTTGGTTTTGGGCTTGGCAGTGAGAAGTCAAACCCAACAAGCACTACCATTAGCACGTGTGCGCTAATGGCAATGAAGAGGGAAATTGTAAATCGATCTACTACCCGCATGATATGTTAGGAAGCTAAGCGGGCTTCTATTGCATCCATCAATACCATAGCGATGTTTAAACCAAATTGAGTGTCTAATTCACGGACACATGTAGGGCTGGTCACATTTATTTCTGTTAAATAATCACCAATCACATCAAGGCCAACGAACATAAGCCCTTTTTCTTTCAGAGAAGGAATGACTTGGTCACAGATCCAGCGATCACGATCGGTAAGCGGTTGACCTTCGCCTCGGCCACCAGCGGCTAGATTACCACGCGTTTCACCGGCTGCAGGAATGCGTGCTAGAGCGTAAGGAATAGGCTCACCATTGACCACTAAAATACGTTTATCACCTTGTTTGATCTCAGGGATAAATTTTTGCGCCATGATTTGTTCAGCGCCCATTTGGGTCAACGTCTCAATGATCACACTGACATTGGCGTCATCTGCTTTAAGGCGGAAAATAGAGCTCCCCCCCATACCGTCGAGCGGTTTAAAGATAACGTCACCGTGTTCTTGATGAAATGCTCTTAATAAACCGGCGCGACGTGTTACGAGAACCGGCGGACAGCATTCAGGGAATTGTGTTGCGAACAGTTTCTCATTGCAGTCACGTAGACTTTTGGGATCATTGACGACCATAGCGCCATCACGTTCGGCTTGCTCAAGAATCATAGTGCTATAGACAAACTCGCCATCAAATGGTGGGTCTTTACGCATTAAAATAACATCTAAGTCACCTAATGCTATTTTACTTTCTTCACCTAAGTCATAAAAGTGTTTTGGATCTTTATGAACTTGTAAAGATCGCGCCATAGCGTAGGCTTTGCCGTTATCTAGGAACAGGTCTTTTTGTTCCATATAAATGAGTTGCCAGCCTTTTTCAGCCGCAGCCCATAACATGGCGAGAGAAGTGTCTTTTTTGTAATTAATGGCTCCAATCGGATCCATTACAATACCAAGTTTGATTGTCATGTGTTATTTCCTAAAGCGATGAGTCAAAATTTAACTACTGCTTAAAATCGGTTTATAAGGACTAATGCTATAGAATATGGGGGCGCTGAGATAAAAAAACACCCTAGTGTTCCTTTTTGATTAAACTTAATCAACGTTATTTTATATCTTCATCCACACTGTATATTGTCCACTTTCGTAAGCTTTGCGTTTTTTCAGCATACACTTCGGCAATCACTCGTCGATTTTTTGCTCTGCCTTCTGGTGTGTCATTCTCTGCGATTGGCTTACTTTCTCCAAAACCAACCGCTTTCACTCGGTTTTGAGCAATTTTAAACTTATCTACAAGAATATCAGTAATCGCAGAAGCTCGATTCATCGATAAGGCTAAATTCCTTTCGTTATCGCCAACATTATCGGTATAGCCTTCAACACTGACCTTGGTATCCGGGTGAGCAATGAGAAAGTCAGCTAGGCGTTTGATTTGGCCATAAAAGAGCGGACTGACATCATATTTATCAGGTTTGAAGAGGATTTTTAGGTCCATAGACAGCACCGAAGTGCTTACCGTTGGGCAACCTTGAATAGACACGAAAGAGCCTAGTGGCGTATTAGGGCAGCTATCTCGAGCGTTGATGACACCGTCGTGATCGTCGTCCTTTAGTGTCTGAGGTTTTATTTTATCTCCATAAAGAGAAACACCATCAGCAGCGTGTAACGTTAAGCTTAAACTGACGGTGCTTAATAAAATCCTGCGTAGTAAGTTTATTGCCAGCCTCCGCTTTGTTTATCAGAGTCTAAAAACAGTTCTTTCTCGAGAGCTTTCTCATCTGTTTTTTGCGTGGTTGACTGTTTCACAGTATCTTGTTCTTTCACCATTACTGTTGAGCTTTTCTGCGCTTCTTTTTCGGCTGCTTTTAGTTTTTCGATCGGTGATGCTCCAGTAGGCGCCGGTTGCTTAGCATCAAACTCATCTTTAAAACCAAGTAGTGGTGGGCGATATATTCTGAATGCCCTCATCAAATCACCTTTGGCATTGAATAGGCGAAACTCTGAGAACAATTCATCGTAGTCTGCGTTGACATAGTCTTGTCGAGCTTGGAACAGTTCATTTTCACTATCAAGTACATCAAGAAGGGTGCGTCGACCAAGGCGAAATTGCTTCTCATAAGCGACTTCAGACTCTTTTGTCGCAACAACATATTGCTTAATGTGCTCTTTTTGTCCTGTGGTTGCTTCATAAGCGGCCCAAGCAAGACGAGTAGATAGTTCGGTGTCTCGAATCGTTTGTCTGCGTATTTCAGAGGCTTGAACCTGTTGTTGTGCTGCGACCTCTTTGTTACGTTTGTAGTTGCCGCCATTGTATAAATTGTAATTTAGTCTGAACATGGCCTGTAAGTCAGCATCTCGACCAGTAGTACCATCAACATTATTATTCCACGTTCGCTCTACCACAAAATTAACTGTTGGGTATTTGGCGCCTTCAATGGACTTTTTATAGTTCTCTGTTGCTTCTACATCCCATTTAGAACCTTCGATGGTTGGATTTTTTGACAGAGCTTGAGCGATCGCATCATCTAAGCTTTTAGGTAACAAGCTTTTATCAGGAACTGGGTAAATCATATCTTTTGGCGGCAATTGACCAACCGTATTTTTGTAGTTACTTTCTGCATCGCGAAGATTATTTATGGCAGCATAACTATTAGCATACGCTTTTGCTAAGCGGGCGGTGATTTGACTCAAGTCAGATTTTCTACCAACCCCAGTATCGCTTTTTAACTTGATTTGACTATAGATTCGTTTGTGCGTTTCTAAATTCATATCTGCCAGATCCACAAGCTCTCGGTAACGCAGTACGTTTGCGTAAACCTGAGCGACGCTTAGGGCAGTATTTTCAACCGATACTAATGCATCCCAACGATCTGCCTCTGCTTCATTACTTAAGCGCTTAATGTCATAAGTTGTAGCAAAACCATTAAAAATAGGTTGAGTAAGGGATAAAGAAAGCTCTCTTCTTGTTAAGGTAATGTCATCTGAATTACTAACATCAGCGTAGGTCGTTTCTTTACCTACTCCTGCAGCAAGGTCAATGCTAGGATAAAAACCATTGTGCCGAGATATTTCTGTGTTTTGGCTTTCTTCTCGGAATTTGGCAATAGCTTGTCGAACGGTAGGACTATTATTGATCGCAGTGTAGGTCGCTTCTTCTAGTGTCGAAGCGTACAAATGTGTAGAGGAAAGAATGACCCCTAAGTAGGTTACACGCAGTATGAGAGTTCGCAATAACATGTCTTGTTTATCCCTTAATTTATCTTTTGTTGATGCTAAATCCATTTTGGCAATTAGTCTGTAGTGGTTGTGTTACATTAACAGGAATATCTTTTTAGATAAAACAGTTAAACGTCACCCCAAAGTAAATTTAGCGCGGTAAGTGCCACCACTGGAGCAGTTTCTGTCCTGAGTACGCGAGGCCCAAGAGCAATGGCGTTAAAACCGTGTTCTCTCGCGGCATCTACTTCTTGTTCTGTTAGTCCACCTTCCGGGCCGATCAATAAGGCGACTTGGTTATTGCTTGGTTGCTGATACTGAGAAATGGGTTTTGCGCTGTGATGATGCAGCGTCAATTTTAACATTTCGTTACAATTCGGCACCCAGTCAAGTAAGTTCATTGGCGCTTTGATCTTTGGCACTATGCCTCGACCGGATTGCTCAGCGGCACTGATGGCAATTTGCTGCCAATGTTGTAAGCGCTTTTCGAGGCGATCGTCTTGTAGTTTGACTTCGCAACGGGCGCTGAAAAGCGGTTGAATTTCATAAACGCCAGATTCTACGGCTTTTTGAATCGCATAATCCATCCGTTCTCCGCGCGAGAGCGTTTGTCCAATCGTTACTTTAAGTGGGGACTCGTTATTTAGTGTTTCGAAGTTTGATAGTTGGACATGAGCCGAACGTTTTTCAACATCACAAAGTTCACCATGATATTGACCACCCTGACCGTTAAACAAACGCATTGGATTGCCGTTTTTTAAGCGGAGCACTTTGCAAACATGCTGAAAGGCAGAATCAGGTAGCTCGACTTTGGAATTCTCAGCCAAGGCTATATCAACAAAAATTCGTGGGATTCGCATGTTTTCGTACGCTCCGTCAGTAACAAAAAGCCAATAAAAGAATGGATAAATAAAAAAGCCCTCATAGAGAGGGCTTTATACTGGAATTACGGAAGATTATAAACCCGCAGCGCGACGTAACGCTTCTGCTTTATCGGTTTTCTCCCAAGTGAAGTTATCACCGGTACGACCAAAGTGGCCATAAGCCGCTGTTGGTAGGTAGATAGGTCTTTTTAGATCAAGCATTTTCACTAGACCCGCTGGGCGCAATTCGAAGTGCTCACGAACCAATTGAGAAATCAGCTCGTCGCTTACCTTACCAGTGCCAAAAGTATTGATACTAATAGATGTTGGCTCAGCTACACCAATAGCATAAGAAATTTGGATCTCACATTTGTCTGCTAATCCTGCAGCAACGATGTTTTTCGCTACATAACGACCCGCGTAGGCCGCTGAACGGTCTACTTTGGATGGATCTTTGCCCGAGAAAGCGCCGCCACCGTGACGTGCCATGCCGCCGTAAGTATCGACAATGATTTTACGTCCGGTTAAACCACAGTCACCCACAGGACCACCGATGATGAATTGACCTGTTGGGTTGATGAAGTATTTGGTCTCTTTAGACAACCATTCTGCTGGCAGTACTGGTTTGATGATTTCTTCCATTACCGCTTCGCGAAGATCCGCTTGCTTAACAGACGCACTATGTTGTGTGGAAAGAACGACAGCGTCGATGGCGCAAGGCTTGCCATTTTCATCGTAGCGGAAAGTGACTTGGCTTTTTGCGTCTGGGCGTAAGAAGTCTAAGGTGCCGTTTTTACGTACTTCAGCTTGGCGCTGCACCAAACGATGTGCGTAGGTAATAGGGGCAGGCATAAGTACATCGGTTTCATTTGTTGCAAAACCGAACATTAAGCCTTGGTCACCCGCGCCTTGTTCTTTTTCGCTGGCTTCATCGACGCCCACTGCGATATCTGCAGATTGCTTACCGATGGCGTTCATGACGGCACAAGATTCCCAATCGAATCCCATGTCTGAACTGTTGTAACCGATATCACGAATCACGCCGCGAGCGATCTCTTCGATGTCTACCCAAGCGTCCGTACGGACTTCACCGGCGACAAGCACCATGCCTGTTTTGACTAGGGTTTCACACGCGACACGTGCTTCTGGGTCTTTTTCAAGAATGGCATCAAGGATGGCGTCAGACACTTGGTCTGCAATTTTGTCTGGATGACCTTCAGAAACGGATTCTGAAGTAAATAAAGAATACTCTGACATGTTTAGGGCCTCTATCAAAAATGATGGATAAGCGCCAAACAGGCATAAAAAACCCGCTTAGCATTGAACGCAACTAAACAGGTGATACTGATTCTGTTTAGCTGCTTTTATATAGCGTCCGCAAGCCGAAACAAATCGACGCTGTAAGTGTGATAAATGATCTACTACCTAGGCCAAAAATTCAAGTTAACCGCGCCATATTAATGAGTAAATGGCGCTCTTTTTTGCTAGGATGGTTCAGAAGTTATGTTGTTTCGTTTTTCTTGCTTTATTTTGGTGCGTAAGCGACCAAGGGATTGCAAGACTAACTGCCAGCATAAGCCTATTTTTATTGTTCATTGAGCTATCAGGAGTGGAATAACAATGCCGTCTCGTAAAGAACTTGCTAACGCCATACGTGCTCTGAGTATGGATGCTGTACAAAAAGCTAACTCAGGCCACCCAGGTGCCCCAATGGGTATGGCAGATATCGCGGAAGTGCTATGGAACGATTTTCTAAAGCATAACCCAACCAATTCAAAATGGGCTGATCGTGACCGCTTTGTATTGTCCAACGGTCACGGTTCTATGCTGATCTATTCTTTGTTGCATCTTTCTGGTTACGACTTGTCCATCGAAGATATAAAACAGTTCCGCCAGCTGCATTCTAAAACACCGGGTCACCCTGAATACGGTTATACCGATGGCGTTGAGACAACGACTGGCCCATTAGGCGCCGGTATCAGTAATGCTGTAGGCATGGCGATTGCTGAGAAAACCTTAGCGGCTCAATTTAACCGCGAAGGGCACGTTATTGTTGATCACAATACTTATTGTTTCTTGGGTGATGGCTGTTTGATGGAAGGTATTTCCCATGAAGCCTGTTCATTGGCTGGTACGTTAGGCCTTGGTAAATTGGTCGCATTCTGGGATGACAACGGTATTTCTATCGATGGTCATGTAGAAGGTTGGTTCACAGACGATACGCCTAAGCGTTTTGAGTCTTACGGCTGGCACGTTATTGCCGGCGTTGATGGACACGATCCTGAAGCGATTAAAGCAGCAATCGAAGCGGCAAAAGCAGAAACCTCTAAACCAACATTGATTTGTTGTAAAACAATCATCGGTTTTGGTTCGCCAAATAAATCTGGCAGTCACGATTGCCATGGTGCGCCATTAGGCGATGCAGAAATCGCCGCAGCACGTGAATTTCTTGGTTGGAAGCACGCGCCATTTGAAGTGCCTGCTGATGTTTATGCTGGTTGGGATGCCAAAGAAAAAGGCGTATCCGCACAAACACAATGGGAAGCCTCTTTTGAAGCGTATAAAGTTGCTTTCCCTGAGTTGGCAGCAGAGTTTGACCGTCGTGTATTGAAAGGCGACTTACCAACTGATTTTGAAGAAAAGGCACAAGCTTTTATTCAAGAATGCCAAGACAAAGGCGAGAGCATTGCAAGCCGTAAAGCGTCGCAAAATGCCATTGGTACGTTTGGTGCTATCTTACCTGAATTGCTTGGTGGTTCTGCCGATCTAGCGGGTTCTAACTTAACGCTTTGGTCTGGCTCTAAAGGCATTCAAGACGACGCAGCTGGTAACTACATCTACTACGGTGTGCGTGAGTTTGGTATGAGTGGCATTATGAATGGTGCGTCTCTACACGGTGGTTTTATTAACTACGGTGCGACCTTCATGATGTTTATGGAGTACGCTCGCAATGCGGTACGTATGTCTGCTTTGATGGGCATTCGTAACATTTTTGTTTATACCCATGACTCTATTGGTCAAGGTGAAGATGGTCCTACGCATCAGCCAGTTGAGCAACTAGCTAACTTGCGTATGACGCCAAATATGTCGGTGTGGCGTCCTTGTGATGCAGCAGAAACTGCGGTTTCTTGGAAAGCCGCAATCGAACGTCGTGATGGCCCAACATCATTGATCTTCTCTCGCCAAGGTTTACCTGCACAAGCACGTACGGCTGAGCAGTTGGCAAATGTTGCGAAGGGTGGTTACGTTCTACAAGATTGTGCTGGCACGCCAGATTTGATCTTGATGGCGACAGGGTCTGAAGTTGGTCTTGCTATGTCTTCTGCAGAAGCATTAACAGCTAAAGGTACGAAAGTACGTGTTGTTTCTATGCCTTCTACCACGGTGTTTGATGCACAAGATGCTGACTACAAAGCGTCTGTATTACCAAGTAATGTGACTAAACGTGTGGCGATTGAAGCTGCGCATGTGGACTTTTGGTACAAATACGTTGGTTTTGACGGCGCAATGGTGGGGATGTCTACTTTTGGAGAATCTGCCCCTGGTGGTGCTCTGTTGGAGTATTTTGGCTTCACTGTCGACAATGTTGTCGCAACAGCTGAAAAATTGTTATCTGCTTAAACGTAGAATCTAACATAATAGGCGCGCCTTTTAGCGCGCCTATTTTTTCTTATTTTTTTATGAAGAGCCGATAGAAGGTTCTTTATTGTGATGAAGTAGGGCTATGTTACGAGTTGCTATCAATGGTTATGGTCGCATAGGGCGTTCTGTACTACGGGCTTTATATGAAAACGACTACCGCGACCATCTTCAGGTTGTGGCGATTAATGAACTGTCTGATATCGAGACAATCAGTTATCTTACGCGCTATGACACCACTCATGGTCGCTTCCCTAAACCTGTTAGTATTAGTGAAAACAGTCTAATTGTAGGTGATGATAAAATTCGTTGTTTTCATTGTGAAACACCGGAACTACTAGATTGGGCGTCGCTAAATATTGATATGGTATTGGAATGTTCTGGCAGTTTTTCTGAACGTAATAGTGCCCAAGCCTATTTGGATGCGGGCGTTCCGCGTTTGCTTTTATCTCAGCCTGCCGCTTCAGATGTGGATGCCACCATTGTTTTTGGTTTTAACCAAGATCAAGTGAAAGCCAATCAGAGGATTATTTCGGCCGCGTCTTGTACAACAAATTGCTTGATCCCCGTATTAGATACGATTAAGGAATTTACGGGTATTGAGCACGGAATGGCGCAAACAATACATTCTGCTATGAACGATCAGCCAGTTATTGATGGCTATAACCCTAAAGATCTACGTCTGACTCGTTCTGCGCTTAGTTCCATCATACCTGTCAACACGGGGCTATCACGCGGCATCGCACGCTTAATGCCGGACTTAGAGGGAAAGGTAGGGTGTAACGCAGTTCGAGTCCCAACGCTGAATGTTTCTGTGATAGATCTAGTTTTGCGTACAGAAAAAGCAGTGACGAAGGAAGAAATTAATCAAAGGCTGCAGCAAGCGGCAAGCTTAAAGTATGCTGGCTTGCTTGGGTTTACTAATGAGCCTCATGCGTCTGTGGATTTTAATCATGATCCACGTTCAGTGATCGTTGATGGTACACAAACGCAGGTTATTGATGGTCGTATGGTAAAGCTATTGTGTTGGTTTGATAATGAATGGGGCTATGCCAACCGTATGTTGGATGTGGCCAAATATTGGGCTGATGTCATCATCAGGTAATGCTCTAGGGTTCGCTGTGTAGAATTCTATAAATGACGAGGAAAGTGTGCATGACCGTAATTAAAATGAAAGATGTGGATCTCGCGAATAAGCGAGTATTGATTCGTGAAGATCTTAATGTGCCAGTGAAAGATGGAAAAGTAACGAGCGATGCTCGTATTTGTGCTGCCTTACCTACATTAAAACTAGCTTTAGCCGCGGGCGCGAAAGTTATGGTTATGTCTCATTTAGGCCGCCCTACGGAAGGCGTATACGAAGAAGAGTATTCTTTGCTACCTGTCGCTAAGCATTTGTCTTCTTTACTAGGTCAAGATGTTCCTTTGGTTAAAGATTGGTTGGACGGTGTAGACGTTGAAGCAGGCCAACTTGTTTTAGTTGAGAATGTGCGCTTTAACACAGGCGAAAAAAGTGATGACGAAGCATTGTCTAAGAAAATGGCGGCGTTATGTGATGTCTTTGTAATGGACGCATTTGGCACCTCTCATCGTGCTCAAGCATCAACTCATGGTGTGGCAAAATTCGCGCCGATTGCTTGTGCAGGTCCATTGCTTGTCACCGAGCTAGAAGCATTAGAAAAAGCGCTGGCTAATCCTGCTCATCCGATGGCAGCCATTGTTGGCGGCTCTAAAGTGTCGACTAAGCTTACTGTGCTTGAAACATTGTCTGATAAAGTTGATCAGCTTATTGTTGGTGGTGGTATTGCGAACACCTTCCTTGCTGCTGCAGGTTTTCCAGTTGGTAAATCTTTGTACGAAGAAGACTTGATTCCACAAGCTAAAGCCTTGATGGCAAAAACCAGCATTCCACTGCCTGAAGATGTTGTGGTTGCAACGGCGTTTTCACCGGATGCCGAGGCGATTATTAAAGACGCTAAAGATGTTGGCCCTGATGATATGATTTTAGACATAGGACCAAAAGCCGCTGCCGCGTTTGCAGCCTTGTTAGAAAATTCAAAAACGATTATCTGGAATGGTCCTGTTGGCGTTTTTGAATTTGATCAGTTTGGTAGTGGTACTAAAGCATTAGCTATGGCGATCGCGAAAAGTGAAGGCTTCTCTATTGCTGGCGGTGGTGACACATTGGCCGCTGTTGATAAATATGATATTACAGATCACGTGTCTTATATTTCAACTGGCGGCGGTGCATTTCTTGAATTTGTTGAAGGAAAAGTACTTCCTGCGGTTGCGATGTTAGAGAGCCGCGCGCAAGGTTAGTATCAAAATACGACCAGAAAATGTCTGTTATAATAAAGGCGTAAAGCCAATCACGCTGACCGGATCTTTATGATGATGAGTCGGCGGATAATAAAACTAGAGTGACTAGCTCGATACCTGTGTCGAGGATGACAATAACGATAAGGCGTAAGCCAAATGCACTCGTGCATATAAAAAATTAAATAACCAGAGAGTTCGCCATAACTCCGTCCCTTATGATGTGCATAGGGGATTATTGTCAGAGGAAAATCTTTATGCCTTTAATTAGTATGCGTCAATTGTTGGATCACGCTGCTGAGCACAGCTACGGTCTTCCTGCTTTTAATGTGAATAACATGGAGCAGGTTAAAGCTATTATGGAAGCCGCGAATGAGGTGAATTCTCCTGTTATCATGCAAGCCTCTGCAGGGGCTCGTCAATATGCAGGGTCTCACTTCCTTCGCCACCTTATCTCTGCAGCAATTGAAGACTTTCCGCATATTCCTGTCGTTATGCATCAGGATCATGGTACGTCTCCTGCGATCTGCCAACGTTCCATCCAACTTGGGTTCTCATCCGTTATGATGGATGGCTCTCTAATGGCTGATGGGAAAACGCCAGCCAGTTATGATTACAACGTTGATGTGACTCGTCGTACGGTTGAGTTTGCTCACGCTTGTGGTGTGTCTGTTGAGGGTGAGTTGGGTGTACTTGGATCGCTAGAAACGGGTGAAGCTGGTGAAGAAGATGGTGTTGGCGCGGCCGGCATTTTGACCATGGATCAAATGCTAACCGACCCACAAGAAGCAGTAGATTTTGTTAATGCAACGGGCATTGATGCGCTAGCGGTAGCCATCGGTACGA
This sequence comes from Marinomonas sp. TI.3.20, assembly GCF_038155025.1. Classification (NCBI taxonomy): domain Bacteria; kingdom Pseudomonadati; phylum Pseudomonadota; class Gammaproteobacteria; order Oceanospirillales; family Oceanospirillaceae; genus Marinomonas; species Marinomonas sp. TI.3.20. Next base: position 13,938 of record NZ_JBAKAS010000001.1, on the reverse strand, counting down.
GCCACGGAGCGTACAAATTCACTCGCCCACCAACAGGTGACATCTTAGATATCGAGCGCATCGCGAAGATTGTTGAATTGCTGCCTAATACACACATTGTATTGCATGGTTCTTCTTCAGTACCGCAAGACTGGTTGGAAATCATCAATGAGTTTGGTGGTGAGATCCCAGAAACTTACGGTGTGCCTGTTGAAGAAATCGTGAAAGCGATTCGTTACGGTGTTCGTAAAGTGAACATAGATACTGACTTGCGCTTGGCGGCAACGGGTGCGATTCGTCGTAGCCTTGCAGAGCATAAAGGCAACTTTGACCCTCGTAAGTATCTAACCGAAAGCATCAAAGCCATGAAGGCGGTTTGTATTGACCGTTACGAAGCCTTTGGCTGTGCTGGACAAGCGTCTCGTATCCAAACGATGGATCTTGAAGAGATGGCAGTGCGCTATGAGCGTGGTGAGTACCTAAACGGTCGCAATTTTTAATCGCGATTAATGCCTGAAGGCGAGCCTATGGAAATTGTTTTGTACTTTTTATCAGATAATTGAAAAAAAGTGTTGACCAGAAAAATGATTTGCCTATAATGCTCGCCATTCCTTGCGGGAGTGGTGGAATTGGTAGACACGCTGGATTTAGGTTCCAGTGCTTCACGGCGTGAGAGTTCGAGTCTCTCCTTCCGCACCATATTTAAAAAAAGCTGACTTTATGTCGGCTTTTTTTATGTCTAAAATTTGCCTATTTGGCAATTCATTCGTATTTTCTCTGGCGATCGCTTGTGTTGCTTTGTGATACCGCTTATCTTTTTTGTTGCGTACTCTTAATACGGCTTCTTAATCGAAGCACTATCGGATCTAATAATGCGACGACTCTCTTTCAGGCTGTTTTTAATCGTTATTATGAGCTGGCTTATGCCCCTTTATGCGGCGAATGTGCAGCCGTTTGTCATGGACAGTGCTCATTTTTACGCGTTATATCCTGGGCAATGGTCGTTAAGTGAGAAGTTTGCTGGCACGGTTAATTCTCCACCTATCCCCCTCAAAATCCAACAGCGCCGACCTATACAGATATCCATCTTGCTATCTGATCAGACTAAGTCGCCAAAGAACCGCTCCTTATTAAGCGCTTTTAATCATCGTATGAAAGAATTAAAGATTAACTATCGATTGGACGTTCTTTATGGAAAACGTAATCACTATGATGCGGCAGAATACGATAAGTTAAAACAATCTCGGCCTGACTATTTAATTATTACAGATTTAGATCTAGTGCAGAGTCGTTACATCGAGAAAATGTTACGGGATGATCGCACAAAAATTATTTTTTATGGCATGTCGACCCCACTAACTAATTGGCAGAACCATTCACCATTTATGTACATAGGGTTTGACCAAGTAAAGGCTGTGGATTCACTTGTTAGTTATCTTCATCGTCAGTTGCCTTCAACTGCAAGGGTTGCAGCATTTGTAGTGGATTCAGGTTATTTAGGTGATAGGCGGTGTAATACTTTTTTGGACGCTATGGCTAAGGAAAACCGATCAATTCAGCTGGTTCAAACTATGCATAATGATAAGCAGAGTGCCTTGAAATACGCCCAAGTATTGCTAAAGAAAAAATCAATCGACTTTATTTTTAGTTGTACACAAAATATTTCTGATGGTGTAGTTACGGCGATAAAAGAAAGCTCATCAAGTATGAAAGTACAAACCAATAGCTGGGGACTTTCTAAGGATGAAGTGGCTAATTTAAAGAGCCATCTTGTGCTCGTGAGTACTTTTTTTGCATGGGATGATTTAGCGATTGCTGCGGCTGAAGCCATAAAAAAAGGTATGGAAGGAGAGACTGCGCCAGAACTCTATATTGCACGGGCGTCACTTGTGTCGACTGACATTGACCCTGAAAGTTTGAATTTAATGATGCAGCGAGTTTTTCGTTACTCTGCGGTGGTTTTGTGAAGGAAGTCATCAACCTACAGCAGCGGGCTTTTTATAAAGTATTAATGCTGTTTATATTAACCTTTTTATTGACGGGAGCCATTTCTATTGTGGCTGTCGATAGAGGTATTCGTAATGACGCCAAAGCAAATTTAGCGGTTCGAATACAAGTGGTTGAACAAGTGTTTAATGATTATTTGACTCGTGCTGAGTATGAAATGGGTTATATCAGCCAAGATTTAGTATTGAGTAACTACCAATCAGGTGACGAGCTCAAGATGTTGTTTTCGCATCATGAAATACTTTTTTTTGGTGGATTGGATTTCTTCTACATTGATTGGTCTAAGCGCAAAGGTGCTACAGATCCAAGGGCTCGAGTGTATACCCAAGATAAGTTACCTACATTGTTATCAACGGGGAAGATTAATCATTGGGTGAAAGTAACAACGGATGACGATGCGATACTTCTAATGTACAAGAAAAAGATCGTATCTAGGGATCGTGTTCTTCTTGGGTATCTTTATGGGTTTATCTCTTTAAACAATAATCTTACGCTTTCCAGTGAGTTGTTAGATGGGGCTGAGTCTGATCTAGTACAGGTTTATGATCGTCATACTGATGCTTTGCTATTGAAAGAAAGCCAGGTGGGCTTCGATCCATCTGACAGTGTTGTATCTACTACTCGTGATATGAAAACGCCCGTTTATGGCAGTAAATTCCGGATTAGTATTGCTAAGCGAATGCCCATAACTGAGGTGATGATATCTTCTTGGTTGCGTGTATTGCTGCTTGTGTTTTCAGTCTTAGCGGTTTTATACGTTTTTTTGATTCTTCTGTTCAAGCGCCTCGTATTCGCCCCATTGAGTATGATCGCTAAGCAACCTGAAAATGATCAACTGGTGTTTACCGAGTTAGAGCCTATTCAAACGAAGAACCTTCAGTACCGAAGTTATTTAGACGCTAAGGAAAGTCGCTTTCAGCTGTTATTAGAGTCGACTCATTCTGCCATTATCTTTTGTAATGAAATGGCTGAGGTAAAAGAAATTAACCGTGAAGCAATGCAATTATTCCCTCAGTATGAACATTCACGGACGGTGTTTGATTTCATGCCTATCTCTTGCCATCAAGCGATTCAAGAGGCATTAAAAGGAGGGATCGGTGTTTCATTTGAGCTGACTATTGCGCATATCAATGGGATCTACCATTGGCAGGCCTATTCCTTTATGAACGAAAATTCATTTAGAAGTATTGTGCTGGTTGGTCGAAATACGACGCAAGAAAAGCGTCTGTCTTGGCAGCTCGAACAATTGAAGCCATCTTCTTTAGATTTAAGTCGAAGGTTGGAAGTTGATATGTTGCTCAATGAAATGACGCAGTTATCTCAGTTGCCATCTTATTCGCCTAAAGGTTATGTGCAAGGCTGGATCGGTTTAGTGTTGACTATCCTTGAAGGGGCTCAAAGTGAAGTTGAAGATGCTGAGCTTGAATCTATAGGTCATGTTTTTAGTTGCGAAAGCTCTCATGTAATGCAAGTTTTAGGTCTAGATGTCGGCATGATTAGAATTGATTGCGGCGTAGAGTCCGGCGCCGTTGAGATCTCGGCGAACGCTTACTTTAAGATGCTGCTTCGTCTCTCTGTTATGATGTCGGTGACAAACGCCATGGAAGATAGAAGCATTTCACTTCGATTTGATCAGGGAATGCTAGAAATTGTAGTGAGTAATGACATCTTATCTCGACCTTTCTTTAACTGGGCCTCGACAATTATTATTAAGCAGCTCGGTGGTCAATTTCATAAGCTACGCAGCAACGCATTAAAGATTCATGTGCCATTTCAATCATACGTCCAAGAAGTGACTGCGTTGCCTGATGATTTGATCGTGGCTTGGGTCATAAATGACTATCCTAATTCCGATAGAGTGCAAGAAAGCTTAGTGCGTTTGGGCGTGCAATTAGAAACTTATTTATCGAGTGATGACTTTTTCATGCAGGCCACGGCCGCACCGCATTTCGATGCTGTTGTTATAGGGTGTCATAGGGAAGTAGATATTCAGCGGGGTATGACGAAAAATTTAGAAATTCAGCACAATCGAACTGAGCTTCCAGTAATTTGGTTGAATTCCACTCCCCAAGAGACCGATGCACACGATGTCTTTTCTGTTACGGGTTGTGTGTTTGATTATAATCTGCAGCAAGCGATTGCTAAGGCTTCTCAGCGAGCGGCTATTGTACCAACTTATTTAGGCGAGCAAGGATTGGCTTGGGTTATTGTGGGTGGTAGCAGAGTGGCTAAAGCCATTTGGTATGCTGAATTAGAGAAAAAATCTGTTATGTCTCAGTGGTTGGCCGACTTATCTGAGTATGAGGCCTTTTTGCCGTATCATTCAGATATCGTCATTATTCTTTTAGAGCCACAGGTCAGTAGTTTGTTACTTCGTATACAGGCTAACTATCCTAAGGTGCGTTTTTTTGCGGTGCAAAAGTGGCCTAACCAGCCAGACAATGTCACACTTTTTGAAATGAATACCCCTTATTCAGGGGAACAAATAGATGCGTTGAAAGAATTTATTCAATGCTAAACGTCTGTAGGAGAAATAAATGAGTAAGGTGATTGGTTTAATCGGTGCAATGGATGAAGAAGTGACCGTTATTAAATCTTGGATGGACGATGTGCGCAAAGAGAGTGTTGCGGGTTGTGATTTTTTCATCGGTCAGTTTGAGGGAAAAGACGTGGTGCTTCTGCAATCTGGCATTGGTAAAGTCAATGCGGCTTTGTCGACCACGCTATTGCTGTCAAAATTCTCTCCAGAATACGTTATCAATATTGGCTCTGCTGGTGGTTTTGCAGAAGAGCTAAGCGTAGGAGATGTGGTGATTTCCGATCACGTTGTACATCATGATGTTGATGTGACCGCGTTTGGCTATCCTATGGGTCAAGTACCAAGCATGCCAGCTACTTATGAAGCGGATGCGGTATTGATCAAGCAAGCGCAAGCTGCTGTCCAAGCGGTTAACCGTGTCAAAGCCAAAGTAGGCTTGATTGGTACGGGTGATAGCTTTATGAATGACCCAGTGCGAGTAGAAGCGGTTAGAGCGTTGTTTCCGAAAATGATTGCCGCTGAGATGGAAGCGGCGGCGGTTGCACAAGTGTGCTTTAAATTTGGAACGCCTTTTGTTGTTGTTCGTTCATTGTCTGATATCGCGGGTAAAGAGTCGCCTCAAAGCTTTGATGAATACCTGAAACTAGCGGCAGAAAACTCCTCTTTGATGATTCAGCAAATGCTTAAGGCTGATTAGTTAGATGGCATATTGCAAGGACGCTATTCTTCTGTCAGGTTGTCTTCTATTGTCTTCTTCGGTCTTTGCGGAAAAGAGTGGCGACAGCGCTAACTATATAGGTGAAAACCACCAGGTGTCGCAAGAAGAAAGCGACAGCTGGTGGCAAGCGACGCATCAATCGGTATCAGAAACAGTAGGGAGTTGGTCTCGTAATATAGACGCCTTTTTATCTGGTAATAACAGTATCCAATCTAATGAAAGTTATGTACGGATGCGGTTTGGCCCAATATTCAGTAGTGATGGCGTCGATGGTTTCTTCAATTTTAATGCTCGTTTAAAGTTACCTAATACTAAAAATAGGCTGCGACTTGTTATTGAGTCGGATGGCGATAATTTGACGAACGATAATAAAACCAGTGAAGCGACACGAGACAGCAGCGTTGTTAATTCAGCGGTGAAATCAAATGTGTCAGCGGCAGTGCGTTATATCAAAAAGAGTTGGGGGGCTGATTTTGACAGTGGTGTGTTGCTAGAATTTCCTTTAAACCCTTTTTTACGGGCACGATTTTCCCAAGGACATGAGTATCAACAGTGGCGATGGTATCAGCAGGAAGAGGCTTTCGCTTACTATAGTGAGGGGACTGGACTACGTTATAAGTTAGGGTATGCACATCAACTGGGTGATACTTTTCAATATGGTGGTCGTTTTGGTTCTACATGGCTTGCCCAAGATGATGAGATTTACTATCGAGAAGATTTTTTCCTCAGTCAGGCGCTAAATGATAAAAATCGACTCTTATACCAGCTTAGTTTTTTGCAAGCCGAAGGAGGAGATACTGGAGGCGATAGCGTTTTGTATTTTGTGGACTACAGTCGTTTGTTACATAAAAATTGGCTTATTGGGCATGTTAAGCCACAAATGACTTACCAAGAAGATGAGAATTACCGTGGTGAATTCTCTCTCACATTGTCTTTAGAAATACTTTTTGGTGACTCTTATTTAGCTCATAAGTGAGTTCGTATGCATAGATAGAGAGTAGTGATTAGATTTGTCTGGTTGGAACTCGTATAATGCCGCGCCTACTGTGGTGAGTTTCCATCGTTTTTAAGAGAATGTGTCATGAGACCGGATCAAATCCAACCTGAATTGTACGAAAAGCAGCTTGAAGAAAAACATACAGAGCTGACTCGATTAATGGCCGACTTGTCATTACCTGATCTGGAAATATTTGCTAGTGAGCCGATTCACTATCGAATGAGAGCCGAATTCCGTATTTGGCATGAAGGCGATGATTTGTACTATGCAATGTTTGATTCGACCGACCCAAGAACGCCAATTCGAACGGATCAATTCCTAGCAGCGTCGACTCTTATTAACGAATTGATGCCTGCATTGATTAATGCTGTACGAGATGTTCCTGTGTTGCGCCACAAGTTATTTCAAGTGGACTTTCTCACGACTACCACAGGCGAAGCTTTGATCAGTCTGCTTTACCATAAACCAATTGACGATGAATGGAACCAAGCAGCTCGTTTAATGAGTGACGGGTTCCCTGCTTGTCATTTTATCGGTCGCAGTCGTAAGAAAAAACAAATTCTGACCCGTGATTTTGTCATGGAAACATTGACCGTACATGGTCAGAAATTTCATTACCAACAAGTAGAAAATAGTTTCACTCAGCCGAATGCTGGTATCAGTGAAAAAATGTTGGAATGGGCGCTTGATGTGACCGAAGGTCTGTCTGGTGATTTGCTGGAAATGTATTGTGGTAACGGTAACTTTTCTATTCCATTAGCGCGTCGATTTGACCGTGTGGTGGCCACAGAGATATCAAAAGTATCGGTAAACTCTGCCCAGCTAAACATTGCAATAAATGGAATGAGCAATGTTCAGGTCGTGAAAATGGCCAGTGAAGATGTATCGGCCGCGTTGAACGGCGAAACTGAGTTGCCGAAGACCTTATTACAAGCCGGTGTCGATGCCTTGTCGCCATCTGTTGTGTTGGTAGATCCGCCACGAGCAGGGTTAGATGACGCGACGGTTGAGTTGATTCGTAAGGTTGATCGCATTCTTTATATTTCTTGCAATCCTGAGACCTTGAAGGCGAACTTAGAAGCGCTAGCGAGCACTCACAAAGTGGTTCGCTATGCCATGTTTGATCAGTTCCCTTATACGCATCATGTGGAAACAGGTGTTTTCTTAGAACGCTTAGAAAGCGAGTAATCATTGAGAAGGGGGCTTTTTAGTCCCTTTTTTATTGCCTAAGTAGCGTTGTTGTTTTGTTCGCTCTTTGAACAATGCGTAGCAAAAAAGAAAACGGCAGTTTGTATTAGTTTTGCTCTTAACATAATGAAAGACATTCCAGTATCTTTAATACGACACATAATGTTCTGTGGTAACATATTTAAGTGAATTTCCCCCCCACCATAATAGAGAAGTCGAACGAGCCATGAGCAACACCTCACTAGACAAAAACAAAATCAAAATTTTATTACTAGAAGGCGTGCATCAGTCTGCATTAGATGCGTTCCATTCCGCTGGTTATACTAATATTGAATACCATAAGACGGCGCTTGCTGAAGAAGAACTTATTCAAAAAATTTCAGAAGCCCACTTCATTGGTTTACGCTCTCGCACACAATTAACAGAGAAAGTACTGTCGCATGCCGATAAATTAGTAGCGATTGGTTGTTTCTGTATTGGTACGAACCAAGTTGATTTGAACGCGGCGAGCGAGAAGGGCATCGTTGTTTTTAATGCACCTTTTTCAAATACTCGTAGTGTGGCTGAATTAGTGCTTGCTCAAGCTATTTTGTTGTTGCGCGGCATTCCAGAAAAGAATGCGGCTTGTCATCGCGGTGGTTGGATTAAATCTGCTGTAGGCTCTTTTGAAACTCGCGGAAAACGTCTTGGTATCATTGGTTACGGTAGTATCGGAACGCAGTTAAGTGTTTTAGCCGAATCCCTTGGTATGGACGTATGTTTCTACGATATTGTAACAAAACTACCATTGGGTAATGCTCGTCAAATCAAGAGTTTAAATGAGCTGCTTTCAGTTTGTGATGTTGTGAGTTTGCATGTGCCTGAAACGAACTCCACAAAAATGATGTTTGGTGCTAAAGAAGTGGCAAAAATGAAGAAAGGATCCATCTTCATTAATGCTTCTCGTGGTACGGTTGCAGATTTAGGCGCCGTGGCTGATGCTATTAAGGCTGGAAATCTTAGTGGAGCTGCGGTTGATGTATTCCCAGTTGAGCCAAAAAGTAACACTGAAGAATTCGTTTCCCCTTTACGTGGTTTGGACAATGTTATCCTGACACCACATATAGGTGGTAGCACCATGGAAGCCCAAGAAAATATTGGCATTGAAGTGGCTGAAAAACTGATTAAATATTCGGATGTGGGTACTACGATTGCAGCGGTTAATTTCCCTGAGGTGGCGCTACCATCACAAGCGGACAATTATCGAATTCTGCATATTCATGAAAACCGCCCAGGTGTGTTGTCCAAAATTAACGCTATTTTCTCTGACAATGACATCAACATTACTGGTCAGTATTTGCGAACCACTGAAAAACTAGGCTACATGGTAATGGATGTGTCTGCAGAGGCTGGTGAAATGGCTCTTGAAAAGTTAAAAGAAATTGATGGAACCGTTAAAGCGCGCGTTCTATTTTAACGAGTCATCTACCTTTTATGTATTTAAAAACCAGCTCCTTTGCTGGTTTTTTTTTGTCATTTTTCTATCATTGATGTTCGTTATTTGACATAAAGGCAGATCTTTTAAAAGTACTCTTTGATTGTAAGTTGATTAATGTTTGTATTCGAACCGCTAGCTCTCTGGCTGTAATATGTGTAAATATATAGGAATGATCAAGAAATAAATTGTATTATACTGAAAGGCGTCCATTTTTTGATCATATGCGACCTATTTAATAACAGCCGTCTTTTATTGGTAACATGGTTGTCATTATTTTGTATTATGTTTTTATTGACCACTCGTTTAATAAAGAACACGTGTCGCGTAGGCGTCTGTTTAGTTTAAAGGCGTTATGTAAAATTCTGAAAGTCAGACCATAATTGCACTAATTACTAGGAGCTCTAGAATGACCTTTTCTCGTCGCCAATTTATAAAAGGTGCTTCCGTCGCAGGCGCGGTTGCAGCCACACCCTTTACTATCAATCGAGCTATTGCGGCTAATAAAGAGCTGCGTATTTATGCTTGGGCCGGATACATCACAGATGAAATGCTGTCTGATTTTAAAGCCAAGACAGGCATTAATGCCACATTCACACCTTACGGTACCAATGATGAGTTGCTGAACTCGTTACGAGCTACTGATGGAACTGGCTTTGATATCATCATGCCAACGGTCGACCGTGTACCTGGTTATGTTGATTACGGTTTGGTCCAGCCACTTGATCAAACGCGTATTAAATGGGATGGCTGTTTAGATAGCGCTATTACAGGCTCTGAAGTTGGCGGTGTGGTGAAAGGTGAGCGTTATTTCGCACCATCAGATTGGGGAACAGAGGCGATCGCTTACAATAAAAATGAAGCCAAAGTAAGCAAAGACCTTAGCTATGGTGACCTATGGCTACCTGAAAACTCAGGTGGTGTCACCGTTCGGGGGCATTCTGCATTAGTTGGTATTGGTTTGTGGTTAGAAAAACAAGGAAAGCTACCTTTCCCTCTGTTGGATTCATACAAAACTGAAAAAGCAATGCGTGCTAACTTTGATGTTATTTTAAAAACAGCGGTTGAACATAAGGGCTCTATTGCTCAATTTTGGTCGACTGAAAATGAGGCGCAAGGTGCATTTCTGACTAATGGCGCTATCATTGGCCAAACTTGGGATAGCACAGCCTTCAAATTGAGTGGCGAAGGCGAACCAGTAGTTTTCCGTGCTCCTAAAGAAGGCGCGTTAGCATGGATGGAAGGTTTTGTTATGCCTAAAAATGCTAATAATGTTGATTCTGTTTATGAATTCATTAACTGGTATTACACGCCCGAATCTGGCGCTATGTTTGTGAAAGCGACAGGTTACAACTCTACGGCTAAAGGGGCAGAAGCTTTATTGCCACAAGCCACTAAGGATTTCTTTAACTCATCATATAGCAAACAAGATCTTGCTAACTTGTGGTGGTGGCCAATTCAAGAACCTTGGTATGTTGCACTTCGTAATGAATATCAAGACCGTTATTTGTCTGCGTAAGCAAATAGCAAGGCCCCTCGCAGTGGTTGCGCTGCGAGGGGCTTTTTTATTTTAGGGTCTTTACTTATAACAAATAAATGAGAGGTAATATGGATAGCAGTGTTCATCTAGATAATGTCGTTATGGAGTTTGGTGATTTTACAGCGATTCAAAAAACTGACTTAAAAATCGAGTCTGGTGAGTTTTTTAGTTTTCTTGGGCCATCTGGCTGCGGTAAAACGACTATATTGAACATGATTAGTGGTTTTTTAGATCCTACTCAAGGGGATGTAAAAATTGGCGGCCAAAGTATGCACGGTGTCCCCGCTAACAAACGTCCAACATCGATGATTTTTCAAAACCTCGCTTTATTTCCATTAATGACCGTAGCCGAAAATATTGAGTTTGGTCTGGAAGTTCGTGGTGTTTCGAAAGGTGAGCGAAAAAAAGCGTCGGACAGGCTTTTAGAGTTAGTTGCTTTAGAAGGGAGTGCCGCTAAAAAAGTGACTGAGCTTTCAGGCGGACAACGCCAGCGTATTGCTATTGCTCGGGCGTTAGCTGTTGAGCCACAAGTGTTATTGCTCGATGAGCCTCTTTCTGCCTTAGATCTAAAACTGCGTCAACACATGCGCACTGAGTTAAAAGAGATACAACGTAAAACAGGCATTACTTTTATATATATTACTCATGACCAAGGTGAGGCTTTGACCATGTCTGATCGAGTTGGCGTTATGTCGGCTGGGCGCCTCCAACAAGTTGCGGATCCTATTACTTTGTATCGTGATCCACAAACTTCTTTCGTAGCGTCATTTGTTGGTGAAAATAACAGTATTGTAGGTAAGGTTTTGAGTATCAACAATGGTATTGCTGAAATGGATTGTGGGCCATTGGGGCATTTATGTGGCCGAGTTCAGGGTGCCGTGAAAATTGGAGATCAAGCTACTGTCTTCATTCGCCCGGAGCATTTACGCTTAAGTGCAGAAGAAAACATGCTAACCATTCCAAGTGTAATAGAAGAAGTCAATTTTGAAGGTTCGTACCTTACTTTAAATGCTAATACCCAAGCAGGGAGTAATTTGGCTATTCAGTTAGAGTCTCGCCAGTATTCGGAAAGCTTAATGAAAGGCGCAAATGTATCGCTATCTTATAATGTTGAAGATGCGATTATTTTAGGAGAAAGTGCTCATGTTTAACCAGCTAAAAGCCCGCTTTGGTAGTGGGCTAGCGGTCGGTGTCATTGGCATGATTGCTATTTGGATTATTGGGTTGGTAGTGCTTCCACAGTTATTAATGGTGGATTACTCATTTCGTCCTAATCTGCTTCCTGTCGATATTGGTGGCCCAAAAGATATTTACACATTGGCTAACTACAACACTTTATTTACGAATGAAATACACCTTAAGATTTTCTTTAAAACGATTTGGTCTAGTGTGTTAGTTACCTCTATCACTTTGTTAGTTAGTTATCCAATTGCTTTTTATCTGGCAAAAGTCGCCACTCCTCAAAAAGCGGCATTGTGCTTGGTGTTATTGATTATTCCTTTTTGGATCAATGAAATACTACGCACTTTTTCTTGGTATATCATTTTGGCATATAAAGGTCCTTTGAATGCCTTGTTGCTTTCTTTGGGTTTTATTCAGAGACCAATTCGGTTTTTATCTGGAGATGGTGGTGTTCTTATTGGGATGGTGTACGCCTATATTCTGTTTATGATTTTCCCCATTTATAATGCCATTGAAAGCTTAGATAGTAATCAAGTTAAGGCGGCCCGTAGTTTGGGAGCCGGTTGGATTCGTACCCATTGGCGGGTTGTTATTCCTCATGCTAAGCCTGGGATCGCTACTGGCTGTATTATGACGTTTATGTTGGCAGCGGGTAGTTATGCAGTGCCTTCTATATTGGGGTCACCAGGGAGTCGATGGTTTACTCAGATTATTTATAATTGGTTCTTTGAAGGGGGTGACTGGAATCAAGGTGCCGCCTATGCATTCTTGCTGCTGATCATCTGTATTGGCTTTATTGCTTTGGTGATGCGAGTCTTTAATGTAGGTTTGGGGGACATTGCAAAATGAAGTCTGAAACAATTATGCGGCTTGGTGTTCGTTTCTATATTGGGGTCTTTTTCTTATACTTATTCACGCCGCTCATTATTATGGGTTTGGCGACGTTTAATAATAGCCGCTTTCCAACCATCTCTCCATGGAAGGGAGCGACCTTAAAATGGTTTAAGGCCTTGGCACAAGATGATCAAATGTGGCATGCCTTGTGGATTAGTGTAGTTGTCGCGATTGGTGTTCTACTGGTTGCAGTACCTATCGGTATTTGTTGTGCGTTGTTTCTTTCGACGGTACAAGGTAAAGGTAAGACACTATTATATGCAATCATGATGTCTCCATTATTAACGCCGGGCGTTATTATTGGTATTTCTACATTGATCTTTTGGAAACGATTCTCGGTGACTGGCGGTATTATGCTGACGGTGATTGCACAAACTACTTTTATTGCAGCCTATGTGATGTTGATGGTTTTAGCTCGTTTGCAGCGCTTTGATCGCACTTTAGAAAATGCGGCGCTGAGTCTCGGAGCAACCCAATGGCAGGCATTTCGTCGTATCTTATTGCCATATCTTAAGCCGGCGATAATTTCCGCAGCGGGTATTGCTTTCCTTCAGTCTTTTGAGAACTACAACACGACGTTGTTTGTAAAAGGTTACGATACAACGTTAACCGTGTATATCGCTTCTAAAGTGAGAACGGGACTAACACCTGCGGTAAATGCTTTAGGCTTGGTGATGATCTCTATTACCGTGATTTTTGCTATCGTATATGAAGTTAAGCGCCGACGAGAACAATCAATAAAGTCCTAAAACGTCAAAGCTTGACTGGATTCACTATAAAAAGCCCATTATTTGTACAGGTAATGGGCTTTTTTGTTGGTTAATTGACCTATCTATCGTTTCTTTTAAATTAATCGCGATAAAACCACTTTTTTCTCGAAAAAGGGTTGCACTAAATCTGTAGATCCTTAATATACGCCCTCGCTGACACGGACAACGCTTCACAACAACGAAGACGATGTCTAGCTTACTAAGTAAGCCAACAAGTCAGCACGCTCTTTAAAATAGATAATCAGATAATTTGTGTGGGCGCTCGCTGGAGTCTTCAGAAGATCATCGCCGTTCGGTTTTACCGGAAGGTAGTTGATCAAAAAAATTGAAGTCTTACGAGAGTCTACACGGCAATCGCTTTATGTTGGTTTGTTGCTTAGGTGACGAATCGATTAAGTTATAGTTAGTGTAATACGATTTGAGTGAGCAAGTTCTTTAACTGAAGAGTTTGATCATGGCTCAGATTGAACGCTGGCGGCAGGCTTAACACATGCAAGTCGAGCGGAAACGATGTAGCTTGCTACAGGCGTCGAGCGGCGGACGGGTGAGTAACGCGTAGGAATCTGCCTAGTAGTGGGGGACAACATGTGGAAACGCATGCTAATACCGCATACGCCCTACGGGGGAAAGGAGGGGATCTTCGGACCTTT